>NZ_JBIYEU010000013.1:0-104954 GCF_044909655.1 Enterococcus sp. UD-01 | reverse complement strand
TAATTATGCTTTGCCATTAGAAAAACACCTCCAAATTTATTTTACTAAATTTGAGGTGCTCTTTTTTAATTGTATCTCATTATAGTGTCAGTTCCAATGTCTTAGGCTCTTTTTTTATATTGATTGTAGTACCGCTTTCATAATTCGTTTGCTATACTTAAAATAGATAAAAAAGGAGTGGGTTTATTTGTTAATAGTATTATTGATTTTAGCAGCAGTTAATTTAATTGTCTCATTGATTGCACAAGTAATCGTTAAAAAGCAAAAGAGAGAAAAAATATATTTTATTCTGTCAATTATTCAAGGTGCTGTTGGTGGCGCAATGGTGGGATTACTGGCAATCCTCGTTTTAAAAGGTTATACATTATAGGCGTTACGGCATTCATTATCTTAATAGAGATGACAGCAGTAAAAGTAAGAACTTTTTTCTTATTTTTGCTGTTTTATTTTTGTTTTGAGCTATTTAAGACAGTAAAAAAGAACAGAAGTGGAAAAATAATTGCATATACGCTAACATAGAAAAGAATAGAGGAAAATGTGTTTTTTCGCTTGGCGCGGAAGGGACAGAAAAGGCAGTGAATAAATGAAAAGAAAACTCAAACAGCTGTTTCAATTGATGAAAGAGCATAGTCTATTATTGAAATTAATTTTTCTGGGTTCAGTACTGATTTTCGTTGCGAATCAGATCACGCATATTGTTCAAGGGATGTCTTGGCAGGATGTTTTTCAAACGATGGGTGCGCAAAGTCGGCTTCGGATTCTAGGGATGATTTTAGCAGGAATTTTTGGCGTTTTGCCAATGCTTTTATACGACCGTGTTGTTGTGCGTGTACTGCAAAAGCAGGGGAAGCCTAAGATGCCGTTTTGGGATTGGTTTGTATCGGCTTGGGTAACAAATACGATTAATAATTTAGCTGGCTTTGGCGGCGTGGTTGGAGCGACACTGCGGGCTAGTTTTTATGGGAAGGATGTTCCTAGGAAAAAAGTTGTAGCCACCGTTTCAAAAGTTGCCTTATTTATGATTTCAGGCTTATCAATGCTGGCTTTCGTAGCGTTTGTGGATGTTTTTTTCATTCGACCGGATAGTATTTTTCGAGAGTATTGGGTTTGGCTCCTAGCTGGGAGTCTAATTGCACCGGCGTTATTTTTATTTGCGCAGTTCAAAAAATATACATTGTTTAAGGATTTTTTCCCGCGTGAGATATTTTGGTTGTTTGGCGCTTCATTGGGACAATGGCTGGGCGCTATGTTTGTATTTTTGAGTGTGGGCGCCTTAATGCAGGTTGATGTTTCTTTAGTAGCTGTGTACCCGATGTTTATTATTGCGACATTAATCGGGATGTTGACCATGGTGCCTGGAGGTATGGGAACTTTTGATGTACTGATGATTTTGGGGCTCTCTCAATTGGGTGTAGGGCAATCGAGTGCTGTGGTTTGGCTGATTTATTATCGCTTGTTTTATTATGTGCTGCCGTTTATTACTGGAATTATTCTCTTCATTCATCAGGCAGGCGTTAAAATTAACCGCTTCTTCGATAATTTGCCACGTTTGTTTTCGCAAAAGGCTGCGCATTTTATTTTAGTAACCGCTCTTTATTTTGCGGGAATTATGATGGTTTTATTGTCTACAATTACTAATTTATCGAATGTGAGTCGGTTATTTGAGCTACTTCTGCCTTTTTCAATTAATTTTTTAGACCAAACCTTAAATATGCTTATTGGTTTTTTATTGCTTGGACTTGCTCGAGGAATTTCTATGAAGGTACGCAAAGCATATTGGCCGACGATTGGGTTATTGATTTTCGGAATTATCAATACGATTTCCAGAACGGCTTCCTGGCAGTTAATCTTAGCTTATTTAGTGATACTTTCCGCCGTATTTTTAGCACGTAAGGAATTTTATCGGGAAAAATTTGTTTATTCTTGGGGCGCATTAGCTTTTGATGGTGGCTTGTTCAGTCTTTTGTTCATTATTTATGCAATTGCGGGCTATTATAGTTCACATCCGGAAAAAAACGGACCGCTGCCGCACATGTTTTTACTATTTCCTTCCGATGATGTGTGGTTTTCAGGATTGCTTGGTTTGGGGATTTCTATGATTGGATTAATTACACTTTATCATTATTTAGCTGAGACAAACAAACGATTAGGTGAAAGCTATCAAGAGGAACGTTTAAACGCATTATTGGCAAAATACGGCGGCACAGAAGGCAGTCATTTTCTGCATTTGAAAAATTATGGCTATTATTACTATCAGGAGAATGGCGAGGATCAGGTGTTATTCGGCTATCAAATAAGAGCCAATAAATGCTTCTTACTAGCTGATCCCATAGGAAATCCGGAGAAGTGGATGCAGGCGACTTTGGCCTTTATGGATGAGGGGGATTTGCTTGGCTATCAGCTTGTATTTTATCGAGTCAGCGAACGATACATTTTAATTTTGCATGATTTAGGTTATAATTTTATGAAAATTGGTGAAGAGGGCTTGATTGATTTTACACAGACAACTTCAGCTTTACTGGCTTCTGATCAAATGGAGCTAAAGCATTTAAGCAATCAGGGCTATTATTTCACTATGTATCATGAGCCTGTATCGTCTGAGCTGTATCAGGAATTAGTACGTGTTTCTGAGGAGTGGCTGAAAAATCAGCGGGAGCGCAACTTTATTAGCGGACACTTTGACCGTAAATATTTAGACCAAAGCGATGTGGGTATTTTTCGTAATGCTCAACATGAAGTGTTGGGCTTTATCACGGCTAAACCAATCACCGCAGGCAAGGAGATTTCTTATGATCTTTTACGTTTTACAGAAGCTGCGCCAGAACAGACAACCGATTTTTTATTGAGCCACTTTATTGCTGAATACCATCATTTGGGCTATACATTGATGGATATTGGCACTGCGCCTTTGGCAAATGTGGGTGAAACGAAATATTCCTTTTTGAAAGAGCGTTTGATTAACATTTTTTATCAGTATGGGGATCGAGCGTATAATTTTAAACATACACGGATTGCTAAGGAAATGTATGTTACCCATTGGGAAGCCCGCTATTTTGCGTATTACAAGCAAAGCAGTGTGCTGTTTGCCTTTATTCAAATGGCGCTCCTAATTGAATATGGTAAAAGGCAGGCCGTTTCTTTAGTAGAAGAAGTCATGTATACTATTTAAAAACACTTAAATGGGAGGAAAAGGATGACAATTGAAAGAGTAACTGTAAACAGTAAAGCAGCGCTAATGGCGGAACTGGACAAAAAGACGGATGAAATCGTGATTGTTGGTGATTTTACTAAAAAAATTGCAGAAATCAAAAAGGGCCAGCTAAATGAAAGTGAAAATCTAGGCTACTTGGTTGGTGCTGAAAGTGATGTTTTTGAATATGCGATCAGCAGACTCTTAGATATGTTTGATCCTGCACCGAAAGAAGATAAGAAAATTTATCAGCAAATAACACGTTTATATACGATTAAACAACAGACAGATAAATCGTTTCTTTTACATTTGAAGCAGTTGGATTATTAAGCAAAGAAGAGCGAAACAAAACTAAAAATGGTTTTGTCTCGCTCTTTTCTTATGGATAAACGGTATCCAAAAGTCATGCTCTTCGGTAATTTCATAAAATCCGCCAATGCGAAAAGCACATTGGTCGTTTTTTATTCCAATTACTCGAGCCTGAACAACTTTTGGTTCAACCTAGGATAAACGGTGTCCAAAAGTCAGGTTCTTCGGCAATTTCATAAAAGCTGCCAATGCGAAAAGCGCATTTGTCATCTTTTACTCCAATTGCTCGAGCCTGAACGACTTTTGGGCAACTTCTTTTTTAAGGTCGTTTGCGTTTACGTGGTCGTGATTGTTTCACTACCTTTAGATCCGGACGTTCGATGAAGCGAACGAAAATGATGAACCCGCCGATACAAACGATGAACAACACAACTCCTGCTACAAAGCCTTCCGGTAGGTAAGTGAAGGTAATCGTGTGTTCGCCTTTTTTGACAGGAATGCTGACAAAGGCTTTTTTAAAGGCTTTAACTGGTACCTTTTTACCATCCACATAAGCTTTCCAGCCTTTATCATAAGGAATAGTTGTCAAAAGTACTTGGTCTTTTTCAGCAGTGACGCTGCCGGTTGCCTTCCGACCTTTCACGTGTAAATCTGCCCCTTTTTCTTGAATAGCAGTAACGGAGCGTTCAAATGCTTGGGTATCCATACCGACAACTTTAGGAGCTATAAAGCTAACTGCCGCTGTTCCGTAAAAGCTTGCTGTAAAGTTTACCGTAGTTTGTTTATCGTAATAGCCAAGGTTGTAATATTGGCCTGTAATGCTAATTTGTGATTTTTGACTTGTTCCGTTTACTGAAATAGTGGCACTAGAGCTTTCTAGCTGACCGAAATCCGTCGGGAATAGACTTAGATAAGCTTGAGTATGCGCTGGCACAGTAACCGTCCAGGTAATATCTTTTGCTACATTGTTTTGCAGCTCCCGATAGGTTACTGAGGTCCCAGTGTCTTCAATTTCGACATTATTTTTAGCGATAATAGTTGGTTGGTAGAATTTAAAATAGTTTTCTTGTTGTCCCGCTAAAGCATTGAATAATTCGGTTTGACTGCTTAGATTATCGTTGGCCGGCTGCTTGACACTATAAATATCGGGATCGGCTAAAAAGCCTAACGGTAAAGCGTAACTATTTTCGTATAATGAGTACTTACCAGCCTTTTCAGTTGGGAAAAACCCGAACTTCAACGGATCATTTTCAGAAATATTGTACTTGATGCCAACAAGTGAATCCATTAAAAGTGTGTTATTCGGATAGCGAATATTTAATGCTGTTCCTCGCGATCTAAAGCCAAGATCATTCAAATACGCGGATGAATGACGGTTTCTGATAGAAGAAAACAAGCTGATGCCGCTATAGCCGTAATTGATACTATCGTTGGAAGACACCGGGTTTAAGTTTTCTAAACGATAAAAGGTGTCGTTGTCTTCTTTGGTTTTATCCACCAGTTTTTTCAAGTCAGGGTATGGCTCACTGTAAAGACTACGGGAAGCGTAATTCCAATCCTCCAGAATCCCATTCAGCATTAGATTTGTATTGATAAATGCTTCAGCGGAAACTAGCAGCAGCAGTAAAACAAGCAGATAATGCATTGGTACCTTTTTCAGCTGATAAAAGATGATCGCCGTGAGATAGAGAACTAAAAAGACGACAGTCAAGATAAAAGCGGAAAGAGGCGCAAAGGTATAAGCATCTGCTTTTTTAGTTCCTTCTGCAAGAGCAAAAACAGCTACCAGCATAATTGTTGAGCCTACTAACAAACCGAGGTCGTCTATCTTGAATTTTTCAAAACCATAGCCTGCCAGTAATACGACCAGAAAAGAAAATAAGAAGCTATAACGGAATAAAAACATATTTGGCGCATGCATGCCGTGCCAGAATAAATTCAATGGCGTAATGTAAAAGCTGGCAATTAAAATGACAAATAAGCTTCCGTATAAAAGCTTGTTTTTTAAGGGGATCTCTCTGGTAACAAAATAGAAGAGACAGAAAATCAGTGGCAATAAACCAACATAAATGAAGGGAATTGATCCGTATTTCGTGGTATCGTAAACCCCAATCATATTTTTAATTACAATATCCCAAAAGGCCGTTGCTTCAGTTTTAAACTGAGTAATTTCAGAAAGTGTTTCACCATTAGCACGTAAATCAAGCACAGCAGGTAAAACTAAAATCATTGATGCACCGCCGGCAAGCAGGGATGTAATGCCGTAAGGAAGAATTTTTTTCTTGTATCGCTGCCAATTAGTCAATGTTCGGGCGACAAAATACAAGACAGAAAAGACGCCGATCATAAAGCCCATGTAAAAGTTGGAAATAAATAATAATAAATAGCTGACGAATAAAAGCTTAGGTTTCTTTAAATCCATTAAACGATGAATGCCTAGAATAACTAAAGGTAAATAAGTAAAGGCATCCAGCCACATGATAATTTCTGAATGTGCAGTGGCAAAGGACATTAACGCATAAGGAACACTAAGCATAACATGTCCCCATTTAGGGATTTTGTAGGTATTTCTGGCGAATACCCAAAAAGATAAGCCAGCTGCACCTATTTTGAGCAGCGTGATGACATACAACGCATCCGGAATGTTCTGATTATTAAAGAACAGCACCAATGGAGTAAAAAGTCCGCCTAAATAATAGGAAATAAGCGAAAGATAGTTTAATCCCAGCGAAGCATTCCAAGTATAAAAAATACTTTGCTTGCCATGCAGCACATTATTAAAGCTGGCATGAAAATTGGAAAACTGGGAAAAGGCATCACTAGCCATCACACTGCGGCTGCTGCCCGGGTAAATGCCCAAACTCAAATAAACAATGACCATTACCAAAAATGGAATAAAAAAGCTGGCAGCCATATACCGCCAATTTTCTTTTGTAAATGCACGAATTCTCTTCTTCATATATAAACCTCACCACGTAATCAATATATCTATAGTTTAGCATATCCCTTGAAAAATTGATTGTCGGAAAGAAAAAATTAAAGAAATTCAAAAGAAGAGGTTAATTTTACTGAAAATCACTCATTAAAAAATCAATAACTAAAAAAATCAAGCTGGAAAAAACTTTGGTGCTTTCTTTTAGCTGAACGGGCGAAAAGGAGACACGCGCAATATCCGTCAGCCAATTACCGTCAATATTAGTGAAGCCGACAATAGGTGTTTCTTTCATCTGCGGCACCGCACACCATTTTTTCAGCTGGTCGTTTTCACCGGAACCGGAAAAACAAATGAGTAGATCTTCTTTAGTCAAATTTTCCATAATGAGATTGGTCAGATCCGAGAAGGGCTCATTCAGCAGAATAAATGATTCTTTTCCCTTTTTCATTAAACAATATTGAAAATATTCAGCCTGTACTTTTTGACTGTAGCCAGTGTAGAGGATGAATATTTTTTTACTAGTTTTCAAAAGTGTGTAAAATTCGCTAAAATCTTGTTTATTCAAGCGTGTGGTTACCTTATGCAAAAAGATGGAAAGGAGCTCTGAGCCTTGAGTATCCTGCAGGCTTGATTCATCCCAATCAATAGAAAATTTAAATTCTGAAAAGGTTTTAAAGCCTAATTTTTCGATGGTGCGCCAAACAGTGGAGTTTGAACTATAGGTGTTTGAACTGATGTCATTCAGTGTTAAATTGATAATTTCATGTTTGTTTTGAATAAAATAAGTACAGATCTTTTTTTCTGTTAAAGATAAATACGTTTCTTTTTGTTTAATTAGATTTTCAAGCTTCATAGTTTTGATAACCCTTTCAATCTGTTGTTACGCTTACTATAGCATGTGAAAAGGGATTAGGATAGTAGGTACAAGAATGCCAAATTTCCTTTATTTAGGAAAAATTTTCAAAATATTTAGCTTTTATGGTAAACGCTTTCTTTGGATAGTATTATTTGTAAAACAGGCCTGTTTTGTAATGACTATCGAAAGGTGATGAAAATGAATATTAGTACTTTTGAAAACCGGTTAGCGGTGATTGGAGATAAGATCTCCCAGCAACGATTTTTATCCACGATTAAAGATGCATTTATGATTTCGCTGCCGCTGACTTTTATCGGCTCTATCTCGCTTTTATTATCAAATCCGCCAATTATGGACGATGCAGCGCCATTTTTACTGCGTATAAGGGAATTCCTTGTTTCCTTGTCATTTTTAAATTTGCCTTATCAGTTTACGACTGGCATTTATGGGTTGTGGATTGCGCTGCTTGCGGCTTATTTTCATGCGAAAAAGTTTGAGTTAAATACAGTGACTTCGATGTTTATCAGCGGTGTATCATTTTTAAGCATTTCAGCAGTTCCGAAGGAAGGCAGCATTCCGATGGACGGCATCGGCTCAAAAGGGATTTTTTCAGCGATGATTGTTGGAATTGCCTGTGTAGAATTGTATAAATTTCTATTGGATAAAAACATTCGCATAAAAATGCCGGACACCGTGCCGCCGATGGTTGGTGCATCATTTGATTCGATTATTGCGTTCTTTATTGCATTGTTTATGGTTATCTCTATCAATCAATTGCTGCTGTTTGCGGTGGGCATGAATTTGACCAATAGCATTTTTGCGATTTTCCGACCATTGGTTTCTAGTTCGGATACCTTAGCTGCAGTAATTATTTCTGTTTTGATTACACGGCTGTTATGGTTCTTTGGCATTCATGGCGGAGCTGTAACCGGCGCTGTGATGACACCATTTCTATTATCTAATCTAGTAGAAAATCAAGCCGCGTATGCAGCAGGAAAGGCGCTGCCGCATGTATTGACGCAAACTGTTTTTCAAGGCAGCTTTTGGGGACAAAGCTTTCTGCCTGCAGCCATCGTCATGATTTTCTTTTGTAAATCCGACCATTTAAAGGCTATTGGGAAGTTAGGCAGTATCCCGGCATTTTGTGGAATTGGCGAGCCGATTAATTTTGGAACGCCCTATATTCTTAATTTTTCGCTGATGATCCCGGGATTACTACAGCCGGTGTTAAATAGTTCGATTGCGTTTCTTTGTATGAAGTATGGACTAATCAATCGAGTCGTTGTTGATCCGCCTTTAGGAACACCGGGGCCTATTGCGGTATTCATCGCTTCGATGGATTGGCGTGCAGTTGTGCTGTGGGTGCTTTTATTGATTGTGAATTGTCTTATTTTACTACCGTTTATGAAAGCTTACGATAAGCAATTATTGATGGAAGAAAGTGGGGAAGCAATTTAATGAAACAGCCGAATATAATCATGTTCTTTTGTGATGAGCTAAGAAAAGACGCTTTAAGCTGCTACTCTCAAGTAAGTCCTGTTATTGATACACCGAATATTGACCGGATTAGTAACCATGGCTTGACGTTTGATGAATGCTACTGCGCTTCACCTGTCTGTGTTCCTTCACGTACAAGTATTATGACAGGCTTGTTGCCGGAAGAAACGGGCGTCTATCACAATGAAGCAATGTTTCCGGATTTTGAAATGGAAAGGCTAGCAACGCTAACCTCTGTTTTAGAACAAAATGACTATTTGACTGTCAACTTTGGAAAAACCCATTTAGCTCATGGCGTACAAGGCTTTATGCTTGATAATCCGGACGGATCGCAGCAATCCTTTACCAAGAAAATTGACCAAGCTATTTCGCCCAAGGGAAAATTTCAGTCTATTATCGGTGGTATTGACGCTTCAAAAGAATATCTTCCTGAACGTGTAACACAAAACGCACTTGCTTGGTTGAAAAATTATTCAGAGGAGCAGCCTTATTTCTTGCGGGTTTCCTATTTACAGCCACATACACCTGTAATCGTCAAAAAAGGTTTTGAAGATCATTATGCTAATGATCCGTTCAAATTAGAGGAGGCAGATAAAGATCAGCTGCAGCTGTTGAGTGCCTTTGAACAGCGTTTTTCAGAAATTATTGAATTAGGTACGCTTTCAGAAGAAAAAATTACTGAAATGCGCAAGTATTACTTCTCATTAGTAGCATGGATTGATCAACAAATCGGCCTGATTATGAACTATTTAGAGGAAAATGATCAGCTGGAAAACACGATTATTGTTTTTAGTTCGGATCATGGGGCTAATAAAGGGGAGCATGGCTGGCTGGGTAAGCAGATTTTTCATGCTCATTCCCATGCAATTCCTTTAATTATTAGCTATCCCGAAAAAATCAAAAAAGGAAGTCGTACCAATCATCTTACAAATACGATTGACTTTGCACCAATATTGTTTAATTTAGCAAATATCGCTGAAATTCCCGCTCAATTTAAAGGAATCAATACTATTGAAGAGGATCAGGAATACATCTACTCGTCGATTGGTTTTGGACAAACTGCAAGTCGCGCTTTTCCTTTAAAGGGCTACGGCACTTACACTAATGACAGCGGCTGGCCAAGAAGAGCCTGTATTCGTACAAAAAATTATCGATTAGATATGAACTGCTTAATTGATGGGCGCAAACCTGTTGACGAAGCGCAAGAGGATATGTTTTTTGTGGATTGTAAAAAATGTCCTCAAGAAAACCGTAATATGAAGGATGATAAAGAATATCATGAAGTGGTTGCTACACTGAAGCAAAAGCTTTCCGAGCATCTGAATTCTATGAAAACAAGTGATCCGCAAATGTTGGCAAAAATTTATACACAATTACAGAAGAAACAGTAAAAAAATAGCTCAAAAACAATGAAAAATTCTGCTTGTTTTTGAGCTATTTTAATCGGATTGTGGATAATTTTTTTAAGAGTTATCCACAATCTTGTTCATATTTAGAGCCAGTGGGTAATTTTATCATAGCCACGTCCCACATCAGATAAGGCATGAGTATCAGATCCATAAATAAAGGGAATCTGTAATGCACCAGCTTTTTGTGTTATCCACAGCTGGGGATAACTCTGTTGATAACCCTGTTTATAAAATCCGGCAGTGTTCAAATCAAGACTATACTGCTTTTCTTTTACTCGGGTTAAAAGCTCAGTAACCAAGGCTTGGTTTTTTGCAGAATAAGCGGTCGGTTCATCGAAAAAACGTTCAAATTTTTGGCATAAGGAAATATGTCCAAGTCGGGTCGGCTTCCATGGGCCCAGATCTGCTTCTAAAGAGCGTAAAACCGTTTGATAATAAAGGGTTTGCGCCTGTTCAAAGCTACCTAAATAATCTGTCACGCCTGTCTTATATTCCTCAAAAGAATAGTCGATTCCCCGTAATCCGTCCCGTCCTTCCAGAAAGTGAACCGATAAAACACCATCATCTGTTTGCGGACCATATTCAGCTAAAAAATCAGTGGTCCAAGCTTCAAAATCAGCAAAATAATCCAATTCAAAGCCGATGTGGATAACAATCTCGGAGGCATATTTTTTTCGTAAAACATTCATCCGTTTGAAATAGTTATCCACATCATTTAAAGCCATGGAAGCAGTTGACCAAATTTCTGAATCTCCAGCCGCTTTTGTATCTATAGCCGGCGGTAAAGGGGCATGCTCTGTAATACTGTATTCCTTAAATCCCAGAGCGATCGCCTGACGAATTAATTGTTCCGTATCCTCCACGTCACTATGAGGACAAAATTCTGTGTGTGTATGACCGTCACGTTTCATGTCGCTTCCTCCTAAACACTTTTTTAAAGGGCTTATTTGCGGTACTGACCTTCACCGTAGACGATATATTTAGTTGACGTCAATTCAGGTAAGCCCATTGGTCCTCTGGCATGTAGTTTTTGCGTGCTGATGCCAATTTCGGCACCAAAGCCAAAAGCAAAGCCATCGGTAAAACGGGTGGAAGCATTCGCGTAAACTGCTGCTGCGTTTACTTGTTTTAAAAATTGCTGCGTAGCAAAATAATTATCACTGACGATACTTTCAGAATGCTTTGTATTATACCGGTTAATATGCTGAATGGCTTCGTCTAATGAATCCACAACCTTTACTGCTAGAATATAATCGAGAAATTCAGTCGCCCAATCTTCTTCCGTTGCGGGAATAGAATGTTCAAATATCGCCGCTGCTGTTTCATCTGCACGTAATTCTACATTGTACTCATTCAAAGCTTTTTCAATGACTGGTAAAAATGCTGCTGCAACTTCCCGATGGATTAGCAGAGTTTCCGCAGAATTGCACACAGAAGGACGCTGGCATTTCGCGTTAACGATAATATTGGTGGCCATCTCTAATTGGGCATCCTTGTCGATATAAACGTGACAGTTGCCAGTGCCCGTTTCAATCACAGGAACGGTCGCTGTCGTTAATACCGTTTTAATTAGATTCGCTCCGCCGCGTGGAATTAAAACATCTAAATAGTCATTTAATTTCATCAGCTGTTGGGCGGTTTCGCGTGATGTATCAGCAACGAACTGGATTGCAAAAGGTGAAATATTTTTTTGTTGTAGCGCTTGTTGTAAAACAGAAACAAGTGCCTGATTAGAATGAAAGGCTTCTTTGCCGCCGCGTAAAATCACAGCATTGCCTGTTTTAAAGCACAGGCTGGCTGCATCCGTAGTGACATTTGGGCGTGACTCATAAATGATGCCGATAACGCCTAGCGGTACACGCTGTTTACCGATCAGTAGTCCGTCTTCATTTTTCCACATTTTTTCTACTTCACCGATTGGGTCAGGCAAAGCCGCTACTTGGCGAATACCTTCCGCCATATCCTTGATTCGTTCTTCGGTTAAACGTAAACGATCAAGCATCGTGTCAGTAATCCCGTTTTCTTTGGCTTGTGCGAGATCTTTTTGGTTGGCTGTCAGGATCTTCTCCATGTTTTTTTCTACTGCCGCTGCCATATGTAGCAAGAGTTCATTTTTGGTTGCTGTCTCCATCAGCTCCAGCTCATAGGCTGTTTCTTTTGCTTGTTTGCCTAATTGAATCAAATCTACCATTGAAGTCCCTCCTTAATAATAATCAGGATCAAGCGGCAAAGCGCTCGCTATCCTTTGAATAAAGTTCCAATCATTTCGCCGTTTAAAATATCAAAAATAATCTTCGGTTGCTTGCCATTTGCCAAAATCATTGCTCCGTTGTGCGCCAAAACACGTTCTGCAGCTTTTAGCTTGCTGTACATACCGCCAGTACCAAAACGACTGCCTTTTCCGCCGGCCAGCTGCAGTAGTTCCTCATTAATTTCGTTAATTTCAGTAAAAAGCTGCGCATTTTTATTCGTATTGGGATTATCTGAAAAGAAACCGTCGATATCAGACAACATAATTAATGCATCAGCTTGAATCAGCTGGGTAACAACCGCTGATAATTGATCGTTATCGCCAAACTTTGTCAGGTGATCCAATTCGTCAACCGCTACTGTGTCATTTTCATTAATGACGGGAATAATGTTCATTTTTAACAGTTGCTCCATCGTGTTGGTAACATTTTTGCGGCTTTCAGGATATTCGATCACATCTCTAGTTAGTAGAAGCTGCGCAATCTGCTGACTGTAGGTTAGAAAGCGCTGATTGTAAATATTCATTAATTCCGCTTGTCCAACTGCCGCAACCGCTTGTTGTTCAGGGATTGTCGGTGGTCGTTTGTCCAGATTGAGCTTGTTTAAACCAACCCCAATCGCACCGGAAGATACCAGTATAATTTCTTTCCCCTGATTGCTCAGATCAGATAAAGTAAAAGCCAATTGATCAATGGCGCTTAAATTAATATTTCCATTAGGGTAAATTAACGTACTTGTTCCCACTTTGATGACGATACGTTTAGCCGCTTTTAATTGTTTTCGCATAGGGTACCTCACTGCCTTTAATTAGCATGGAAAATCCTGCTGTTCTTTAATTGCAAGAAAGCCTGGACAAAAATGCAGCTTTCGTCCAAGCTTCTTTTCTATTCCATTTTACAGCTTTATTCGTTATTTGTCTTTAAATCATGGACAAATAATCCGCTTAATAATTTAGGTTCAAACCAAGTTGATTTTGGCGGCATGATTTTTCCGGCGTCCGCAACATTCAGTAAATCATCCATAGTCGTTGGATATACCGCAAAAGCAACTGTCCACTTGCCGCTATCTACCAGCTGCTCAAGCTCGTTCATTCCACGAATTCCGCCGACAAAATCAATCCGCTTATCTGTTCGAACGTCTTGAATATCAAAAATATCCGCAAAAACGTATTCTTGAAGTAAGGAAACGTCCAGACCCTTGACTGGATCAGCAGATAATATGGTTTCTTTGGCTGTTAACTGGTACCATTGTCCCGCTAGATACATGCCAAAGCTTTTCGGTTGAGTCGGTTTTCCCAGCTCCGTTTTCTTAAGAGTGAAATTTTTTTCCAGCTGCTCAAAGAAATCTTCTTTGATTGTAACTTTCAATACACGATTATAATCCAAAATTTCCAGTTCTTCTTTTGGAAAAATAACGGATAAGAAATAATTAAATTCAGCGGTGGCATCTGCTTCTGGATGAGCGGCCTTTTTCTTTTGACCAACTTTGACCGCTGATTCCGTCCGATGATGACCGTCAGCAATATAAAGAGCCGGTACATGCTGGGCGAAATTATCCACCAGCTGTTCAATGACTTGCGCATTATCTATCAGCCAAACCCGGTGAGTGACCTCATGAAAACCGGTAAAGTCATAGACTGGCTGCTGTGTATTTTTCCACTGATCCATCACTTGTTGAATCGTTTCGTTGCGACGATAAGTCAAAAAGATGGGGCTGGTATTGGCATCGCAGGATTCGATATGTCGGATGCGGTCGACTTCTTTTTCCGGCCGCGTGAATTCATGCTTTTTGATTTTTCCTTCGGTGTAATCGGTAATGGACGTACAAGTAACCAGACCGGTCTGAGCGCGTCCGTTCATTGTTAACTCATATAAATATAAAAGTGGTTGGTTGTCTTGAATCAACCATTGCTTTTGTAAAAAATCCTGTAAATTGCTGGCCGCTTTAGCATAGACTTGATCGTCATAGGGCGAAAGACTTTCCGGCAAATCAATTTCCGCCTTGTCGATGTGCAGGTAAGAATAGGGATTGTTTTCGCCTAATTCTCTAGCTTCGGCAGAGCTGAGGACGTCGTAAGGCAAGGTCGCGATTTGAGCGCTAAATTCCTGTGCGGGACGAATGCCTTTAAATGGATGAATTTCGACCATCAGTAGCTCACCGCCTCGGTATTTTTAATTGTACGAACACGGATGATATTGTCTGCGGCTTGAATTTTTTCTGCAGCCGCCGCTATTTTTGCTTCATCCGTTTCAGTAATATCTACGATGGTATACGCATATTCGTCACGGCTGCGGTTAATCATGTTGTCGATGTTAATATCTAGATTGGCGATTCCGGTAGAAATCTGACCTAACATATTCGGCACATTGCGATGAATAATGGTAAAACGAAACGGTGAATTAAATGACATCTCAACGGTCGGAAAATTAACGGAGCGTTTGATATTGCCGGTTTCCAGAAATTTCTTTAGCGTCCGTGCCGCCATTTTAGCACAATTGACTTCGGCTTCTTCAGTTGAAGCACCTAGATGTGGCAGCACTAAAATATTGTCATTATTCAGTAAACGCTCGTCAGCAAAGTCAGTCACAAAATTACTAATTTCGCCTTGGGCAATTGCTTCAATAACTGCTTCCGTTTCAACCAGTTCACCGCGGGCAAAATTAAGCAAAACAGCAGAGTTCTTCATTTGAGCCAGTTGCTCTTTGCCGATTAGATGATGCGTATTTTCAGATAAAGGTACATGGATAGTGATAAAATCGCAGGTTTTCAGCACCTCATCCATACTTTGGGCACGCTTCACTCGACGGGAAATGCTCCATGCAGTATCCACGGAAACAAAGGGATCAAAGCCTGTCACTTCCATGCCGAGACGATAAGCATCATTAGCCACCATGGCGCCAATTGCACCCAATCCGATGACACCCAGCTTTTTTCCTTCTAATTCAGTTCCGGCAAACTGTTTCTTTTGTGCCTCTGCTTGTTCTTCAGCATCTGGACCGGTTAGTGTTTGAACCCAATTGGCTCCTTTTAAAATAGGTCGAACAGATAAGAGCAGACAAGCGATGACTAGCTCTTTCACCGCATTGGCATTGGCGCCGGGCGTGTTAAACACAACAATGCCCTCTTCAGTGCATTGTTTGACCGGCACATTATTCGTTCCGGCACCTGCACGAGCTACTGCTAGAACAGAGGCGGGAAAATCATATTCGTGAAGCTTTTGGCTGCGCAGGATGATACCAGCCGGAGTGTCTGTTTGATTAATGGTAAACGATTCTGTATCGAAACGCGCCAGCCCGGCAGGGGCAATGGCGTTAAAGGTTTTAATATCGTACATTTATTTCGCTCCTTTATTTTCTGCTTCAAAGGTTTTCATAAGGGCAACCAACGCTTCAACACCAGCTTCGGGAAAGGCATTGTACAAGCTGGCACGCATGCCGCCCACAGAACGATGTCCTTTTAGGTTTTCAAACCCGGCGGCAAGGGCTTCTTGATTGAATTTTTTGTCCAATGCATCGTCACCCGTGACAAAAGGGATATTATTAATAGAACGATCCTTTTTGTTGACCGGTGAAGAAAATAGTTGAGAAGTATCGATTTCATCGTAAAGCAGAGCGGCTTTGGCTTTATTTTGTTTTTCCATTTGGCTGACGCCGCCTTGCTCTTTGATCCATTCAAAGACTAGTTTGGCCATATAAATACTAAAGGTTGGCGGTGTATTGTACATAGAGCCGTTTTTCGCTTGAATCTCATAATCCAGCATGGCACTAAGAATATCTGATTGTCCAATTAGATCCTCGCGTACAATTACAACAGTTAGACCGGCAGGGCCAATATTTTTTTGCGCACCGGCATAAATCAAACCAAAATCAGCTACATTATAATTAACGGATAGGATATTTGAAGACATATCTGCCACCAGCGGAACATCACCGGTATCAGGTAAGTCATAAATCGTCGTTCCTTCAATTGTGTTGTTTGTCGTAATATGCACATACGCTGCATCTTGCGGAATGTCTTCTTTATGAATTTCAGGGATATAAGTGAAGTTTTGATCCTCGCTTGATGCGATGACTTCCACCGTCACATTATCGAGCTTTTGCGCTTCGCTGATGGCTTTTTTTGACCATGAGCCTGTATTGACGTACAATGCTTTTTTATGTTGCGCTAAATTTAAAGGCACCATTGTAAACTGTAAGCTGGCGCCGCCTTGTAAAAATAGGACTTTATAATTATCGGGAATATTCATTAATTCTCTAAGTAAAGCTTCAGCATCTTGGATGATCTTGTCAAAAAGGGAGGAACGATGACTCAACTCCATCACGGACATACCGCTGTTCTCGTAATTCACCAATTCGGATTGTGCTTTTTCCAAAACACTTTTTGGTAAAACGGCAGGACCAGCTGAAAAATTGTAAATAGTTTTCATACATCTATCTCTCCTTTAAGCTTTTCTGTTCATCCACTAAAAATTGTTAGTAAATGTGAAAACCATTATAACAGAAAGCATATATTAAAAAAAGATTAAAATTTGTATTTTGTAATTTATTTCACGGATTTCTCATTTATGTAAAAATAAAAGAGAAATTTCCATGAAAAATGAAGAGTTTTGCGTATTTCTATTTAAAGCACCTTCTAACTCAGTGGATTAATTCCTCTTTTTACTCTAAAGTGGTAGACTATCGTACATAATAAACCGTTTTTTAAGGAGTAGAGTCCATGTCTGTAATGAAACAGTTCTTTCGCAGTGCTTTTCAGGTTACGCCTTTTGTCTTAGCGAATACGATTATTTTTATCCCTTATTTTTTGTTTTTGAGTTTGAATAAAGGCGCGGTATTAGAAGCAGTTTTGCCCTTTGTTTTGTTTTATACGTTTCGGATGACAGGTATTTTTCTTTTGAAAAGTTTTCGGTTGTCTTTATCAAGCTTTACTATTTTAATTATCGCAATATTGTCAGGAGGCGCTGGAAGCTTAATCGGTATTATGGGACAATTTTATTTTCCTTTGTATCTAATTTCTGCGGTGTTCGTAGGATTGAGTGCTTCTTGGCTGCCTGCTGCAAATACTACAGTAAATTTTCATGAAAAGCAGCAAGGAACCGCATTGTCTATTAAGAATAAATATCTCTATATTTTGTTGATATTAGGGGGCTTACTTGCGTCGTTAGCACTGGGAAACGAATGGCGGATTCCATTGGTTTTTGCGGAGTATACTTTGCTATATGTGGGCGCTTACCATACAGTGACACATTATGCTGACTACGTGATTGACTTTAATGAGGTGGATCAGCAGACTATCTCTATAAAGGAATTATTTCTTTTCTTTTTCTTTTTTATTTTGCTATTGCTGATTCGTTCAGCTCGGTTGCTATTTGAGCCTGATTTGCTGACCATGGCGATCATTGTTTTTTCAGTTGTTTTTATCTTGGCAGCATGGTTATTCAATCGTCAGCGGAAAAATTGGCAGCTGCCTCTCTGGTTGAATTTATTGACCTTTGGTAATGGAATGTGTATGAATTTTGTTTTTTTATTCGGTACTTTTTATGTAGCATTGCGATTTGGCGCTGCGTATTTGGTCTTACGTTTGTACATTCCTTATATTTTGGGCGTGCTGGCAGCAGCGCTATTTATACGACTACTTTATCAGCTTTTGCCAAAATTTGAACCGAAAGTCATTCATGCAGGAGCTTATATTATTTCATTATTCTTGTTGCTGTTTCCTTCTTTCTTTTCGCTTGGTGTCTTTTTCCTAAGCTGCAGTATGAATGCAACTAGCAGCTTTTTGAATCGAGTGTATTATCAAGAAACGATACTGCCTAAAGAAAGCCGGATTATCACTAAATACAGTACGCAAACAAAGGGCAGTATTACACATCAGCTGCTTTTAATGAGTGTTCTTTGGCTGATGGTCAAAGAAGAGCATTTGCCGGTTCAGGTAGTCTTACAAATTACTGCCCACCAAGCAAACAGCGCTACAGCAATTCAGCTTGTGGAAGTGATTCATTTGTTGAGCGTGAGCGCATTGCTGTTGTTTTTTGGCGTTGTTTTCTTCAAATCATGGAAAGAGTCTTGAAAATCATGTGAAAACACTAAAAAAGCACAAGAGATTATTAAAGATATTATAAAACTTGAACTGGTTGTGTGTGTAATATGGTAAAATAAAAAATAGTTTACAAGTAGAGGAGATTTTTCATGAAACAACGTGGATTCGAAGTTATTTCTAAGTATAAAGAGCAAGGCATTGTGCTTCCAGAACGAGCAACAAGAGGTGCAGCAGGCTACGATTTTCAAGCAGCAGAAACTGTTACAGTACCAAGTATTTGGCAGCTGCAGTCACAAGGGATTGCACCAAAACCTGTATTGGTTAAAACCGGAATCAAAGCTTATATGGCTGAAAATGAATATTTAGAGTTAGTCAGCCGGTCCTCCAATCCATTGAAGCGCTTTTTAATGCTGGCTAATGGTGTGGGCGTTATTGACAGTGATTACTATAATAATGAAGGCAATGAAGGCCATATCATGTTTCAGTTCTTAAACTTTGGTTATGAAGAAATGGTCATCGAAAAAGGGGAGCGTATCGGTCAGGGGATCTTTAAGCCTTTTCTTTTAGCAGACGAGGATCGTGTGGAAAATGAGCGCATCGGTGGTTTCGGTTCTTCAGGCACAAATTAAGCCTATTTTTGTCTAATATAAAAGGTTAGTTTTAGTCAGGACTATAGATTATATGATAAAATAATAGAATATAGAGACGAGGGGATGACGCATGGCTAAAAAAGCGAAAGTTCAATTTGAATGTCAAACTTGCGGGTATATTTCCCCGAAATATTTAGGCCGTTGCCCGAATTGTGGTCAATGGAATACTATGACAGAAGAAGTAATTCAGGATACGTCGGATCGGCGGACACGTGTTAGTCTAACCGGTAAAAAGACACAGCCTCAGCGTCTGGCAGAAGTAGTCCCTAAAAAGGAACCTAGAGTCAAGACGAAGATGATGGAGCTTAATCGGGTGCTAGGCGGCGGTGTGGTTCCCGGTTCTATGGTATTGATCGGCGGCGATCCCGGTATTGGTAAGTCTACGCTACTTTTACAAGTATCACAGCAGTTAGCCGAAATCGGCGGCAAGGTTCTTTATGTTTCTGGAGAAGAAAGCGCTGAACAAATCAAAATGCGAGCGGAACGTTTAAGTGCTATTGATACAGAATTTTATTTGTATGCTGAAACAGATATGCATGAAATTGCCAGAGCGATCGAGAATCTCGAGCCGGATTATGTCATTATCGACTCAATACAAACGATGACACAGCCGGATGTTACAAGTGTAGCCGGCAGTGTAAGTCAGGTGAGAGAAACAACGGCCGAGCTGTTGAAGATCGCTAAGACCAATGGTATTGCTATCTTTATTGTAGGACATGTGACCAAAGAAGGTTCTATTGCCGGTCCTCGAATGCTGGAGCATATGGTTGATACTGTGCTTTACTTTGAAGGCGAGAAGCATCATACCTTCCGAATTTTGCGAGCAGTGAAAAATCGGTTCGGGTCAACGAACGAGATTGGCATTTTTGAGATGCGGGAGCAGGGCTTGGAAGAAGTAGCCAATCCGTCTCAAGTATTTCTGGAAGAACGGCTGGCTGACGCGACTGGTTCTGCCATTGTGGTAGCGATGGAAGGAACCCGACCGATTTTAGTGGAAGTGCAAGCATTGGTGACACCTACGATGTTCGGCAACGCCAAGCGTACAACAACTGGTTTGGATTTTAATCGTGTGTCTTTGATTATGGCTGTTCTAGAAAAACGAGCAGGCTTGCTTTTACAGAATCAAGATGCCTATTTAAAGGCTGCCGGCGGCGTAAAAATAAATGAACCGGCGATTGATTTAGCCGTAGCTGTCAGCATTGCCTCCAGTTATAAAGAAACGGGGACAAAGCCGACGGAGTGTTTTATCGGAGAAATTGGTTTGACTGGTGAAATTCGGCGAGTCAGCAGTATTGAACAGCGTGTTCGAGAAGCACAGAAGCTGGGCTTTACCAAAGTTTATTTACCAAAGAATAATTTGGGCGGCTGGACGCCTCCTAAAGGCATTGAAATTATTGGCGTTGCCACTATTGGAGAAACGCTGAGAAAAGTATTTCGCTAAATGATAAAATGAGGAAGTGCGGCGGCTGCAAGGTTCAGGCAGATATCCGCTCCTCATTTTTACAAAGAATATATTTATATTGGAGGATGAATCTATGCAAAAACGTGTCATTACGTTGCTGATGATCGTTGCCGGTGCAAGCCTGGGTATTTCGTTATTACCAATGGCTTGGGAAATGGCAAATCAGGCAGATAATGTATGGCTGAACAATAACTTTACAAATAGTCTAATTGGAGCACTTATTTTCTTTATTTTATCTTTAGGACTCGCTAAGTATATTGTTTCAGGTGTTAAAAAGATCGAAATGACTTTAAATGAAATGAGCTTGACCTATCTCTTGTTTGGGAGTGTCGGCGCTATTCTGGGCTTAATTTTAGGGGTAATTATTTCAATTCCTATGTATAATTTGAATATTCCTTTTGTGAACAGTGTCCTGCCGATTTTAGTAATGATTATTTTCGGTTATTTAGGTTTTCGCATGGGAACCACTAGAATTGATGAGTGGCGGAAAATTTTCACTACGAAGCAAAAGAAAGCAGCGACTGAATCAGAAGGAGAAGTCCTTGAACGTAAGGTTGAAGATAATTTCCATAAGTACAAAATTTTAGATACCAGTGTGATCATTGATGGTAGAATTTATGATATTGCCAAAAGCGGATTTTTAGAAGGCGTTATTTTAATTCCTAATTTTGTGTTGTATGAGCTGCAATATATCGCGGATTCCGGGGATAGCTTGAAGCGTGTAAGAGGTCGTCGTGGACTGGATATTTTAAATGCTCTGCAAAAAGAAGATGGTATCTCTGTTGAAATGTACGACGGGGACTTTGAAGATATTTCCGAAGTTGACAGTAAATTAATCAAATTGGCGAAGCTTTTGGATGGTGTCGTTGTAACAAATGACTATAATTTGAACAAGGTTTCAGAATTTCAAAATGTGCCAGTACTAAATATTAATGCATTAGCTAATGCCGTAAAACCAGTTGTGATTCCCGGTGAAACGATGAATGTCATGGTTGTAAAGGCCGGGACGGAGCGTCAACAAGGTGTTGCATATCTGGATGATGGTACGATGGTCGTCGTTGAGGACGGACAACATTATATGAACAAGCATATTTCTGTCGTTGTTACCAGTGCTTTACAAACAGCTGCTGGACGGATGATTTTTGCCAAACCTGCTCATTCTGGACGTGGAATTAATGACAGAGAAGACAGTAAAGCCAATGAGAAGAGCTAAAAATAAAGATGCGGCGCTGGATTATGAGGTGATTTTACTTGCTGCAGGGCAGGGGAAGCGAATGGGCGCCGGACGTAATAAAATTTTGCTGCATTTAGTAGGTAAACCAGTAATTGCTTATTCTCTTACGACTTTTTTAAGTGATCCGGCCTGCAAGCACGTAATTTTAGTAGCGCAGGATGATGAAAAAGGATTGCTTCAAGCTATGATCAAAAAGGAAATAAAGAAAAAAACTATACCTATTACGATCGTTGCTGGAGGCTGCGAACGTCAATATAGCGTTTTTAATGGGTTAAAAGCCTTAGATAATCCGCAAAATATTGTAATGGTACATGACGGTGCCAGACCTTTTGTCACACTGAAACAATTAAAAAAACTACATAAAAGGGTGCGTGAAACCAGAGCAGCTATTCTCGGTGTTCCCGTTAAAGATACTATTAAACGAGTAGTAAATGGCATCGTTGCTGAAACCGTTCCACGTGAAACATTGTGGCAAATTCAAACCCCACAGGTTTTTTATGGCGAAGATCTGCTGTCCGTTCATTTACGCGCAAAAGAAGAAGAATTTCTGGGAACAGACGAAGCATCATTGATTGAAAAATATAGTGATTTGCCGGTTTCAATGGTATTGGGCAGCTATGAAAATATTAAGCTGACCACACCGGAGGACATGATTACGGGTGAATCTATCGTAAAAAGAAAAAGAAGCTAGGTGATAAGATGATACGTATTGGACAAGGATTTGATGTTCATCAATTGGTTGAAGGTCGCAAATTGATAATCGGCGGAGTAGAGTTACCTTTTGAAAAAGGGCTTTTAGGACATTCAGATGCGGATGTGCTGTTACATGCAATTACGGATGCTCTTTTAGGCGCTGCCGGCTTGGGGGACATCGGACATTTGTTTCCCGACACAGATCCGAACTTCAAGGATGCCGATTCAATCAAATTATTAGCAGAAGCTTATCAAAAAGTTTCCGCTGCTGCCTTTACTATTGGCAATATTGATTGTACAATTCTAGCAGAGCAACCTAAAATGAAACCTTATTTGGAACAAATGAAAAAAAATATCGCAGTCGCTTGTCAGATTGAAACAAGTCAGATCAATTTAAAAGCAACAACGATGGAAAAAATGGGCTTCATTGGCCATGAAGAAGGTATGGGAGCGATTGCGGTCGCTTTACTCGAAAAATAGAAAGAGGAATGCACAATGACAAAAGTACGTGTACGTTATGCACCGAGCCCGACAGGACATCTGCATATCGGGAATGCAAGAACAGCGTTATTCAATTATTTATTCGCTCGTCACAATGATGGTGACTTCATTATTCGGATTGAAGATACAGACCAAAAAAGAAATATTGAAGACGGCGAAAAAAGCCAGCTGGAAAACTTAGCATGGTTAGGTATGGACTGGGATGAGTCACCTGAAAAGCCTGGCGAATATGGGCCTTATCGCCAATCTGAACGCGGTGAAATTTATCAGCCGCTTATCGACCAATTACTAGTAAGCAATCGTGCCTACAAATGTTATTGTACTGAAGAAGAGCTTGAAGCAGAAAGAGAAGCACAGCGCGCTCGCGGTGAAATGCCTCATTATGCTGGAAAGTGTGCGCACTTAACACCTTCAGAACAAGCGGAAAAAGAAGCACAGGGCCTACAGCCGGTGGTACGTTTCCGCGTGCCGAGAAATACCTCTTATACATTTAATGATATTGTGAAAGGTGAAATTGTCTTCGAATCAGATAATATTGGCGGCGATTTTGTTATTCAAAAACGTGACGGCATGCCAACCTACAATTTTGCGGTAGCGGTTGACGATCACATGATGAAAATTACCCATGTCTTGCGTGGTGACGATCATATTGCCAATACTCCAAAACAGTTAATGGTTTATGAAGCTTTTGGCTGGAAAGCACCGATTTTCGGACATATGACCTTAATCATTAATTCAGAAACTGGGAAGAAGCTAAGCAAACGGGATGAATCTATCCTGCAGTTTATCGAACAGTATCGTGAATTAGGCTATTTACCAGAAGCAATGTTTAACTTTACAGCATTATTGGGGTGGTCACCGGTCGGAGAAGATGAAATCTTTTCTCAAGATGAGCTGATTAAGATTTTTGATCCAGAACGTTTAAGCAAATCCCCAGCGGCCTTTGATGCTAAAAAGCTGGAATGGGTAAATAATCAATATATTAAACAGTTAGATTTAGACGTTTTAACGAATATGTGTATTCCTTACTTAGCAGCAGACGGACGCATTGAAACAGCTCCTAGCGCTGAAAAGCTGGAATGGCTGAAAAAAGTTGTTCGTTTGTATCAACCGCAAATGAGCTATGCGGCTGAAATCGTTTCTTTATCCGAATTATTCTTTAATGAACATCCTGTCTTGGATGATGCAGCAAAGGAAGTGCTGGCTGGCGAAACAGTGCCGCAAGTATTAAAAGCCTTTAAGGCACAGCTTGAAGCAATGGAAGTAGTCGATGTTCAAAACATTAAAGCTGGTATCAAAGCTGTTCAAAAAGAAACTGGCGTTAAAGGGAAAAATCTTTTCATGCCAATTCGTGTAGCGGTTTCCGGACAAATGCACGGTCCGGAACTTGGAGATACGATTGAATTATTAGGCAAAGAAAAAGCCTTGGATCATTTAAATAAAGTACTATAATAAAAATATAATGATAAGAAGAAGTAAAAAAGGATTGGTCTTTAGAGAAGCTGTGGCTGGTGAAAACAGTTGTCCATCTTTTTTGAAATGCATCTTTGAATAGTTTCGGCGATATGTAGCTGAAAACGGCCAACAACCGTTATCTGTTTAGAGGCAGGGTATCGCTCTGCGAAAAAAAGTGGAACCACGTGTAAACGTCTTTTGATTGGATTTAGTCCGATTGAAAGACGTTTTTTATTTACAACGACCAATGTGAAAGAATTCAAAAAGAAAGGAAATAAAGTCTATGGAATGGCTAAAAAAAGCAGTTGCGGCAATTAAAAAGAATGATCCGGCTGCCCGTTCAACAGCGGAAGCTTTACTTACATATCCAGGCCTGCACGCCTTGTTTTGGCATCGCTTTTCTCATTTCTTGTATCGTCATCATCTGTTTTTGCTGGCGAAGATTCATGCACAGTTCTGGCGCTTTATCACAGGAATTGAGATCCATCCCGGTGCACAGATTGCTTCTGGTGTATTTATTGACCATGGTATGGGCATTGTTATTGGGCAGACAGCCGAGATAGAAGAAGATGTCGTGTTGTTTCATGGAGTGACCTTAGGTGGAACTGGGAAAGATGTCGGCAAACGCCATCCTACAGTCAAAAAAGGTGCAATGATTCATGCACATGCGCAAATTTTGGGACCAGTGACGATTGGCGAGCGAGCAAAAATTGGAGCATCTGCCGTTGTTTTGACAGACATTCCAGATGATGCAACTGCTGTTGGTGTACCTGCAAAGGTTGTACGGATAAAAGGAAAGAAAGTAGAGGGGAAATAATGATTCAGATTTATAATACATTAACGAGAGAAAAGGAACTATTTAAGCCGATAGAAGACGGCAAAGTGCGGATGTATGTTTGCGGACCGACTGTTTATAATTATATTCATATCGGCAATGCTCGCAGCTCTATTGCGTTTGATACGGTGCGTCGCTATTTTGAATACCGTGGCTATGAAGTGAATTATGTATCTAATTTTACGGATGTGGATGACAAAATCATTCGAGCAGCGAAGGAATTGGGAATTACCGCACCAGAAGTGGCGGAACGCTTTATTCATGCGTTTGAAGAAGACACCAACGCACTCAATGTAAAACCGGCAACCTGCCATCCGCGGGTAATGGATCACATGGAAGATATTTTGGCGTTTATTCAAGTGTTAATCGATAAAGGCTATGCTTATGAAGCACAAGGCGATATTTATTACCGCACTCGAAAATTCGCAGGCTACGGCAAGCTTAGTCATCAATCTATTGATGAATTGGAAATCGGAGCTAGTCAGCGAACCGGCAGTGAACAGGAGCTAAAAGAAGATCCTTTAGATTTTGCTTTATGGAAAAGCGCGAAAGCGGACGAAATTTCCTGGGAATCACCTTGGGGAGCAGGACGTCCCGGCTGGCATATTGAGTGTTCTGTTATGGCAACAAAGCATTTAGGTGATACAATTGATATCCACGGAGGCGGACAGGATTTAGAGTTTCCTCATCATGAAAATGAAATCGCGCAAAGTGAAGCTAAAACGGAACAGCCCTTTGCAAATTATTGGATGCACAATGGCTATGTAACGATTGGCGAGGATGATCAAAAAATGAGTAAGTCGCTGGGGAATTTTGTGACAGTTCACGAATTGACACAGCAAATTGATCCGCAGGTCTTGCGCTTTTTCATGGCGACAACACAATACCGGCGCCCGATTCGCTACAATGAAACTACGCTAAAAGAAGCAGAAGTGAATTTACAAAAACTAAGAAATGCCTACGAAAATCTCTCCTTTAGAAAAGCTTCTGCACAAGCAGAGCTCGCTGAAGACGAAGCTAAGCTGACAGAGCTAAATACTTTAGAAGCACGCTTTACAGCTGAAATGGATGATGATTTTAACGCAGCTAACGGAATTACAGTCGTATACGAATTAGCGAAATGGCTGAATCAATACAGTGAACAAGCAGCTGTTTCTGCAGTAGTTGTTGCTGCTGCATTGGAGAAATTCAGTCAATGGTTGAGTATTTTCGGCATCTTCTTTTTAACAGAGGAACTGCTGGATGATGAGATTGACCAATTAATCGAAGAACGGAATCAAGCCCGCAAAGATCGTAATTTTGCCCGCAGTGATGAAATCCGCGATTTGCTAAAAGATAAAGGAATAACCTTGGAAGATACAGCTCAAGGAACTAGATGGAGAAGAAGTGAATGAGAGATTACACGCAATTAAACGGTTTGGCGCTGGCGTATGTTGGGGATGCGATTTATGAAATTTACATCCGAGACTTTCTTGTGGAACAAGGACAAACTAAGCCGAATACGCTGCATCGCATGGCGACTCATTATGTTTCTGCCAAAGCGCAGGCATTTTTAGTACAGGCAATGCTGGCTGAAAACATTTTAACGGAAAATGAAGAAATCATGTATAAACGAGGACGCAATGCTAAAAGTCATACTTCTGCTAAAAATGCGGATATCACTACGTATCGAGTCGCTACCGGCTTTGAATCATTGATGGGCTATCTACATTTAACCAAGCAAACTGAACGCCTTGAAGAGCTGATCGCGTGGTGTATCAAAAAAGTAGGTGAAGAAAATGAGAAATGAAAAAAAGCGTGGATTTAAAGGTAGCAAGCCACCTAAAAAACAAACGCACAAAAAAGAAGTAATACAAGAGCAGCCGCAAAGTCAGGAAGCGGTTGAAGCAAATTTCGTATTCGGAAATCACGCCACCGTTGAGGCTATTCAACAAGGCCGCGGTAATAAATTATTTCTGCAGGAAGACAGCAAAGGAGAAAAGGTGGAGCATTTAAAGCTGTTAGCCAAAGAGCATGCAGTGCCTGTTAAATGGGTGCCAAAACAAAAGCTTGATACAATGAGCGATCATGGCGTTCACCAAGGTATTGTATTAGCTATTACAGCCTATGAATACTTGTCTTTGGATGAATTGCTGGAACAAACCAAAGAACGTACTGAAATGCCCTTTTTCTTAATTTTAGATAGCTTGGAAGATCCGCATAATTTTGGGTCTATTTTAAGAACAGCTGATGCGACAGGTGTGGACGGCATCATTATCCCAAAACACCGAGCAGTTGGCATTACGCCAGTTGTCACGAAAGCATCAACCGGAGCTGTTGAATATATTCCAGTGGCACGTGTAACGAATTTAACGCAGACGATTGCTACTTTAAAGGAAAACAGCTTTTGGATTTTCGGAACAGATATGTCGGGAACGGATTATCGTCAGTGGAATACCCAAGGAGCTATCGCGCTTATTATCGGTAATGAAGGCCGTGGCATGAGTCAGGGCTTACGGAAAGAAGTGGATGAATTATTGACGATTCCGATGACTGGACATGTACAGAGTCTAAATGCAGGTGTAGCGGCCGGCTTATTGATGTATGAAGTTTTCCGCGGGCGTAATCCGCTATAGCTTAGTAAAACAGAACAGAGGCAAACCGTTTTTTTGCTTCTGTTCTCGCTTTTAATGAAAGAAGGTGACGAAGGAGAATGAAAAAGCAATTATTGATTGTTGACGGCTATAACATGATTGGTTCGTGGCCGGAGCTAGTGCAGCTCAAAAAGCAAAATAAATTGGAAGATGCCAGGGAGGTTCTGTTGCAGCGCTTGTCGAATTACGCGAAATACGAGGCATTGGAAGTAATCGTTGTTTTTGATGCGCAATTAGTCCCGGGAATTCAGCAAACATATAAAAAATACCATTCGACTGTTGTCTTTACAAAAGAAGAGGAAACAGCAGACAGCTACATAGAACGGATCGCAGGAGAAAAAAACGATCGTTTAACACAAGTGACCGTGGCAACGAGTGATTTAGCAGAGCAGTGGCTGGTTTTTTCTAAAGGTGCTTTGCGGACCTCAGCAAACGAATTATACAAAACAATTCAAAAAACAGAGCGAACCATCGCTGTTCATGCAACAGACATTCATTTTCAGGATTTTCGTCGAAATTCACCTTGGAATGTAGAACAATTATCAAAATTGTCCGATAAATTAGACGAATTATCCAAAAATAAAGATTAATTATCTTATTTAGTCTACTTTTAATTTGTATTATGCTACGCTTTTTTTAAACGCTCTTCTTTGGTAAAAGAGCGTTTAAAAGGAGGAGAATGGTTTGAAAGAGTATGAAGACATTTTAAAGGGAGACACGTCGGCGTTTGATTCTTTATATCGGGAGTATCATCCGATTGTTTACAAGTTTCAAAAGAAGTACTATATCAAGGATTTTGATCGGGAAGACTGGCTGCAGGAGGGACGCATTATTTTTTATCGTTCTTTGGAAAAATATGAAAGCGGTCATCAGATAACGATTGGTCAGTTTTTTAAATTAAATTTTGAAAATCACATTCGCAGTTTAATTAGAAAACAATGTGCTTTTAAACGGACGATCGATGTACATGCTACCTCTTTGGATCAAAAAATAGAGAATCAGGGAGAATCTTTTTTTGATTATATGGGGACTGAAGAAGCAGATGTATTAGATCAAATGATCATCAGAGAAAAGCTGGAACAGCTGCCGACCGTATTGTCGCCATTCGAGAAAGCGACCTTTCAAGAATATGTAAGCGGTAAGGAGCTGGATCAGATTGTCAAAGATGCTCAAAGTGAAGAACGTATCATCAGAGGCGCCTATGATCGAGCCAAGAAAAAGCTAAAATCTATTATCTATGATTGAATGAGAATTCCCAGTATTTTCACATCAAATAATTATCAATTTCTGAAACATAATTAGTTGCAATTAACTTTGTGCTATGGTAAACTTGATATTTTTATTAATATGTGCTACACTGTATTATGAGGTGAGTGCAATGCCAACAACTTTAGCGTCAATTAAAAAAGATCTAGAATGTCGTATCGGCAGCAAAATCACATTAGTTGCTCAGACCGGCAGAAAGCGTCAAACTGAACGTAAAGGTATTTTAACTGAAACATATCCATCTGTTTTCGTTGTAGATTTAGATCCTGACGAAAACTCTTTCGAAAGAGTTTCATACAGCTATTCTGATGTGTTGACACGCACAGTAGAGATCGAATTTGTGAGTGAAGCAGTCTAAAGAATGAAAAAAATAGGATTAGAATGAAGGTCGTTGCGCCCTTTATTCTAGTCCTATTTTTATACATCATTAAACACGCTTATAAATTAATCTCCTGAAAATGAAAGTCAATCTTTCTCTTTAAGACAAGTTCTTCAATTCCGGCTTCCGTTAATTGAATGGCACGAGAAGCTCCATGCCGTTTAATCCAATTTTTTCTAAAAAACAAGTCCGTCAATTCTTTTCCCAGGCTGCCGGCAAGATGATACTGGCGCTCGCTCCAATCCAGACATTTACGACAAAAGACACGCTTCGCCCGCTGACTTTTCTCAAGATCAATTCCCCAGTCCGACAAAAAGGCAGCTCCCGCCGTGGTTAATTCAAGCTCTTCCGTTGAGTTGAACTGCAAATAGCCGTTTTCTATCAGCCAGAAAGTAACAGATACACCAATTTTTCCTGCTAAATGATCGTAGCAGGTTCTGCCATTATACAAGTGAATATTTTCTATTTTTTGACTTAAATAACGAATGTTTTTCTTAGGGGCAACGGTAGACAGCTGCTCTATGATTTCAGCGACTTCCGCATTTACTAAGCGATAATAATGAAAGCGGCCGGACTTTTCTTCCTTCACCCAATAAAGCTCTTTTAGCTTTTTAAGGTGGTAGCTAGCCGTTTGCTGCTTGATTTGAGCGGCTCTAGCTAATTCATTGACAGTATAACGTTCGCCAGTCATCAGAGAAGTGAGAATTATACTTCTCGATTGATCCGAAAGCAGTTCAGCTACTTTAAATACGTCCACTTGTTTTTGCATTCATAGTCTCCTTTTTTAAATACATGTAGTATTATTGTAAAAGAAATATAGATCTATTTCTATCGATATATAGAATTTGTTCCAAAAAACTGGCAATTTTTTAACTAATATATACTTCTTTAGCAACATATGATAGAATTTAAAAGATTGTGAAGTTGGATGATAGGTAAAAATAGATAGGTGAAAATGAATGGAAATCATAGAAAAAGCACCCGCAAAAATTAATCTGGGGTTGGATGCTCTCTATAAACGTAAAGACGGGTATCATGAATTGGAAATGGTGATGGCAAGTGTAGACTTGGCTGATCGTTTAATTTTTGAGCCATTGGAAGAAAATAAAATTGTAATCGAAACAACGAACTCTTTTTTACCGGTTGATCGCAGGAATCATGTTTATCAAGCGGCTGAACTGCTTAAAAATACCTTTCAATTAAAATATGGGGTTCGTATTACTATAGAAAAGAAGGTACCTGTGGCCGCAGGTCTTGCTGGAGGCAGCAGTGATTGCGCTGCGGCTTTACGTGGACTGAACCGGCTTTGGTCCTTGGACTTATCGTTGGAAGAGTTAGCTGAACTGGGAAGCCAAATTGGGTCGGATGTACCTTATTGCATTTATGGCGGTACAGCGTTTGTGACAGGACGTGGGGAGAAGATCGAATTTTTACCTGCGATGCCGCAATGCTGGGTCGTTTTGGTTAAGCCCAGAATGAGTGTATCGACGAGTTCGATTTTCGGCAGCTTATCCTTCAACAGTATTGAACATCCGGATATTGTCGGCTTAAGACAGGCTGTTGAAGCCAATGACTACCAGCTGATGACGGAACGAATCGGGAATGCACTGGAAGGTGTGACCATTAAGCGGCACCCAGTAATTCAGCAAATTAAAGATCGGATGCTTAGTTATGGTGCAGATGCGGCTTTAATGAGTGGTAGCGGGCCAACGGTGTTTGCTTTGTGTGAAAAAAGAACACGAGCGCAGCGGATTTACAACGGCTTAAAAGGCTTTTGTGATGAAGTTTATCTTGTTCGCACGCTAAAATAAATAAGTGATGAGGGAAGTCAGTTGGTGAAAGGACTTTCCTTTTTTCTATAGAAAAAAGTTTTCTTCATTTTTTACTTGACGGTTATTGCTCCTTCTGTTAAATTAGTTCTTGCTGGTAAATCGTAAATGTTACGATTTGTCATAAGTAAATCGGAATGGAGCTAATTATATGAGAAAAAATAGTTGGAAATACATGCTAGGCTTAGCAGCAATTGCCGGTCTTTTTCTATTGACTGCCTGTGGGCAAAAAAATACCTCTGAAAAAAAAGAAGAAAAGGACAAGATCACTGTTGTCGCTACCTTTTATCCAATGTACGATTTCGCTAAAAATGTGGTAGGTGATGCAGGTGATGTACAGATGTTAATTCCTGCGGGAACAGAACCGCACGATTATGAACCAAGTGCCAAAGATATTGCTAAAATTACAGACGCGGATGCTCTTGTATATAATAGTAATGAGCTGGAAACCTGGGTAAAAGATACTATTGAAAATGTTGATCAAAAGCAGGTCGCAGTAGTTGAAGCCGCTAAAAACATCCATTTGATGTCAGGAGAAGCACATGAAGAAGACACGGATGAAGCGCACGATCACGATCACGATCACGACCACGAGCATGAATTAGATCCTCACGTTTGGCTGGATCCTGTTCTGGCTCAAAAAGAAGTTGAAACGATTCGCGATGCACTTGTGAAAAAATTTCCAGAGAAAAAAGCTGAGTTTGAGAAAAATACTTCGGCTTATTTACAAAAGCTAGCGGATTTAGATCAAGAATACCAAGAGGCGTTTGCTAACGCTAAAAATAAAACCTTTGTCACCCAACATGCAGCGTTCGGCTATTTAGCTAAACAATATGGGTTGACACAAGAATCAATTGCCGGGATTTCTCCTGATCAGGAGCCTTCACCAAGTAGATTGGCAGAATTGAAAAAATATATTAAAGAAAACAACGTAAAAGTTATTTATTTTGAAGAATCTGCTTCTTCTAAGGTAGCCAACACATTAGCCAGTGAAACAGGTGTAGAATTAGCTGTGCTAAATCCGTTAGAAGGAATTACTACTAAAGAACAAGAGCAAGGCGAGAATTATCTTTCTGTGATGAAAGCCAATCTTGAAGCACTGCAAAAAACAATTAAATAGAAGTTCTCAACAGAGAATCTTTGAAAAGGAAGGGAGAGTCGTCATGCATTATCTGGAAGTAAAGGATCTCACGTTTTATTACGATGATGAACCTGTTTTAGAAGATGTGTCTTATCAGGTAGATCCGGGTGAATTTGTCATTTTAACCGGCGAAAACGGCGCGGCAAAGTCCACCTTGATAAAAAGTACACTAGGGCTGTTAAAGCCGACGAAAGGCACGATTACGATCGCGAAAGAGAACAACGAAGGCAAGAAGCTAAGCATTGGTTATATTCCGCAGCAGGTCGCCTCCTTTAATGCTGGCTTTCCCAGCACAGTGCTTGAGCTTGTCCGCTCTGGACGCTTCCCTAGACAGCGCTGGTTTAAGCCGTTAACGAAACGAGATCATCAGCATGTTGAAAAAGCTTTAAAAGCTGTGGGCATGTGGGAGATGCGGCATAAACGGATTGGCGAACTTTCAGGCGGGCAAAAGCAGCGCATTAGTTTGGCAAGAATTTTCGCAACAGACCCTGATTTATTTATTTTGGATGAGCCAACAACAGGAATGGATGAAACCTCCAGAAAAGAGTTTTATCGCTTATTAAGGCATAATGCGCATGATCATGGCAAAGCGGTTTTAATGATTACGCACGATCATGAGGATATTAAGTCTTATGCGGATCGACAAATCCGTTTAGTTCGAAAGGAGGATTCTCAATGGAGATGCTTTCATATGAGTTCATGAGAAAAGCTTTTCTAGCAGCAACGTTTATATCCGTAATCGCACCAATGCTGGGAGTCTTCCTTGTCATTAGAAGACAGTCATTAATGGCGGATACACTTTCTCATGTGTCACTGGCAGGTGTAGCGCTGGGTTTTTTCTTGAACTGGAATCCAGATTTTATGACGCTGGTTGTAGTGATTATTGCAGCGATTATTTTAGAATATTTGCGCATGATTTATAGTACATATTCTGAAATCTCGATTGCAATATTAATGTCCGGTGGTCTTGCTTTAGCTTTGGTATTGATGAATTTGAGCGGCGGGAATTCTGCAGCTAGTATTCAGTCGTATTTATTCGGTTCTATCGTGACAATTACTTGGCAGCAGGTGATTATTTTAGCGGTTCTATTTGTTGTTCTGGTCATCTTATTCTGTTTATTTAAGCGGCCGATGTATGTGTTAACCTTTGATGAAGACACCGCCCATGTGGACGGCTTGCCGATTCACTGGATGTCCATGCTGTTTAATGTGATTACAGGTGTGGCGATTGCAGTGATGATTCCGATTGCAGGAGCTTTGTTGATTTCGGCTATTATGGTATTGCCGGCTGCGATTGGGATGCGGATCGGTAAAGGCTTTAATACAGTTATTATTATTAGTGTATTCATGGGGCTAGTTGGAATGCTGACAGGTCTGACAGGCTCTTATTATTTGGAAACTCCGCCTAGTGCCAGTATCACGTTGATTTTTATCGGCTTATTTATCCTTGTGAGCATTTTCAGAAAATTTATAGTAACGATGCAAAGAAACAAGAAAATGAGCGGAAGATAAGAGGAAAAACGAAAGTTTTTTCTCTTATCTTCTTTTTTGTTTTCTAAATAGCGAACTATTTTGATTTTTTTATAAAAAATACTCGAATTTTTCGGCTAAACCCCTTATAATAGGGAACGATAGCTTTGAAAAGAAACGATTGTTATTACTTAAGTGAAAGAATTGTCTTTATATTGGATAATGCAAGACCATTTTTAATCTTGCTTAAAATAGTAAAAGCATACATTTCAAACTTATAAAAAACAGAGGAGTGACGAATTTGAAAATTCGCAGAAGCGAGCGCTTGATTGACATGACGCAATATTTGTTGGATCATCCCCACACATTAGTTTCTTTAACCTATTTTGCACAGCGCTATAAATCAGCCAAATCTTCGATTAGTGAAGATTTAGCGATTATCAAGAAGACCTTTAAGCAGCGGGGAACGGGAATTTTAGAAACGATTCCGGGGGCTGCCGGCGGTGTACAGTTTATCCCAGAGATTCCTTTTGAGGAATCAAAGAAGCTGGTACTGGACTTATGTGAACGTTTATCAGAGCAGGATCGTTTATTGCCTGGGGGATATGTATATCTTTCAGATTTATTGGGTCAGCCTGATTTGTTACGCCAAGTGGGCAGAATTATCGCTTCTAAATATTTGGGCGAACAGATTGACGCAGTGATGACGGTTGCCACAAAAGGCGTACCGATAGCGCAGGCTGTTTCTTATTATTTAAATGTGCCGTTTGTGATTGTGCGCCGGGATTCTAAAATTACCGAAGGATCAACGGTGAGTGTCAATTATGTTTCAGGTTCTTCTGAACGGATTGAAAAAATGGAATTGTCTAAACGCAGTTTAAAACGCGGCTCCAGAGTTTTGGTGGTGGATGATTTCATGAAAGGCGGCGGAACGGTTAACGGGATGAAGAGCCTAATTGAAGAGTTTGAAGCTGAATTAGTAGGAATTACCGTTTTTGCTGAATCTAAATTTAACGGTCAGCGTGCGATCGAAGATTATACATCATTGTTGTACGTTAAAGATGTAGATACGCAAACGAAGACAATTAATGTGGTACCGGGTAATTATTTTGATGAAGCAAAATAATAAATTGTAAAAAAATAAACAGTTTTGAAAGTAAGCGAAAAAATCGCTTATATTCAGAACTGTTTTTTGTTTAATAATATATCAACTAATCTATAGCATAGGATTTTTTATTGTAGTAAAGACTAACACTCATCAACAACAGAATAGTTCCCCAGTATATCATTGTTACTTGTTCAGTTTCCCCTGTTTTAGGCAGCATTTTTTTATAAGCTGCTGTCTGCGTTTTTATTGGCTTGGCTGAAGTGTTGGTATCAATGTTTTTTGACTCTGCATGAGCGTTGTTGACTGGTTCATTGGTTTGCGTCTGGGTATTTGCTGGAATATTTGCAGTATTTTTTGTATAGACATAGGTTACTGTTTGAGGTGTATCCGTTAATATACCTATAATATTCTTCGGCAGATGTTTTTTGTCCAATGTATAACCGTTAAGCACCAGCTGATAATCTGTAGAAGTTACATCATAAGCTTCACCAATTCTTCCACTAATAATTTTCGGTTTAGCAATCTGCTTGCCCTCTTGATCCACATAATGAATAATGACTTTTTGTGTTTTTTGATTAACAGGGACATTCTCAGGAGTTGCCTTGTAAACATAAGTGACGGTTTGTCTTTTATCAGTAAACTTACCGACAGCATTCGCTGGCAGCTGTGTGTCGTCTAAGGTATAGCCGTTAATAATCAGCTTATAATCCGGCGTAGTGGCATCATAGTTGTCGCCAATCGCTGCTGCGGGAATAGTTTTAGGCTTGGCGATTCGTTTGCCGTTTTGATCTATATATTGAACCGTGATTTCTTTAGCTTGTGCAGCTACAGGTTTATTTGCTGAGGTCGTTTTATAAACATAAGTAACGGTTTGTGCTGTGTCGGTAAACTTACCGATAGCATTTGTTGGCAGCTGTGTGTCGTCTAAGGTATAGCCGTTAATAATCAGCTTATAATCCGGCGTAGTGGCATCATAGTCGTCGCCAATTGCTGCTGCGGGAATAGTTTTAGGCTTGGCGATTTGTGTGCCGTTTTGATCTATATATTGAACCGTGATCTCTTTAGCTTGTGTATTTGCCGGGGTCGTTTTATAAACATAAGTAACGGTTTGTGCTGTGTCGGTAAACTTACCGATAGCATTTACCGGCAGCTGTGTATCATCTAAGGTATAGCCGTTAATAATCAGCTTGTAATCCGGTGTAGTGGCATCATAGTCATCACCGATTGCTGTCGCAGGAATAGTTTTAGGATTGGCGATTGGCATGCCTTGTTCATCAACGTAATGGACGGTCACGTCAGCTCCTACCGCTGGAATGACTCTTGGTTGAGTAATGTATGTTCCGGACATTTTATAAGAGCTTTGCGGATAATTTTGAGTATTATCAATTGTACCGGCAATGACAAAACCAGAGATTTCATCGCCTTCTTTTAGCACGATATTGTCCGGCAGCTGGAAGGTGAAAGAAAAACGGTCAGCATCAATTTTATTAATAGTATAATTAAACATTTGATTGCCGTATTTTATAGGAGAATACTGCTTACCATTAATGGTTATCCAAGCTGCATTTTGATAGGTTTCTACAGGAACTTTGGCCCCGGAAGGTAAAACGCCGTAGCCAGTAAGGATACCGGAAATTTCAGTTTGACCTGCATAGGGTGTATTCAAAACAGGTTCATCAAAAATTAGTTGATCTACAGCATAAGCCTTTTGTGCGTTTGATATGCAAAAGATAAGTACAAATGCAATACCAAAAATAAATGTTCTTAGGTGTTTCTTCATAATCTACCACTTCTCCAAATATTATTTAACATTTATATTATATAATAAAATTATAATAAATAAACCATGTTTTTGTAATTTTTGTCAAAAATAACCAAATATTTTAGATATATAAATAATATATTACAGGAGTTAGAAATAATTTAACGAATTGTTTATTTAGGTGTATAGTTAAGTAATAAGGAACTGGTTTTGTATATAAAAGTTTATTAAAAGAAAGAGGGTTTATTAATGGAAAAGCAAGAAAAAATTCAAATTTTAAAAGATATGGTCGCCATTGAATCTGTAAATGGCAATGAAAAAGCGGTGGCTGAGTATCTAAGCAAATTATTTGCACAGCATGGAATTGACTCCTCCTTTTTAGAATATGCGAAGGAACGGGACAATTTAATTGTGGAAATTGGTGTTGAAAACGCGGAGAAAGTCTTAGCTTTTTCCGGACACATGGATGTTGTGGCGCCGGGGAATTTAGCAGAGTGGACGTCACATCCTTTTAAACCAGAAATTCGTGAAGGGAAAATGTTCGGACGCGGCACCTGTGATATGAAAAGTGGACTGGCAGCAATGGCTATCGCGATGATTGAGTTGAAGGAAGAAGGGGCAGCCTTGAATGGTTGCTTACGCTTATTAGCAACTGTAGGAGAAGAGGTTGGAGAGCTGGGGGCAGAGCAGCTGACAAAAGAAGGTTATGTTGACGATGTAACTGCCATGGTAATTGGTGAGCCTTCCGGTTATGCCGGCATTGTTTATGCACATAAAGGATCGATTAATTTTAAAGTGACTTCTCTTGGAAAAAATGCCCATAGTTCAATGCCGCACTTGGGCGTAAATGCCATTGATCATTTAAATGATTTCTATACAAGAGCGAATGAGTTATTTCGTCAGGAAACGCACACTGATGAAGTGCTGGGAGACTTTATTTATAATGTAACCATGATATCCGGCGGTGAACAAATCAACAGTATCCCAAGCGAAGCCAGCTTACAGGGAAATATTCGAACGATTCCCGGCTATGACAATGAGCAAGTGATCCAAAAAATGCAGGAGCTGATCGCTGAACTAAATCAAAAGGAAACCTATGATTTAAGCTTAACGATTGAAGCAAATAAAATCTCTGTCAAAAGCGACAAGGATTCTGAGATTGCTAAAATTGCTCAAAGCGTGGTCAAAAAGCAAGTAAATGTTGACATTCCGATGGTGGGCGTCTCCGGTACAACAGATGCGGCGGAATTTACGAAGGGAAAACAAGTTTTTCCTGTAATTATTTTTGGACCGGGAAATGAAACACCGCACCAAGTGGATGAATATGTGGAGGTTAAAAACTATCTGGAAATGATTGATATTTATAAAGAGATGGCTGTAACTTATTTAGCATAAAAATCAATTTATTCAACGTGCTGCTGTAAAAAGATGGAGCAAATGGTCCATTTTTTTACAGCTTTTTGCCTTATTCCATGCAAAAGGGGCTAACTGTTGAATAAATTTGTTTATGGGACTACTATTAAGTCACAATTTTGGAAAGAAGGTCGTCCTATGGTAGAAAGAATTTCTTTAGAACAATCAGCTCTTGAATTTAGTGAAGCGAATGCAAAAGAACCATTTATCTATCAGCTCCCTGTAGAAGAAGCCCGCGCCTTACTTGAAAAAGTCCAAGAATCTCCTGTCACGAAGCTGGATGCTGACATCGAAGATCAAGACTGGTCTTTAGATGAACATGGAACCATTAATGTGCGTATCGTAAAGCCAAAAGGGATGCAGGAAAAACTACCTGTAATATTGTATATTCATGGTGCCGGTTGGGTGCTAGGTAGTGCGCATACGCATGATAAATTGGTGCGTGAACTAGCAGTTAGAACCAATTCTATTGTGTTTGTGCCGGAATATGATCGTGCGCCGGAAGCCAAATATCCTGTGGCTATTGAGCAATGCTATGCCGTACTCTTGAAGTTAGTGGAAAATGCTGGCAATCAGTATGATATTCAACGACTGACTGTTGCAGGAGACAGCGTGGGCGGGAATATGGCGACCGTTTTAACAATGCTGGCCAAAGATCGAAAGGGGCCTAAAATCAATCAGCAATTGCTTTATTATCCAGTTACGGATTATTCTTTTGAAACAGAATCTTATCAGCAGTTTGCGGAAAATTACTTTTTAGCTAAAGAAGGAATGAAGTGGTTTTGGGCGAATTATTTACCAGAAGGACAAGATGCTAAAACGAAGACGATTTCACCATTACAAGCAACGAAGGCAGACCTAGAAGGCTTACCAGCAGCGATGATCTTAAATGGTGAAGCAGATGTGTTAAGAGATGAAGGAGAAGAGTATGCGCGTCATTTACGGGATGCCGGTGTAGATGTGACACAGATTAGATTTCAGGGAATGATTCACGACTTTGTTATGGTTCATTCGATGGATCAAAGCAATGCCACTAGAGCAGCGATGGATATTTCGACTGACTGGCTGAATAAACGTAATTAATTAAAAGGCTGGGGAAACTCTCTCGTGAGTATTTTTCCCAGCCTCTCTACTTACAAATAAACGATGACCGAAAAGCCTAAACGACTTTTAGTCTAATCTCGTGCTTATTCTAGTATATTATTTTTTATTATTTAATTTTTGACTTCGTTGCAGTACTACTAATGCGAGTACTCCAAACATCACAACTAAACCAATTAATTCAATAACAGGTGACGTTTTCTCACCGCTATTTGGTAATGATTTTTCAGTGCTTTGTTTTTTACTAAGTGTTTGATTTGTTTTGTAGTTATTATTTCCGTTGTTATTCGTAGAGGTATTATCTTTTGGTTTTGTCACAGGTGCTGCCGGTTCTTCTTCCCATTGTGCAAGTAAGGTTAAGCCACCCGCAGGCATAGTAATCGTTCCAGCATATTTCTTCCCTGTTTTGTCAGCCCAACCAGCAAAGGTATAGCCTGATTTTTTAGGTTTTGCTACTTCGTCAAGTTTTACTTTTGTGTCTGTTGGTTGAACAATCGCTTCTGGTTGAGTAGCACTGTCACCGCCATTGACATCAAAGGTAATGGTTTGATCTAAGGCCTGCCATTTTGCAATGAAAGTAGCTCCGCCAGCTGGTACTATGAACTCACCGGTTACTTGTTGATCGTTTGTGTCAAACCAGCCAATAAACTCATAGCCATCACGCGTTGTTGTGAACTCTTCCATCATAATAGTTGCGTTGGTTTTAGCGACAATAGAATCCACACCAGTTCCACCGTTTGCATCAAAACGAATCACTTGGTCAGTTTCTTCCCATTTAGCTTTTAAGGTTAGACCACCCGCCGGCATAATAATTGTTCCACTTACTTGCGTCTCTCCATCAAACCAACCGACAAATTGATAGCCCGGTTTTTGAGGTGTTTTGACCGCATCAATATCCACTTTGCTGTCTGTTGGTGCAGTGATTTCATTTGGTCCGTCACTTGTTCCACCGTCAAAGTCTAATGTGATAACTTGGTCTAAAGCCTCAAATTGCGCTACCAACACTATGTCGTTAGTCGGCATTTTATCATTTGCGAAATCCCACAACTGATCACTACCTTGCGCTTGCCAGCCAATAAATTTATAACCGATCGGTGCTTGCGGATCAGTAGTTGGCTTAGTAATTAATCCGTTATACTCTACTTCTTCTGTTGTTTGGATTCCATGATCGTCAAAGGTTACTTGATATTTATTAATTACATAGCGAGCATATAATGTCAGATTATTCGCCGGCATGCGATTCGTAATGAAATCCCACTTAGTTCCGCCAGTTGCTTGATCGTACCAGCCGTCAAAAGTATAGCCAGCTTTGACTGGAGTGGTTGGTTCTTCGACTAAGTCATCAAAAAGCACTGACTGTTCAACTGTTTCTCCATCATTATTGAAAGATAATTTATAACTATTTTTTTTGAAATGAGCCGTTAAGTTTAGATCGTTCGCCGGTACCTTGTCTTTGGCAAAATTCCATTCCTCGCCACTTGCTTCGTTAAACCAGCCTTCAAAAATATAGCCTTCTTTGTTTGGTTCTGTTGGTTTGTCTGTTATTAAGGTGTTGTAATTAACTTGAACAGTCTTCACAGATAACTTATCCACCAAATAATTAACTGTGTATTGATTTACACTAAAGTGAGCATACAAGGTTAAGTCGTTGCTAGGCATTTTGTCTTGCGTAAAGTTCCAAGCTCTTCCGCCAGTTCTTTCTGTAAACCAACCTTCAAAAGTATACCCAGTTTTGCTTGGATCAGTGCTTGGTTTTTCGATAAGTGTATCATATTCATAAGCGTACTCAGATGCTTGATCACCTGTATCAAAAGTTACTTTATATGTTGCCACGCCAAAACGCGCATATAAATCTAAACGTTCAGCAGGCATTTTATCTTCAGCAAAGTTCCATGCGTGCCCGCCGGTTGGGGCGGTAAACCACCCGATAAATGTTTGCCCAGTTTTGTTAGGATTCGCTGGTTTGCTTAATAAATCATCATATGTGATGGATTCATGTGTTTCATTGCCTTCATTATGGTAATAAACTTCATATTTATTTTTCTCATAGCGAGCATAGAAAGTACTATCTTTTGTACCAACAGTATACGGAAACTCTACCTTGGTACCGCCATCTTCTTTTGTGTACCAATCTTTAAATGTGTTGCCGGTTAATTCAGCAAGCGGTTTTCCTGTGATTTTTTCATTTGGAAAAAGCTGTATCGTATCATGAGCTGTACTGCCTTTTCCTGCGTTAAAAGTAATCGTAACGGGAGTGATTAGGCCCACATTGATTTGGTCAAAATTACTGCCACTTGGAGTAATGTTCGCAGTCACAGCTTTAGTATGTTCCGCATCAGCTGTAGCCGTTGATCCTTTAGCAGTAGTTGGTGAAAAGCGAATGGTTTCTTTAGTTTCAGGATTATCAAAAACAACATCAACATTTGTAAGTTTATTTAAACCTAAAAACTCATAACAACCATCGACACCATGAATTGTTTTAGTGCTTGTAACCTCTAATTCTGTATTTGTTCCCGCTTCATAAGCATGAACTGTTACACCGTTTTGGCCAGCTTCATTAGAGTCCTTCACACCATTTCGGTTACTATCGTTAAATACTTGACCACTTACTACTCCAGTTTGGAGACGAATTGCAATAGGCTCTGATGGTTTGTAGCCAGCAGCCAGTCCTTCAATTTTACGATAAATACGGGCAGAATAGATATTGGTTTTTCCAGCATTTAAATCTGCTTTTGAATCAGTTAGTGCAAGAGGAAATTCTATAGATTCAGAAAAACTATCCTCAATAGAGTCCGTAGTAGCAACTTTGACCATGCGAATTTCATTTTTATCTTGAATTTCAGCCCACGTTTTGAAGTTTGCCGAGTCCTTATCAACCTCGTAAGTAGTCGCATAAAGAATAGTATAATTTAGTTTTGAATTTGAAAGTGGTTTGATTTCTTTCAATAAAGAAGCAGTCCACACAAAAGCTTCTTTTTGCAAATGAACACTGGGATCAAAGTCCGCCGGTGCAGTTGGGGTCAGAGCTGTTTTCTCACCTTCTTTAGGAATTGGAATCAAAGCGGCAAATCCATCAATTTTATTCCCTGCGTTGTTAGCTACACTTAGTTGATACTTGGCTTGTCCGGCTGGATTAAGATCAATAATTTTTTCATTTGTATCAAAGTCATAGCTTACCCAAGGACCATCATTTAAATTAGCAGCAGTCGTAACTCTAAAATCTCTTTGTTCAATAATTTGAAGACCGATGTTCTCCTGGAAAGTTCCCATTTTTTCGTTTACATCGCCATCACCATCTACATCATATACATCTGTATGGTTACATACGTTTTGAGCTGAATTACTTTGTGGAACTTCCAGACCTCTTGCTGAAATATACAATAATTCACTAAGAGGAATAGAAACTGTCGGCGCACTTGATTTGGCTTTTACATCATAAGTTAAAGCAATCGATGAAAAAGCGTTCAAAGTATTAGATTTTGCAAGTCCCAAAACCACATCCGACAGTTCAACTTTATATACAGGATAGCCTTCGTTATCAACTGTTGGTACTACTGTTAAATTTCCATCCGCCACTCGATACGTTTGTCCTTCGTGCGTAACAGAAATTGTATTCGTATTAATAGATAAATAGTTAGCAGTACGTAAATAAATATCAAAGCCTTTAACTAAACTAGGAGCAGGTGTTAAATAAGGATAAGAACTGATATTTAAATTCCCGCTAATTGTTTTGGTAGTACCAGCAGTTAACGTAGCGGTACCAGCATTCAGATTAGCATTGTTGGCAAAAGTTATATTAGCTGCATCAATAATAGTCATTTCATTTGTGGCTGAAACAGCGCTAGCATCACTAAACTCTTTATCTGCGGCAACAATCGTGGCGTCGGCACTGTACGTTTTTGAAGCAGGAATGTTTAAAACTTTTCCGTAATACGCCAGGGCTAAGGCGTATTGACTTTGTTTTTTCATATTTTCTGCGCCTGCGTACTTACCATACCCTTTGGCACCAGCTTTAATTTTGCCCATATTGTAAGTCACTTCAGTGATATGTTCATCTGCTGCGACTGTACCTATATCGTTTAAAAAAAGTTCAAAACGTGAAAAACCAATAGACTTATGCATTAGATAAGTTTGGGCTATTTGTTCCGCACTTAATTGATCAATAGTAAACACTTGGTTTTTATTGGTTTTTACCTCAATATCTTTAATTGTCCCGTTTTCTTCAAAAGGTAAACCTACCCCTTGGACCCCAATTGATGGATCATCAAAGGTTATTTTAGCTTTTTGTTCATCAGAAGGACCGCCATTATTGACAATTACAAAACCACCGAGAGGAGAGGTTCCTGCTTCGTTCGTTGTTGAGTTATAAGCATATTCATTAGTTGTCGGCGCGGAGATTTTGATATCGGATTCACCAACAACATGAGTTACATGTGGCTCCTTTGTATAGTTGGACGTGTCTTCGAATGTTTTTCCATTGGCTGTGATTTCAGCTTTTGTGACAGTTGTTTTATAGGATCCTAGTGGTGTAGATGCAGCTACTTTATAATCAAAACTTAAACTCATCCAATCTTGAAGACACACAGGTCCATCAATGGTCACATAGGCATAATCGTAATTTTCATTACTTCGATCAAAACTAACATTGAACTCTTCTATAGCTGGCTCAAGTCGAATATCTTGAATTCCAGCTCCCTTTTCAAACTGAAATTCGTATTCTAGTTTATCAACGATCATTTTATCAATAGTTTGTAAAGAAGTAACGCCATTACTATCAGTGATTTTTTTTGTCAAAGTTCCTGATTCTTCATTGTCTGGCTTCAAGTATAGATGTAAACTTGATCCATTTGAGTAAAGTGCCGGACTTGATAATGTGGTCAATTTGTAATGTTCTAATACTTCTGAAGCTGTTACTTGCTCATCTTCAATTTGCTTAACTGAAATAGCATTATCAATAATCTTACCAGCAGCATCAGTGGTATTTAAGGCTCGATCCGAAATAATAGGCAAGCTTAATGTTACTTCTGTTTGCCCTGGACTAAACTCATAGACGACAGTACCAGCTTTTGGCTGATAAATAACCTGATTACGACTATTTTTTATTGCTTCATTTGGCGTATATGCTGCATTAGTAATGACTTTATCATACGTGCTGCCGACCGGCATATCAAATACCCAATTATTTTTGTCCGCATCGGTAGGACTCATACCGGTTAAATCGGCAAAGCCCAAACCATTAGCAAGCGTTATCTCAGCTTTTTTGGAAGTTGATGCATTATCAAATTTTAAATTAATGAGTAATGTTTGGGATACTTTGCTTGAATTATAATTATTCATTTCAACAATGTCATCTGTTCCATTTAAAGAAATATTTCCATTAAAAACTGCAATACTTCCAGCTTCATTAGTTGGTACAACCTTCGTTTCTACTTGAGGTTCTTGACTATTTTCAGTTTCCTGTTTCTCCTCTGGGTTGTCCTTCTTTTCTTGAGTTGAACTTTGATCCGAATTGACGGTCACTGATTCTTGCGTGACGTTGGTGGCATCTGTTGGCTCTGTCAATGTTCCTTCACTTGATTTTGTCGTTGCTTCTTGCGTCATTTCTTCTGCAAAAACACTAAGATTCATTTGAGACAAAGTCATCAATGCAGCCATACCTACAACTACTAGCTTTTTTAACCTTTTTCGTTTCATTTTTTCTCCTTTCGTATCACGTATTTTTTCTTGTTTATGCAAACTTTATAGAAATATGCAAATACTAACATCAAATATAATGTTAATGAAAAACATCTAAATAAATTAATTTTTATAATTAAAATAACAAAATATTTAAATTATATTTACTGTTTTTTTCTATAAAGAATACAACATAATCTTAACAAAAGAACAGGAGTAAATCTATAGAATTTTCTTTTATCTTGTATTTAAAAATCGTTTATTAGACGTTATTAAATGAAAATGTTTAAATGTATTGACTTTTCAATGAAGGTACAATTAAAAGGTTTTTTATAAATTATATTATAAGCAATTGATGTGAATTTCTTTTATTTTTTATTATTTATTTGGAAGTAATTTTATATAAATGGGAACATCGAAATTAAATCATGATTTTTTATGTATAGTACAATTAAATGTTGCGATATATAATATCTAAATATTACAAATAATTTAGTTTTATATCGTTTTCTGGCAATTAATCTTAGCTAACATAAGTTAAAAGCTACTTTCCTTTTTAGACCCTAGCCTCATAACACAAAGCCATAAGCCTCACTCCTAGAAGTTGCCGAGAGCTGGCTTCGTCTACACAAACGGTTACTAACCTAGGCTAAGTGCTATAACAAGAAAAAATGCATAAAAGAGTATGAAACAAAAGCAAAGAACGCTTTTATCTCATACTCTAAATATGTATAACGGAGAGAGCAAAAAAGTTTAGGATGTTTTGCCTCAAGTAATCGCGGAGGGAATAACTATAGCTATGTGTCGATTTCATCTTCATCGATCAGGCAAGAAGAATTGGAGATCTTCGGAAATAAGCCGAAAATGGTGACAACCACGAAGAGTGAGGTGATTCAATATTTGATAATATCTATCGGATCTCAAAAATTTGAACGGCATCTGGGTAGAATGATCTAGTTTGTTTCTCAAGGTTACCCTAGAGAAGGGCCTCAAAAAGTGAACGACCTACAAGTCGCTTCTGTCATCTCTAGTCTGACAGGAAATTGTTTGTAGGTCGTTCACTTTTGTTTTCATTTTGTTTGGTGAAAAGGGCTCGCCATCACGGTGTTTGCTTCAAACCTAGCCACTAATTATGAATAAAAGGATCGGAAACAACTCTTTATTTTTATTTAACGACGACGTACACATCTTGTCCTTTTTCATAAATATCATAATAATAATCAGAGAGTTTCAATGTGCTTTGCTTTTTATCCAAATGATCGAGCTCAAAAGGAAGAATAGTTAAATCCATCCCGCTGTAGGTACGAAATAATACCTGATTTGGAAAGAAAATTGCTGAATTGACTGGAACCAGATCTGTTAAGATTGGATAATTTCTCGCTGTATTGATAAAAACTGGTGAATCTTTAAACAGCATTGTTGCATAGACATTCTTCGTATCAGCAGAAACCACTTGCTTTAAATCCTCAGCTAAAATAACACTTTGTCTCTCAAAAGCTTCTTTTTGATAATGTAGTGAAGAAGCATAAATGAATGGAAATGACAGCAGATAATAGCAAAGTAGACAGATAATTCCTTTAGTTGCCAGCCGAAGCCAAGGATAAGTTTCCAGGTTCTCTAAAAGTAGGAGGAATGTAATCGTCGCAAATACACTAAAACCATAGGCGTAGCGCGGCGCTGCTATCGCTAATTTTTCAGGGAAAATTAAAAATACACCATAGCTTAAAATAGCTCCTAACACTAAATATAATGCAAGAAAGAGCAGTGCTTTTGCAGGCTGGACGTTCGCTTTTTGCACTCCGGTGACGATAAATGCGATCATTAACAAAACAAATAAAATCACCCAAACCTTGGTGCTTTGATCTAAAATAGTGTGCGGATACATACGACTGTTGGCTAAAAATGTTTTAGGGATTTCTGTGATACTGGCAATGACGACATTATTGCCGCGTTGTGCCAGCTCAGGATGGAGCTTCATTTCCAAAAAGTACAGAAGCATGGTAAGAATATAGGCACCGGCAGCGGTAATGATTTTTTTAAGCAGTGGCACAAAAGCGTTATCGGCTAACAATGTTTTTAAAGAAAGTGCCAAGACCATAACGATATAAATGCCGGAAGATGCCTGATACGTATTACACATCATGAAAATGCTCAGCACGGACAAGCCGAAGAACCAACCGCGCTGTTTTTCCCACCAAAGAAACGGCAGAACAGAGCAAAAGACACTCAGTGCCAGATATGGGCTGTCAAAGCGGAAGCTCACGCATTGTAAAAACCAAGGATTTAGTCCGATTAATGTAGAAACTACCAAAGGCAGGACACGCAGCTTTTGGTTATTTAGCGTATAGACAACAATGATGCTTGCTGCTGCTAAAATAAATCCTGTAAGGATGGGTGTGACCAGCCCCATATCAGTTAAATGACGACTGCCCTGAACCAGCCAAGATCCGATTTCACTGCCCCATCGTGAATAGGTACTAGCGAAATCTGTATTTCCGACCCGTTGTCGCACGGTATCGTCCATATAAGGAAAATTAACTACACCGATAGCCAGAATAGCGGCTTGGTAGATAAGGATTGTCATAATTAAGAGAGATTTGTTTTCTTTACACCAGTAATATAATTGATTCAGTTGTTTTTGCACGCCTGGTAGCCCTTCTTTCGTTCATTAAATTAATAAGTAATCTTATTAAGTATAACTGATAGATAATGAATTTTAAATAGGAGAAAGTGAAGCTAGCCGACTGTTTAGGATTTGCAAAAAAGCTAGGACGAAAAACTAAAAATTAGTTTCGTTCTAGCCTCTACTTCTATTCAAATTGATCGAGTCTTATCATTTTTTATGTTAATTTTTACGGAAAATTCTTATCTGGTAAAAGCAACATTTTTTATAAAGTCTTCTAACTCAGCTCTGCGCTCTATATTGTGATTACAGCGGTCACTATCATAGCAGATATAATTACCGCGCTTAGTGTACATACCGTCACCGGATTCCTTCACCTTTGACATAAAAAGGGCGACCTCTGAAGTTTCATGGCAAATTGGGCAAATTCCTTTTTGAACAGTAGGAGAAATGCTTCCTTGAACCCCGACAAACTGGCCGTCGATTGTAGCGACGATGAATTTTTGCTGCTTGCCGCTGTCGTTCCAGCTGTAAAAGGTGTAATCCCGCAAATCTAATGTTTCCCAATCTGGAATTTTCAGTTTTTTCGTCTTTTTAAACAGTTTTGTCAATTGCTGTTTGGACGGCGGGTCAAAAGGAATCACCGCTTCTTTTACGCCCTCTAAATATTGCTCTAATCGTGGCTTGGAGGTAGCTGCTTCCAAAAAGCCGGTTAACAACGGCTGAAATTCCTCGTACTTGTTGCCAAACTGCGCGTTGATTTTTTCTAAAACCACGGCCTGTAGCGTTTTGATAGTATTTTTATCATTTACGGATAAATGAGCCTGTAATAAAATATGTGCTTGTTTTCTTATAAAATTATAATGATAAGGTTGTATTTGTTTATTCATAATGGATTTCCTCTCTCTCAGTCAAGTGACAAGATACTTTGCGTCAAAGGAGATCCTTCCAACAACCAAAGTATCTTAACAATGAAAACCAAACTGGGCTTTTGATTGAGATACGCGCATAGCAAAAAGTATCATATTATCACCCCCTTAAAATAAAAGCGGAATGAGCCGCTTAGCCTTGACGGAAAATAGGAAAAATCGATTGTGGTGCTTTCTGCCACAAACGATTTTTATCTTTTTCCCGAAAGGCTGGCTCATGCAGCTGGATATCAATAATGATCGACACTTTCTGCGAAAGTCTCGTACTGTTCTACATCAGCTCATTTCATTCACTGTGTTTCACAGCAAAAGCGGAACAGGCTCGTTCAGCTCTTCAAAAAGGTACAACACTTTCTTACGAAAGTCTTGTACTGTTCATCATCAACTCATTTCTTTCGTTGTGATTCTCAGCAAATAGGAAAAGATGATTGTGACGCTTTCTGTCACAAACAGCTTTTATCTTTTTCCCGAGGAGTCAGCTCATGCAGCTGGATATCAATAATGATCGACACTTTCTGCGAAAGTCTCGTACTGTTCTACATCAGCTCATTTCATTCTCTGTGTTTCACAGCAAATTTTCTCCTATTATAACGCACATTGCCCTAATTGGTATAGCAAAAAACAAATTGGTTCAGTTGAAAAAGACTAAGGAGTAGGCTAAACTAAAACATGGCTCTAATTTACGCATAAAAACAATGAACAGAATATAAATTCAAATTAATAGGAGTGAAACAATTGGAAAACAGATATGTCATTATCCTTGCAGCTGGTAAAGGCACACGTATGAAATCAAAGCTTTACAAGGTCTTACATCCGGTAGCCGGTAAACCAATGGTGGAACACATCATGGATCAGGTCGAAAAAACCAATCCGAGTGAAGTCGTAACGATCGTGGGGCATGGGGCTGAAGCAATCAAAAGCCATCTAGGAGAACGTAGTCAATATGCACTGCAGGCAGAACAATTAGGAACGGGACATGCTGTTTTACAAGCAGAAGCACTTTTAGCCGGTAAAAAAGGGACTACTCTGGTTATTACAGGCGATACACCGCTATTAACGGCTGAAACACTAACGAATCTTTTTGATTATCATCAAGGAAAAAATGCTAGTGCGACAATTTTAACGGCACATGCAGAAGATCCTACCGGCTATGGCCGCATTATCCGCGATCATGTGGGAATCGTTGAAAAAATCGTTGAACAAAAGGATGCGACTGAGCAAGAAGCACGTGTTCAAGAAATTAATACTGGTACTTTCTGTTTTGATAATGAAGCTCTTTTTCATGCGCTATCTAAAATTAATACCAACAATGCACAGGGAGAATATTATTTAACAGATATTATTGAAATCCTTAAAAAAGAAGGTAAAGCAGTTGCGGCTTATCAAATGGCTGATTTTGAAGAAGCGATGGGCATTAATGATCGTGTAGCATTGGCTTTAGCTAATCAAATTATGCACCAGCGTTTAAACAAGATGCATATGATGAACGGCGTGACTTTTGTTGATGCGGCAACTACCTATATTGATGAAGGTGTGGTGATCGGTTCCGATACCGTGATCGAAGCAGGTGTACAAATTAAGGGAAAAACAGTAATTGGTGAAGATTGCTTTATTGGCGCTCATTCTGAAATTGTGGACAGCATCATCGAAGACAATGTTAAAATTTCTCAATCGGTCATAGAACAAAGTATTGTTCGCAAGAATGCAGATATCGGACCCTTTGCTCATTTACGTCCAAAAGCCGATGTAGGTGAACATGTTCATGTAGGAAATTTTGTTGAAGTTAAAAACGCGACAATTGCAGAGCATACCAAAGTCGGTCATTTAACCTATGTTGGCGATGCTGATTTAGGTAAAGATATTAATGTCGGCTGCGGCGTAGTTTTTGTTAACTACGATGGAAAAAATAAACACCGCACCACTGTAGGCGATCATGCCTTTATCGGTTCTGCAACGAATTTAATTGCGCCGGTCATGGTTGACGCAAACTCTGTTATAGCTGCGGGCTCCACGATAACAGAAGATGTAAAAGAATATGATTTGGCAATTGCTCGAGCGAGACAAGAAAACAAAGCAGGCTATGCGAAAAAATTGCCATATTTAAATGATTAAAAAATAGAAATTGTTTTATAAACAAATAAACGAACTGGAAATCTTTTTAAGAGATTCAGTTCGTTTTTTATTAGCTCTATTGATAGTTTATTTGTATTGTGAAATGTTTTACTACTAAAAAAGTAATTTTTACACAAAAAAATATGTGTTCCTGCACTTTTTTTATGGTATGATTAATTGGTAATGAGAATCATTATCAATTAGAGAGGGAGAAATTATGCGAAACAAGCCCATTCGATTGGCAGAGTTAATTAAGTATGGTAACGGTCAGATCCGCAGTCGTTCTTTGAGTAAGCGCTTAGAGATAGAATTGCCTTTGGTTATCTATTCAGTCGCAAAAGCAGAAAGTATTAGCGCTGAGATGACGAGTTTAACGAAAATCATCCAAATTATTGATGGTTCACTGGAAGTTGCTTTGGAAGGAAACAAGTATGTTTTGTCACAAGGGGAAATGCTAGTTGTTGCACCAAATACGTTACATGAAATTTACGGTATTGATGAGTGCAAATTTTTACAAATCGAAACGAAATAGGAGAGTAGAAACATGAATTATATTGAAAAAATTCCTCATAGTAAAGTATTAGATTTAAAGAAAGAAGTACCTGTAGAAGAAGATCAGGTTTCAAGTATGACGCTTGTTCAAAGAGATGATTTAGGAATGTCTGTTTTTGCGTTGGATGAAGGCCAAAGCATTGGCGGACACTCTTCAAAAGGCGACGCTATGGTAAATATTTTAAGCGGCAAAGCGGAAATTACTATCGACGAAGACAAATATTTGGTGAGTGCTGGAGAATCAATCGTACTGCCAGCGAATATCCGCCATGCACTACATGCAGTAGAAGCGTTCCAAATGCTTTTGGTTGTAGTAAAACCTCAATAAGGAGATCGACATGGGAACGAAGAAAATCGGGCATATATTTTTAGCGGAGCTGGGGAAAAAACGGCTGCGTCCGGGCGGAATTAAAGCAACCAGCTGGCTGCTAGAACAGGTTCAGTTTACAAAGGAAACCAAGGTACTGGAAGTGGCATGCAATATGGGAACAACCTTAATCGAGCTTGCTAAAAACCATCCTTGTTCTATCATTGGCGTAGACATTGACCAGGAAGCCGTAGCCAAAGCACAAGCGGCGATTGAGAAAGAACAGCTGCAGGAACGGGTCACTGTACAAACAGGAAACGCGCTAAAATTGCCTTTTGCGGATAACACCTTTGATATTGTAATTAATGAAGCGATGTTAACCATGCTGGATGATCATGCGAAAGCTAAGGCGCTGGCAGAATATCATCGTGTATTAAAGCCTGGAGGTCATCTATTGACTCATGATATTAGTTTACCGGAAGGACAAGAGGCGGAAAAAGAAGCATTGAGTAAAACAATTAAAACCAGAGTATCACCATTAAGTGTGACAAACTGGCAAAAACATTATCAAACAACTGGCTTTGCCAAAGTGGATTATCAAGTAGGTCCGATGTCGTTAATGAGTCCCAGCGGCATGCTGCGGGATGAAGGAATAACAGGAACCTTCACCATTATTAAAAATGGCTTGAAGGCGAAAAATCGGACACAGTTTCTTGAGATGTTCCGCTACTTTAGAAAACAACAGAAAGTGATGCGCTATATTGTTCATTGCGCGACGAAATAGTTTCATGAAGAATATGAAAAGGGTTGTCTGGTGGCTTTTTCTTTTGGCTGTACCTTTTATTACCGGCTTAATTTGTTTAGGGATGGGGCGTTATTCTCTTTCCTTGACGGAGTCGTTTCAAGTGTTGCTAAACCATTTTTTTCATTTTGGTGAAAGTGTGAGTCAGCAAGCAGTGACGGTTGTGGTGAATATGCGTCTACCGCGTGTGTTGATTGCCATGCTTTGCGGCGCTGGTTTGGCGATTGCGGGCATTTGTCTGCAAAGTATTTTTGCGAATCCGCTCGTTTCACCAGATACGATCGGCGTAGCTTCTGGTGCTAGCTTTGGTGCGGCAATTGCTTTGGCGATTGGGGTTAATTTATGGCTAGTGCAGTGGTCCGCGCTGTTGTTTGGCTTGTTAGCGTTGGCGTTAACGTATTTTGTCAGTACCACCAAGGGCGAACGAACGACGATTATGCTGGTGCTGTCCGGTCTGGTTATTTCCTCGCTGTTTCAAGCGGGCGTTTCGTTGATTAAATATGTGGTCGATACCGAAGAACGGCTGCCGGCCATTACTTATTGGTTAATGGGGAGTCTCAGCAATACAACGTACCGCAGCCTGCTGGTTTGTTTTCCCTTTATCGCAGTGAGTATGGTGGTCGTGTATTTGTTGCGCTGGAAAACGAATCTGTTAATGCTGACAGAAGACGAGGCACGTTCTTTAGGCGTAAATGTGTCGCGATTACGTTTATTGCTGATATTGGCTGCCACCTTTATTACAGCTGCGGTTGTTTCTGTTTGTGGTCAAATTGGCTGGGTTGGTCTGCTGATTCCCCACGTCAGTCGCATGCTGTTTGGAAATAATAATCAAAAAGCGATTCCGGCGGCGATCAGCTTAGGCGTCACCTTTCTTGTGGTGATTGATACTATGGCTCGGACAATGATTTCCTCTGAAATTCCGATTTCTATCTTGACGGCAATTATTGGCGCACCTTGTTTTATCTTTTTACTGAAAAGAACGGGAGGGAATTGGTAATGGAATTAAGTGTCCGGACAGGCAGTTTTGCCTACAATCATTCTTTATTATGGGAAGATGTATCTTTCGATGTGAAAGATGGCGAAATCTTAGCTATTATGGGACCAAACGGAGTCGGGAAAACCACTTTGCTGCGCTGTATCATGAATTTACTCCCCTTTAAAACAGGAGGTGCTTATCTAGATAAGCAGCCAGTAAAGGAACTGCCGTTACGGGAGTTTTGGCAGAAAATTGCGTATGTTCCGCAAGCGAAAAAGGCCCCTTCATTTACGGTAAAGGATTTTGTTTTAATGGGACGAAATGTGTACATTGGTTCCTTTGGCAAACCTTCAAAGTTGGATGAACAAAAAGCACTGGAAGCAATGAAAGTAGTCGGCGTAGCTGATTTAGCGCATAAAACTTGTCAGGAGCTGAGTGGCGGGCAATTTCAAATGATACTGGTAGCTCGTGCATTGTGTGCGGAGCCTAAATGCCTGATTTTGGATGAGCCGGAGTCGAACCTTGATTTTCGCAATCAACTGTTAGTTTTACAATTAATGGAACGTTTAGCGAAGGAGCATCAAATTGCGTGCATTTTCAACACACATTATCCTGAACATAGCTTAAAGATTGCTGATAAAACAGTGCTGGTTTATAAAAATGAACCGGCAGTAACCGGTAAGACCAAGGAAGTTGTAAACAAAGAAAATTTAGAGCGTCTATTTAAGGTGAAGGTAGATATTGCTGAACAGCCTTATGAAGACAGCTATTATCAAACAATTATGGCATTAGAATTACTAAAAGGAGAAAATTAATGAAAAAATTTGGGTTAATGGCGCTAGCTGTGCTGAGTTTGTTTTGGATGACTGCCTGTAATCAAGGCAAAGAAGAAGCAAAAACCGAAGCTAGAGTGATTGTGGATCACTATGGCAAGGAAGTAACCTTACCTGACAAGATTGAAAAAGTCGCAATTTTGGAATTGCTGCCACTGCCTTCAGTGCTGGCTGTGTATCAAGGGGGCAATGTAGATAATTTAGTCGTGATGCCGCCGGATTCATTAAATGCCGCAGAAAATTCCATTTTGGCAGACTATGCGCCGGGGATATTAAAGGTTTCAACCGATGCTTATAAAAACGGATCAATCAACATGGAAGAGCTAATGAACCTTGAGCCGGATATTATCTTTTATTCTGGTGAAGAGAATACAGAGAAGCTGAAAGAAACGGGGATCCCGGCAGTTGGTTTTTCACCAACAGCGGGCGGAGTAAGTCCGTTGGCAACGACAGAAAAATGGCTGGATCAATTTGAAGAAATTTTCCAAGCGAAAAGTAAAGTAACCGGTATTGTGGAATATGGAAAAGAAACCGAAACAGAAATTAAAAAACGAATTGCCGCAATTCCGGAAAATGAACGAGTCGATGTCATGCAGATTGCGCACTACAACGAAGGAACATTGACGGTTGCTGGTAAAGGTACCTTTGGCGAATATTGGGTAGACATTACTGGCGGCAATAACGTGGCTTTATCTGCGAAAAAGAACGCAGTCAATATGGAGCAGGTCTATGAATGGCAGCCGCAAAAAATCTTCTTGTCCACATTAACTTCAGTGATGCCGGAGGATTTGTATAACAATACTGCGATTGAAGGACATGATTGGAGTAGCATTGAAGCGGTTCAAAACAAAGAAGTTTACAAGTTCCCATTAGGGATTCATCGCTGGTGGCCACCTTCAACCGATGCACCGTTAACCTTGTGGTGGTTAGCGAAAAATACCTATCCGGAGCAATTTAAGGATATTAATTTAGAAGAAAAAATGACTGACTATTACAAAGAATTCTACGGACTTGAGTTGACGAAAGAGCAGGTAAAACAAATTCTTAATCCGCAAAGTAATGTCGGACGTTTGGCGTTTCAATAGGAATCGCTAAAAAACAATAAAGCCAAAACGAATCCCGTTTTGGCTTTATTGTTTTTTTAATAGTTAGTTAGCCAGCTTTACGTTTCCGGTTGTACGCATAAATGAGATAACCTGATGCACCAATAACTGCGAGGCCAAGTCCGGAATAAGCAAGAATCGCTTCACCCATTTTTGGATAAGTTCCGGTTTTTTTGTTTGGCTTTTCCTTAGGTTCTGACGTACTTGGATCGTCATCATCCGAGGTTGCCGGAGCTGTTGGATCATTCGGTTTCGGATCTGGGTCTGGGTTCGGTTTAGGGTCTGGCGTCGGTACTGGTTTTGGATCCGGTTTGCCTTGAACTTTAAAGTCAGCTTCAGAAATGGAAATAATGCGTTCACCAGGAAAAGGCTCTTTGTATTTAGCCAAGTCCACGTTAGTTTCTGCTCTATAAAGACGTAGTTTAGTCGCGCCTTGCATATAATCCATTAATACAGTATCCAGTGACGGTCCTTCTTCTCGTTCGCCACCCAGCATGTCGTAGCCGTCGCCGCCGGCAGCTAAAAAGTCATTTGTTGCCATATAATAAGTGGCTTTGTCATCAATAGGTGCAAATTTACCAGTTTTGCGGTCTTGCATATCAATTTGCAGCACACGTTCACCAACGATGGTTTTGTCTGTGTCATTGCCGTCATCTGCTGGCAATAAGGAGCCGCGTTTGGTGGAATCATAATAAACGTGAATCGTGCTGGAAACATGTAGGAAACCACCGTTTGCGCCTAGTTTTGGCTGTTTATACTCATCAAGAATAACATTGCCGTCCGCATCTTTTTGCGCCATAGAGCGTAAGGACAGCTCGAACATTTCTTTAACCTGAGCACCACTGACCTTAATTTGAGAAATAGAGTTCCCAAAAGGCAGTACCGAAATAATATCGCCGACAGTGACCTTGCCTGGTTCAATATTGGCACGAATACCGCCACCATTTGAAACCGCGAAGTCAGAAGGATGACTGAAGCCTGTTTGACCGTAGGCAAGCATAGCATCGCCAATTAAATTACCTAAATTTGTTTCGCGTGTACGGACATTATCGCGCTCACCGTTTAATTGATACGGGTTATTTTCAATGACTGTTTCTGAGCCCCATGCTTCGAAGTTTGCTCTAGCTTCGTCAACCAAGGCTTTCACAGCAGGATTTTCAGCAAGATCAGCTAAGGATTTGGCAGAGGTCAATGAAGCTGCTTTTTGACTAGGATCTGCTAAATTGATTGTTGCTAACCCAACGTTATTTAAATAGTTGCCTGTCTGCGTGTAAAGGACATTGCCGAAACGTTTGCCGCCATCAACTGCGGTATGTGAGTGACCATCCAATACAGTAATATTTTCTGTGAATTCTTTACTCAACGCTTCTGCTAAAGTATCGCCACGCCATTCATGAGGTGTTGTTTCATCAATTCCCAAATGTCCGGCAATGATATAAGCATCAATCGCTTTGCCGGATGCTTTAATTTCATTAATTGATTTCTTTGTTTCTGTAATTGGATCACCAAAGGTAACGCCAACGACATTTTTCGGATGCGTTTTGGTTGCTGTTTCCGGAGTAGTGACTCCGATAATCGCATAGGTCTTTCCGTTTTTTTCAATAATTTTATACGGTTCAAAAGCAAGCTGGCCATCTTTAAAGGTATTGTTGGACAACAGCGGGAAATTTAAAGCAGCTTTGTAGCTCATTGCTGTATCAAAGCCAAAATCAAACTCGTGATTTCCCACAGCCATGGCATCATAGCCGACCTCATTCATTACTTTTGCCATATCCATTCCGTTTGAAAAATTCGAGATAGGCAGCCCTTGGAAAGCATCACCGACATCAATCATTAGATCAGGATTGACTTGATCTTTATAGGTTTTTAGCCGTGCCATGCCTAAAACATCGTTGCCGTTGCCCTCTAAACGACCATGAACATCATTGGTATGCATAATCGTGACAGTGTCTGTCTGTGTATCCTCCGGGCTGTAGCCAGCATTCAGTACGTCCTGCTTAGTGATTGGTTTGACATTTGGTGTCCGACCATCTGGTGCGGGTTCAGTTTTCAAAACGTCTTCATTGACTAGCTTTACGGCTAAATCACGCCATTTTTGATCGAAATGGTAACCGATAATTTCCCAGTTCTGTTCAATTTCTTCCTCTGGATTAATGGTTTGTTTTTCACGAATATAATCAGCAATCAGTCCGCGCAGAGTTTCCGGATCTGTTTCAACAAGTGGATCCTCTGTAACAATTCCTTGAGCTAACAGCCCTTCATAGCGGTAGTTATTCATAGCCATGGTATAGGTTGCTGTAGGATCTACCGGATTTCCTTCAATTGTGGGATTGACAATGCGACTGCCGCTTGGTTTCGACAGATCAATCTTGTAGGTAACACCAGAAATAATATCGTAGTTATATACGCGAATGTTTGGATTGAAACTAATCGTTAAATCATCCGGTCCGGGGGCATTGTAATAATCGGCTTGATTTTCCATGTATTTCAGGAGATTCGCGCCAGTAATATTCACGCTGACCAGTGTATTTGGGTATTTATAAATATCAAAAATATTGGAATAGGAGATGTCGCCGGCGTTAAGCTTGCTATCAGCTTTAAAGAGAGCAGAAGCAGCTAATTGTGCGCCAGTGGCTTTGCGCTGTACATTGTTAATTAGCGAAATCATCGCAGTCGGCTGTAGCTGCGCCTCCGGAATCCCCTTGATCTCTTCCGGCGGTAAAAAATCACCGCTGGCTGTACCGATTTTTTCGGAAATAAAGCTTCTGGTTTTATCATGATAGGTTTTTGTTTGTGCCTTTAATTCCTCATCAGCAGCAACCGTTTTAGTATCAACGATGGCAGCATTGGTGGTGGCTACTTGCCATTTATCATTATTTTTTTCAACCGACAAATCCAGTCGAACCAGCTCTGTGCCTGTATCCTTTGGTCCGCCGACCGGAACAAGTCCGTTTGGTCCTTGCAGCAGTTCTGCAAAAGAACGGTGATCGTGACCTAAAATATACGCATCAATGCCGGCAACATTGGCAATGACCTGATCGGCACTGGCAGCAGGATCAGAATTTTGTCGTCCAGCATGAATAGAAGCGATAATCAGATCTGTGTCGCCTTGTAATTCAGCGACTGCTTTTTCTGCTTCTTCTTTTAAAGGTTTAAAGGAAAGGCTATCTACCTTAGCGCCATCCCACAATGGAATTTGCGGAGTTGTCAATCCGATAATTCCCACGGTGATATCCTTGGTGCCATCACCGTCTAGATCAAGCTCTTTTTTTACGGTGCTACCAACGAAATGGTTATTCGTACTTTTTTCATAGGTGTTTGCCGATAGAATTGGAAAATTCGCTTCGCTTTCAAGCTTTTTAATCAAATCCAGGCCAAAATTAAACTCATGATTTCCTAAAACCATCGCATCGTACTGCATATAATTCATGGCTTTAATCATCGGATTCGGTTGTTGAACTAAAGGTGCTTTATTATATAGATCATCTGTTAAAATAGTTCCCTGATTCACATCCCCATTGTCAATCAGAAGAGTGCCGTTTGGATTTTCTGCACGAACATTTTTGACAACTGAGCTTACTTGAGAAAGACCGACAGGTGTTTGCTTGTCGTCTTCGTAAGACCAGTTCCAAAGCTGACCATGAACATCAGAAGTGCCTAAAATAGTGATTTTCTTTGTAGCAGAAGTGTCCTCCGCAGCTTTTGCTTCAGAGTCTGCGACTGCTGATTCCGTGGCTTGCGTGTTGCTTGAAGCACTTGACTGACTAGTCCTCTCTGTTGCAGCAGACGTGCCAAATTCTGTGGTGCTGTTCGACGAATTTTCAATCGCCAAAACCGTTGAGGCGGAAGTCCCCGCCAATAAGGTACTGACCATCAGTACCTGTAACCCTAGACGTAGATTCTTCAAAACAGATTTTTTCACAAAATTCCTCCTTAATATAAAAGCGGAACAAATCGCTTAATCCTGTAGAAAATTAGGAAATTGACATTGAGACGCTTCTTGTCTCACTGGCAATTTATCTATTTTCCTAAGGATTGATTTGTGCAGCTAGATAACAATAATGATCAACACTTTCTTGCGAAAGTCTTGTACTGTTCATCATCAGCTCAATTTCATTTCGTTGTGATTCACAGCAAGTCTTGTACTGTTCATCATCAGCTCAATTTCATTTCACTGTGATTCACAGCAAGTCTTGTACTGTTCATCATCAACTCATTTCTTTCACTGTGATTCACAGCAAGTCTTGCACCGATCGTCATCAGCTCATTTCTTTCCTTGGGTTTTGCTGTAAAGAAATAAATAATGCGCTTTCATATAAAAATATATTTAAATAGTAATATAAATTCTAAAGATTGTCATTAAAAACTTCTGAATTTTTAGAGGGAAATAACATTCCTTATTTATTTTTAGTTCTCTTGATTTTTTTCAGGGAAAAAAGGTTCTGTTTTTATGAGAAAATCGTATTAATTTCAATGAATCCCTCAAAATCACTTGATTTATTTGGAAAAAGTGACTACTATTTAAAAGGAAACTATTGTTCAGTAAAAGAAAGCGGAGGTCCCCATGTCAAAACATTATTTTGATCCAAGATTGAAGATTTTTTCTCTTAACTCCAATCGTCCATTAGCCGAAAAAATTGCGGAAGCTGTGGGTGTTGAGCTAGGAAAATCATCCGTTACTCAATTTAGTGATGGTGAAATTCAAGTAAATATCGAAGAAAGTATTCGTGGTTCTCATGTGTATGTTATTCAATCAACCAGCAGTCCAGTCAACGACAACTTGATGGAATTATTGATTATGATTGATGCATTAAAACGTGCCAGCGCTAAAACGATTAATGTCGTGATGCCTTACTACGGCTATGCACGTCAAGACCGTAAAGCTCGTGCCCGTGAACCAATTACAGCGAAGCTTGTCGCAAATATGCTTGAAAAAGCAGGCGCAACAAGAATGTTGACATTGGATCTGCACGCTGTCCAAATCCAAGGATTTTTCGATATTCCAGTGGATCATTTAATGGGAGCGCCATTGATTGCAGATTATTTCCTTGAGCGTGATATTAAAGGGGATGATGTCGTTGTTGTATCGCCTGACCACGGCGGTGTGACTCGTGCTCGTAAGTTGGCTGAGTATTTAAAATCACCGATTGCTATCATTGACAAACGTCGTCCGAAAGCAAACGTTGCAGAAGTAATGAACATTATTGGTCATGTAGAAGGTAAAACCTGTGTGTTGATTGACGACATGATCGATACAGCGGGAACTATTTCATTGGCAGCTAATGCATTGAAAGAAGCTGGAGCGAAAGATGTTTATGCTTCATGCACACATCCAGTGTTGTCTGGACCTGCTTTACAACGTATTGAGGATTCTGCGATTGAACGTTTAGTGGTAACAGATTCTATTTACCTGTCAGACGATCGTAAAATCGAAAAAATTGATGAAGTCAGTGTTGGTGAGTTAATCGGGGATGCCATCAAACGAATTCATGAAAATAAACCTGTAAGTCCATTATTTGAAACAAAGCATCGTTAAGAAAGATAATTGAAAAAGACGAGGCTGGAACAGAAGCGTTTAACTCCGAGAAATAAAAAGGAGTTGCTTCTGCTGCCGCCGTTTATTCGTAAATAGAGAGCGAGGCAAAACTGTTTTTTTAGTTTTGTCTCGCTCTCGTCCTTTTTCTTGTGAATTATTAATAATGTCATGAACTATTTAAAAAACAATTGTTTTTGCCTCGTTATTTATTTTTTTGTAAATTGATAGGAAAAACGCTCGTTTAATATTGTTTTTAGCATGTTTTTTATATAATTTGTAAATTATATTGTTTTTAAAATAATAAATTGATAAAAAACAGATTGGAATCAATAAGAATTAAATGCTATCATATACTGAGAAAAATAAAGGGGGAAGTAAGTGTATGTTTTTTAAAAAGAAGTATGAAGTACCAAAGGAGATCGAAGATTTTAACAAGTTTCCAGCCGATAAAGAAAAATTACTTTGTATCGGTGCTGGAGTGTCAAATCATGCGGTAGTTAGAGGCGTAGCTCGTCCTGAGTATCTAAAATTTTACTACACTTCTAAAGAGATAAAGAATTCACAAAAATATTGGTTACCAATGTTTGGTATTTCAAATGGAAATGATGCTAGAAATTTAATCGAAAGCTGGATTTCCAGCAATAGTTATACTTCGGTAACAGCACCTGAAGTGAAGGCGAAAATCCAAAAAGAAATCGAAAAAGCAAGTAAGAAAAGTGAAATGGATGGCAGCGCACTATTGCAGAGCTTAGAAAATATTAATGACACTGGTGCGTTTGATTTAGAGCGTCTGGGCTATATGACTCGTGTTTGCTTTACACTTGGCTTGCTGACGGAAGAGCAAGCATGGCATTATTTAGAGCAATTATATGCTTTAGCCAGCGAGCATTATAATAGCTGGGATGATTATATAATCAGCTATACGAATGAAAACACTGCACAATCTACTAACTGGTATTATCCAATCCTTGAAGATTATTTGACAATTAAAAAGACAAAACAAAACCTTTTTGATAAATATCCTTTAGGAAAATAGTAGAATTATTTAGATATAAAAAACAAGGTCGGGTCAGAAGTGCTAAGCCCTGAGAAATAAGAAGAAATTCACGAAAATTGTTTTTTAAATTTTTGTGGATTTTAGCTTATTTCCGAAGGGGCTGCTTCTGTTCCCGCCGTTTATTCGTGGTGCGGCAAAAGTGTTCTTTACTTTTGTCTCACATTCGTTAACTTTGGCGTTACCCAATAGTTCTGAAACATTTTTTATTTTTCTGTTGCTGTGGTTTGCTCTGCATACAATTTTCCATCATACATCTTGAAAAATGGATAATAGCAGGCAATAGAGATAGCCAGATTAATAAAGCCGATCAACACAGCTCGGAAATCGCCGCCGGTTCCAAGAAAGGCGCCAATACCAACTGGCGAAATCCAAGGAATTCCGGTGATTACTTTACTCACTAAGCCCCAGGAAGTTGCAAAGTAGGCGACAGTGACATTGATTAATGGCGTTATAATGAAGGGGATGATCAAGTACGGATTATAGACAATGGGCGCCCCGAAAATAACGGGTTCATTAATATTAAATAGTCCCGGTAAAATCGCCGCTTTCCCCAATACCTTCAGCTGATCTGATTTTGCAGCAAAGATCATTAGTAATACCAAGCCTAATGTACTTCCCGCTCCGCCAATAAAGATGTACATATTAACAAAGTCACCAGCGAAAATATTCTTGCCACCGTCGATATTTTCTGTTAAAGCCACCAATAAAATAGGGTTAATAAAGCTGTTTTTAATGACGGCTGTTCCATGAACCCCAACAGCCCACAATAAATGAATAAGCAGCATAATAACGATAATTCCTAACCAAGAACCAGTTAGATCTTTTACAAATTCAAACGGTTTTGATAATAACCCATGTAAGTCTGTATGGAAAGCAGCTAAGCTGGTGTTAATAATTAGCATCACGAAAGCAATGAAAATCGCTGGAATTAAAGAAGCGAAGGCTTTACTGACACCATCAGGTACACCTTCTGGCATCCGAATAGTAATATTCTTCTTCACACATAAACGATAAATTTGAACCGCTAACACAGCCGTAATAATCCCGATAAAAATCCCCACGCCGCCAAAGCGTGTAACCCAGCCACCAAGTGCTACGCCGTTATAAGTAATGGCTGTTTCACTTTGATTTTGAACAAGCTGCGCACTGCCGTCCACGATATCTGTCTGCACAATCGTCATTAAAAAGGCAAACAGCCCCAAAATCGCTCCGACAAAGCTGCTCAAGCCGGCATGCTCTTCTTTTCGGTAAATGTCCGTTAAATAATAAGCTGTTGCTAAGCAATAAAAAATGGCAATAGAACCGATCGACATGGTTGTGCCTACGTTATAAATCGGCGCAAATTTTAAAAGTGTTTGCTCAAAAAAAGGAGCAAGCGGCGGTATAATTTGCGGTAAATTGTTAATAATCAGAAAAATCGACCCAACAATCGTAAAGGGGACCGTAATAATCCCGGCCTGCATAATCGCTCGGATAAAGCGCAGATTGGCTACTTTGTTCAGAGGCGGCATCAACTTTGTTTCTAAAAATGTAAATACTTTATTCATTTTTTTCTCCTTTCCTTATGAAGGTAGCTGATTTGTTTTAATTAAGCTTTGGTACCAATAGAAACTGTCTTTTTTATGTCTAGCCAGTGTTTTTTCATCATGCTCCGTCCGATCTACATAAATAAAACCGTAACGCTTACTGATACCTTCATGAACACTGATTAAATCGATCGCAGACCAGGGGCTGTACCCGATTAAATCAACGCCGGCTTCAATTGCTTGCTGACACTGTTCGATATGTTGCTGTAAATAATTAATACGGTATGTGTCGTGTACCTGTCCGGCTTCCGTTAGCTCATCCTTAGCGCCTAAGCCGTTTTCGGTAATAATAATGGGTAAATGATAGCGGTCGTACAAGGTTTGCAGGGTTGTTTTCAGTCCATCAGGATCGATCGTCCAGTTGAATTCATTTTTTTGCAGATATGGGTTGGTAAAGCCTTTGTAAAAGCCCCACTCCATGATGTCTTCACTCTGCTGATCGCTGATGCCGTTTGCCATGCCGTCTTTTTGCGTTGGTTTTTCGACAGTCACTGTCGTATAAAAGTTCATCGCTACAAAATCCGGGAAATGATTTTCCATCAATTCTTGATCTTCCGGAGCAAAGGTAATTTTGACATTCTTGCGTTTTAAATAATCTTTAAACACTGCGTTATAGAGGCCAAAGCAAGAAAAATCCAGATAAGCCCAGTTCCTTACACTATTAAAATAAAGGGCTGCCTGATTGTCCAAAGGCTTGCTGGTAGCTGGATACACAAGAGAAATATTCGGCACCGGTCCAATTTTGCCGTCGTCAATTAGTTCGTGACATCGTTTGAAGGCATATTTTTCGGCAATCATTAAGTGATGAAACTGTTGATATTTTTCCTGTAGCGGAATTTCCTTTCCTAAGATTTTTTTATCAACCAGCAGCATAATATTCGGCTCATTGATTGTCAGCCAATTTTTTGCGCGATCGCCATAGGCACTAAAGACTGTTTCAGCGTAAGTTACAAAAGCATCCACCGTAGTGCGTGCGCTCCAGCCGCCTTCCTCTTCTAAGGCTTGCGGCAAATCAAAGTGATTCAGGGTGATGTAAGGCTGTATATTATACTTTAGCAATTCGTCAATCACATCGCTGTAATGCTGTAAGCCTGCTTCGTTTACCTCACCGCGTCCATTAGGAAAAATTCTTGTCCAGGCAATGGAGAATCGAAAAATCTTGATCCCCATTTCTGCCAATAAGCGAATATCCTCCTTATAGCGATGATAGTGATCGACAGCTACTGTAAAATCAGCGATCTCATGATTATCACGCTGACGAGTGTCTTGCACGCTAAGCCCCTTGCCATCACTTTGATAAGCCCCTTCTGTTTGATGAGCGGAAATCGATGCCCCCCATAAAAAATTATCTGGAAATCTGTGTGTCATTTGTTTCTCCTATCTCGCTTTGTAAAGCGTTTTCTTGCATTTAGAATAAGTGAAGCCAAAAGAATTTTCAATACAATGAAAAGAACTGTTCATGAAAGTATTTTTATGAACAGTTCAATCAACGTCTGCTTTTTGTTTAAAACAGTGCGATATTCAATTATAATCGATTAACCGCTCTACAGTAATCTTATTTGCCTGATACAATGCCAAAACACTGTCTGGTATAGCTTCGTCTGTATACAAACGATCAAATAAAAAGGTTCGATCAATCATAAAATCACTGACCGTTTCTAAATTACAAGCTGGCGTGTAAACGAATTTCAGTCCGTCTGTATGCTGACGCATTGTTCGATAGACGAGCGATTCATTCAAGGTTTTGGTTGACACCTCATGCGTATTAAAGCCCTCTGCTTCAATAATGCAGTAATCCGCGGTAACCTTGTTGAAAGAATGAATGGCAAAATCACCTACTAATGCTTGTGTATCTTTTTCAAGCTCCCCACCGCAAATAGAAATAATAGCTTTTTGGTTTGGACGGGTGAGTGAAAATGCTCTGGCATCATTGGTTAAAATACAAATATCATACGGCAACAACGCATAAAGAAGCTCAGCTGAGAAATGACCTGCTCCAACAAATAGCTGCTTGCCGGAATGCAAAAGTGGCGCTAGCTTTTCTACAAGCGCCTTAATAGGAAAAGTGGCTATTTCTACTTGACGGTAAGTAGCGCGTTTTTGAGGTGAAAGCAGACGAACACCGCCATAATAGCGCTCAATCATTTTCTTTTTTTCCAAAAACAATAAATCACGTCGGATCGTTACCGCTGACACCTTAAAATAAGCAGCCAATTCATTTACACTCAACCGTTCCTGCTCCTTCAATTTTTCAATAAGCTGCTCTCTTCTTCTAAAGACATCCCCTTGACTTACTTTCATTATTGCTCCAATCTCGGATAATTTTGATTATAGTATAGTCAAGTTATGGCTGGAAATACAGCTATTTTTCGCAAATTTTGAGAAAAAAGCCTATATTTACGGCGTTTTTTTCAAGATCAGCTCATGAATGGTTCGTAGAATGTTCCTCCATAAGTAATTATCCAGCAGATTTTTAACGAAAATAGTCGGTAGTGCAGAGGTGTTGTAGGCAGCGGCATCGCTGATCATTAAATCGGCATGGGTGACATCATCAGTAAAGCGAATTAATTCGTTGTTAAAAAAGGATTGCAGGCGATTTTTGATGAACTTTTTTGTCACAATATCTCGGCCTAAATCCAAACAAATAGTAATGGAAATCTGCATAAACATAGCGGCTTCTAAATAGAGTAAGTTTGCAAGATAATCGAATTGATTTTCATAAAAGAAAGTTTTGTCGAAGGTTTTTACTTGGCATCTTTCTATAGAGGTAACTAAAAAATGAACAATTTTTGCCATTAACTGATCATCAACTGTCATGGTTTTAAGAGTGATGACCTCAATATTCCAAACATAATGCACATTGGTATTAATCAAAATGGGCAGGTTGTAAATAAGAACGCATTCGTACAAAAGCTTATAGTAATGACTTTGCGGCATATTTGCGGCAAACGTTTCCTTAAATGAGTGCAGGAGGCTAACAAAAAAAGCGGTCATTGCTTCTTTCGATTGACTTAGCTTCTTGCCGCTTGAAAGAATTTTTTCTTGGGAAATCATATTTGGGAAAAGAATGCGGACAAAAAAGCTGATGTAAAGTGTTTCGATTTCAGCCGCGTTTGTTTCGAAAAAGAGGGCATTAAAAAAATGACAGTTCTTAAACTCTGCTTCAGATAAAAATGTATAATAGCTTAATATATCCAGTGACTTTGGTGTTCTTTGAGCCAAAAATTTTCTCTTGCTGATTCGCTTTTTGATAATAGCGAAATAAGAAAGGAAGTCGAATATATTGACACTATCTAACGCACTTTCGGGAAATAGCGCCTGCAATTCATAACGTAGCCTGCTTTTAGGGATAGAAGGAAAAAGCCAGCAGTCACTTGGAATACAAGTAGTCAAAAACTGAAATATGAATATGCGAATGTCAATCTCCTGTCCTTCAAACTCCAACAAATTTTTATGATTATTTTTCACTTGAAGATTAAAACGTTCAAGTTTTTCATTCAATTGATGAATTGAACGATACGCATGTGAAACAGAAATATTCAGCTTTAATGAAAGAGCAGTAATGGAAATATCGTCTAATTTTATTAATAATTGGCATATTTGAAAAGAAACAGAATGTTGGGCGTACAAAAAAATCAGCTTTTTATTCATCTCTGTAAAAGACGGCAATGGTTTGGAGCAATAATATTGATGATTCGCTTTTTTACGGATTGTCCCTTTTAGTCCAAGTAAAGCCAGTTCTTGATTCAACTGATCTATGTACTTTTTGGTGGCGGCCAATGAAAGTTTGCATAATTGACTTAATTCAGAAAGAGTCAACCCTTGTGAATTATACAATTCAATGAAAAGCTCTCGTTTTCGCTGTTGTCCTTTGTTTGAAAATAAATCATACATTATGAACACCTTCTGTCATCTTTAAATTGTTATTTGTAAGATATATTATACTAAAAAGGTTGGGTTTAGCAATATATTTCTTTTTTATTTCCAAATTAGAGAATCTAACTGCTCGTGATTATAGTATGATAAGTATCTCGCGAGGGTATGAAAAATAGTAATCATGATTATGGGAAAAAAGTACAATTAAATTAGAAGGAGGCTTTATATGTTAAAGAAAGTAGTAGTTAGTCTTGGTATTCTTGGTGCGGTATTGGGTAGTTCACTTCCGGCTTATGCAGCATCTGCTCAAGAGATTGATGTAAAGAAGGAATTGGAAAGTGTTGCAAAAGATTATGGAAAAACCTATCATCAATTGACGAATTCCGCCTTTAATTTAAATTGGATCATTCGAAATGATAGTTATTATTTAAATAATTTAGGTGAATATAGTGAAAATTGGGCTTCGTTGGATAAAGTAGAAATGGGCCAAAGTAAATCTTTGACAGCAGGAACAAAAACGCTAGAAAATTCGACCAGTAAAGAACAACCGCTGACGACAGATTCGGTTGCCAAAGAATATGCCAATTCATTGAGCACGGCAACAACGCATGGAGTAAAATTAGGATATTCAGCTACCGCTACTATGAATTTTCCTTTTGTAAGTGGCTCAATGACTGCATCTGCTGAATATAATTTTTCCAACACTGCTACTGACACGAAAAGTGAAAAAATAACGTATGTTTCGCCGTCACAAACATTTAATGTTCCCGCTCACACCACCTATATCGTAGAGCAGTCTTTAGAAATCGGCAAAGCTAAAGGAACAATCTCACTAAATAGCCGTATTTCACCTGATTTCAGAGAATGTTACGGACGGATCATCACATCTAATACCGTTAATTATCCAACAGTCAAAGTAGGTGAAGCTTTAAGACAATTAAGAACACGTAATGCGTCGGCAGCACCTAACCTGATTTTGGAAGAGGACAACTCGATTGTCGCTAAAGGTACCGGCACCTTTGAAGCAGAATATGGGACTAACTTTAAAGTAAAAGTCTATGAAGTTCAAAATGTTAAAGGCAGAAGTTTATTAACAAAGAAAAAACTTGTTAAAGAATTAACCGTACCTGCGGAAATAACTGGCAACAAACAGTAAAGAACCAACAAATTTATAAAAAGCGAAAAGAGTAGTTTTTTACTTGGGGAAGGAAAAAAATAATTGCTCAATAAATTTCATGTAGTTACTTAGTAGAGTAATCGTCTAAATTTATGTAAAAGAGATCGGGACAAACATGCATGAGGGCTATAGCCTCATATATGTTTGCCCCGACATCTTTCCTACGATTAGTTAAGAGGAAAAGAATAAAAATTAATTATTGAATTCCTGATCAAATTCCCCAGTAGTTTGTTGCTACAGGCTACGGTCGCAACCTTATCCTTTTTGGATAGAGGTTGCGTTTTAATTTGTATTAGTAATCTAGGACGTGATTCGAAGTAACAGCTTGTTGGCGGATCATATTTTATTATGGCATCATACCTTTAGCAGCTGTTCCACCGTTACATCAGTCATGGAAGCCACCTGCAAATCCGCACCTGCCAATTTTTCCGTCGCTGAAATTCCGACTGCGTACATACCCGCTGCTTTAATGCCGGCAATGCCTGCCTGAGCATCTTCAAACCCGATCGCTTCTTCTGGCGCAATGTGGATACTTTCCGCTGCTTTGATAAAGATTTCCGGATCAGGTTTGCCTTTTTTTAGACTTTCCGGATCAACGATATGAGCGAAATAATCAAGGACGCCCAGTTTTTGCAAAATCATCGGCGCGTTTTTAGAAGCAGAGGCTAATGCACAGGGAATCGAATGGGCTTTGGTTTGCACTAAAAAGTCGTGAACGCCCGGTAATAGATCAGCTTCCGTAAGATTGGCCAGCAACTTAACATATTCGTCATTTTTTTGTTCAGCTAAACGTGTTTTTTCTGCTGCCGTATAGTCTTTTTCCTTGTGTCCGTATAAAAGTATTCTATCTAAAGAATCCATTCGGCTGATTCCTTTTAGTGTTTCATTGAACGCCTCATCAATCGTGATGTCTAAGCTGGCGGCTAAATTTCTCCAAGCAGTGTAGTGAAATTTGGCAGTATCAGTAATGACGCCGTCTAAGTCGAATACAAACCCTTTTTTCATATATAGGCTCCTATCTTTTTTAGTAGTTAATCGTTGTAGTAGTCTGTGCAGTTAATGAGTGAAGCTGATTGTTTACCAGAACAGTGGTGTCTTTAGAAGGCTGAATTTGTACGCATTCTTTGGTGATCCTTAAGTGATAGTGCACACCTTTATGCTCTAATGTAAACGTCATATCTGTCCAGTGCTGTGGTAAGTTTGGCTTAATAGAAAGCTGTTTTTGTTTAAGCTCAACGCCGGCATAAGTCGTCAGTGTGACATAAATAGTGGCTGCCATTACACCCGTATGAATGCCTTCAGCTGTCGTACCGCCTTGAATATCCTGATAGTCAGAATATAGAGCTTCTTGATACAATTGCCAGGATAGTTCGTGATGAGCGACTTCCTCGGCTAACTGGGCATGGACAATTCTGGAAAGAGTAGAACCGTGAGAGGTACGCTTTAAATAGTACAAAAGGTTCTTTTCTAAATAATCCTGCGGTAACTCATAGCCAAGATCTGTTAAAATTTCGTCGATTTTTTCTTTGTTCAAATTGTAAAACAGCATTAGTGTATCTGCTTGCTTGGCGACTTTATAATCATCCGGCGATTGCCCTTCGGCTTTCAAAATCCGATCCATCCGATAGATATTGCCGTACTTGGCTTTCGCTTGTTCCCAGTCGATTTCTTTTAAGTCAAAATAGCCTTCATATTGTGCAATGATGCCTTCGTCGCTGACTTCAATCGTTAAGTGTTTACGAATATCCTTCATCGTTTCCAAATTTTTTGAAGTAATTCCAGTTTTTGACAATAAATTCGCTTTTTCCTGCGTACTTAATAGTGAGAGGATATTTTCAAGTTCTTCAAAGAGCCAGACTACCATCAGATTAGTATAGGCATTATTTTTTAGTCCGCTTTCCGTGCTATTCGGGTAAGCTTCATGAAATTCATCTGGTCCCATGACTTTATCGATGTAATAGCGTTTGGCGGCTGCATCATAGGTGGCTGCACTCCGCCAGAAGTTGGCGATTTCCAGCAGCATTTCAGCACCATAGTTTTTCATAAATGAGTCGTCATCTGTGTTATGCCAATACATCCAGACATTATAGGCGATGGCCAGTGAGACGTGTCGTTGTAAGATACTGTGATCTTCGCCCCATTCTCCATTTAAGGGATTTAAGTGCAGCTTTTGTGTGTCTTCACTGCCGTCCAGTCCTGACTGCCAAGGGAACATAGCTCCTTCGTAATGACTTTCCGCCGCATTTTTTTTCGCCTTTTCCAAGCGGTTGTAGCGATACATTAGAAGCTGCTTGGCAGTTTCCGGAAAATGCAAAATATAAAACGGCAATATAAAGATTTCATCCCAGAAAATATGACCGCGATAGGCTTCACCATGAAGTCCGCGTGCTGTCACGGATACATCCAGCTCATTATTACTGAATGGAGAAGCGGAGACCAGCAGGTGATAGATGTGCGTACGTAGCAGTTTTTGCGACATTAGATCGCCGGATAGCTGTATGTCTGCTTTGGTCCATAAGGCTTGCCAGGCTTGTTTACTTTGTGCTAATTCTTTGTCAAAGGCTTGCGCTTTAGCACTCGGCTGTTGCCAGCTTGCTTCAGCGATGGAGGCTTGGACTTGTACATGCTTTTCCAAGGTGTACTCCTGCTGTTTTTCGGCTGTAAAGGCAACGATCTGACTAATTCGCTCCGTTTCAACGATTGATTTCACAGCTTCTGCTGTAAAGAAGTCGCCGCTGATGGCTGCGGTTTGGCGAATCCGTATATTAGACTGATTGGTTTCGACTTCGATAAACGAATCTGCCTGCTGAGCTTGAATTTGTGTCACATGAAAATGCTTGGCGGTCAGATTGCGGTATCTCTCTACGTTATAGTTATAAACAGAAGCGTCCGATAAGGTTTTTACTGTGATTTTGTCTGTAAAGTTTAAAGGTTTGATAATGTATTTGATGCTGTAGTTGTTCATTTTAGCCATATTAACCAGCTTATAAGCGGTCAGTTGGATCTGTTGTTGTTTGTCTTCAATAATCATAGTAGAGGTGAACAAACCGGCTTTTAAATCCAAGTTTCGGTGCAGCTGCAGCAAATTAGCCTGATCTAAAGTTAACCAATCACCGTTTTCACCGATTTTAATGAAGATCGCTTGATTATCCGGTGTGTTAACAAAGTCTTCGTTGGCAACGAGTTGTCCTGCAACTTCTGATTCTTCTTCGTTATATAAACCAGCGATATAAGTAGCGGGATAGTGTTCTTTGGAAAGCGTCATATCTGGTGTCGTACCGCGTAAGCCCATGAAGCCATTGCCGACCGTCAGCAGTGATTCAACAGAATATTCTTCTTTTCCGGGCGTGTAGCCATAATAATCCAAGTGCCAAACCAGTTCTTCCCATTTTTTTGAAAAGGCTGCTTCTTCATCATCTGAAGCTAATTCTGCTTCTGTTAAAATCGGCATGTTCAATAATTCCGAAAAAGCCTTTATCAGATTTTCTATGCTAGTGTTTAATAAAGTTGTCCGCGGGTTTTCATGATAAAAAGCAGCAGGGACTGCTTTAAAAATGCCGCCGCTTGCTGCAGGAAAGCGTTCCTTAATCTGTTTTGCTAAAGCAGCAGCTGTCTGTGGTAAGGAAAAATCTGAAAAAGAGAGTGCCAGTGCTGCTTTGTTTGTTTGCGGTTTTTCAGTAACATGTAATGCTGTTGCGGTGAGGTCAAATTGTAAATAATTCATCATCGTAAGCTCCTGACTATATTTTTAACTTGTATAGACATGTTGATGTTTTCGTTTTCATTATAGTATGGATGTCTTGTAAATACAAGTGCGAAGTGGTAAAAATCAATTAGGTGTCGCTGTATGGTTAGGGAGAGAGCTATTTTTTTAAGGGAGAATATGCTATCATTTTCAGTAAATATCCTAGTGCGGAGGGATGACATTGAATAAATTTCATGATATTTTTTTAGAATTGGAAAAAGGAATTCTTGAAGGGGTTTATCAGCCCGGAACACTTTTACCAAGTGAGAATCAACTAGTCGAACAATATTCAGTTTCACGTGAAACGATTCGTAAAGCCTTGAATTTGTTAATTAATGCTGGCTACATTCAGAAAAAACAAGGAAAAGGCTCCATTGTTTTAAATGTTAGAAAGTTTGATTTGCCGATTTCAGGCGTAATTAGCTATAAAGAACTGCAGCAGGCTCAAAAAATGCAAAGTATAACAAGAGTCGTGGAATTGGCAGAGGATCAGGTCAGTGAATCTTTGGCTCAGCTGACTGGCTGGACCAAAAATGCGCCGATTTGGCGATTAGTCCGTCAACGCGAGATTGATGGAGAAGTGGTGATTGTGGACATTGATTACTTGCTGAAAGAGATCATAGAAGAGTTGCCCAAAGAGCGAGCGGAAGATTCGATTTATGATTACTTTGAAAATGATTTAGGTCTAGCGATTAGTTATGCGCAAAAAGAAATTACAGTGGAACCAATCACAGAAGCAGATCAGCGTTTAATGACACTTGATAAGGATACGCATGTTGTCGTTGTACGCAGTGTGGTTTGTTTAGAGGATACCCGTTGTTTTGAATACACAGAATCCAGACACCGGTTGGATAAATTTAAATTTGTCGATTTTGCTCGGCGCCGCAAAGCATAATTACAACGATAATAGTGGAATTGTACGTAGCTGCAGGAATAAAGGAGGGCAATGTATGGACTATCAGGTAAAACATTTTTCAGAATTGACGACAAAAGAATTTTATGAAGTGGTGAAATTAAGAACTGCCGTTTTTGTAGTGGAGCAACAGTGCCCTTATCAGGAAGTAGATGCTGCGGATGAAAATGCATGGCATACATGGTTGACAGAAGGAACAGAGCTGATTGGTTATACACGAATCATAGATCTTGGTGCAGCGGTCACTTTTGGCAGAGTGTTAATTAAAGCCGAGTATCGCAAAAGAAATTTAGGCGCCAAGCTAGTTGCGGAAACCTTGAAGGCCATAGCAGAAAAATATCCACAGCGACCGATTAAAATTGGTGCGCAGGCGCACCTGACTGATTTTTATGGAAGCTTTGGTTTTAAGCCAGTATCAGAAGTATACTTGGAGGATGGGATTCCTCATGTAGACATGTTAAAGCAAGCTTAGGTGTGATCCACGATTATGAAGGGAGTCGGGAGTTATGACAGATATTCGCACAACGATTGCCGACACACGATTTGATGTTAGAGTGTGCGGGTTATTGCTTGATGGCGAGCGCTTTGTAGTTTCTACTGAAGAGGACGGCACCAGGACTCTTCCCGGCGGAGCTGTTAAAATCGGGGAAACGACTGAAGCAGCGGTTATTCGCGAATTTTACGAAGAAACGAATCTGCAAGTTCAGCCCAGATGTTTACTGGCAATTATTGAAAATCACTTCGAATTAAAGCAACAGCGGCACCAACAGATTATTTTTGTTTACGAGCTGACAAAAAGCAAAGAGGATCAGATTTTGCAAAAAGAAGCAGTTTTAGCACAATGGCAGCCCTTAACAGAAATAGTACATCTAAAGCCGACAGGGCTAAAACAGCTGCTAGGAAGCAGTGAAACACCTTTACATATTATAAATAAAGAAGGAACCATTGCCTAAATTCATAACAAAAAAAAGCTCGAAGAACATAACAATGTCTCCGACCTTTAAACTCATTTCTTAGTCTATGAAGCTTGCCGCTTCTATTATTATAATTTTGGCTCTTTTGGTACTTGCTCGTGTTTGATTGTTGCTTGTGCCTGATTTTGTGCCGCTAACAAATCGCGAATTTGTTCTAAATATTCTTCGCTGGTAGGTGTTGCTTCGGCTGCTTCCGGCTCTGGTTTTTTCTTAAATTTATTTGCTGCTTTTACAATTAAAAACAAGACAAATGCCGTGATTAAAAAAGTGATAATGGCACTAATAACATCGCCGATTTTAAATTGAACCCCTTTTACCGGGAAAACAAGTGCACCTAAAGCATCATCCGCACTTTGTTTGCCTGTCGTTAAAACAAAGACTAAGCTGACTAAGGGTGTGATTAATCCCTCTACGACTTTTGTAACAATTGCCGTAAAAGCAGAACCAATAACGACCCCAACGGCTAAATCAAGTACGCTACCGCGCATAATAAACTCTTTAAATTCTTTAATCATTAGTTGACCTCCCTTTCTCACCATTTAGTATACAGAAAAATACAAAAATTTTAAAATGAAAGACTCTTACATAAAGGAAAGAGTAGTAAGCTATGCTATAATTAAATAGATACGAAACTTTAAAAAAACATTTAAAAATGACCAGAGGATTGTAATAAATGCTGGTCTTTATTATGATGAAATCACAGAGGAGCTGACAAGATGCCGATTGCACTAGCACAAGGAGTCAACTTACACGTTGTCCCAACTGAAAAATATAAAACTGTCCGGATTTTAGTTCGGTTTAATACACGTTTAAATAAAGAAACCATTACTAAGCGTACGCTTTTATCCAGTTTATTGGAAACTAACAGCTTGAACTATCCCGATCAGGTAAAATTAAGTGAGAAACTCGCAGAATTATACGGCGCCAGTTTTGGGATTAACGTAAACAAAAAAGGAAATCTACATTGGTTAAATCTGTCGATGAATTTGGTTAACGACAAGTATTTGGAAAATAGTCATGTACTAAAAGACGCAGTTGATTTTGTCAAAGAGATCTTATTTTATCCGAATATTACGGCTGGTAAATTTGATCAGGAAACCTTCCAGCGCGAAAAAGAAAATTTAAATGCTTATTACGAGAGCGTATCAGAAGACAAGCAGACGTATTCTGCCTTGGCGCTACAGAGTCTTTATTTTGAGCGCTCTGAAGATCAACGTGTGCCAAGCTTTGGGACAGCTGCTGATTTAGCTAAAGAAACGGCTGAAAGCATTGCCGTCTATTACCAAAAGATGATTCAGGAAGATCAAGTAGATATTTTCGTCTTAGGTGACGTTGAAGAAGCAGAGGTTAACGCGTTGTTCAGCACGCTGCCGTTTACCGATCGTGAAGCGGGCATTGCGGATATTTTCTACACACAGCCGGCAACGAATGTTATCAAAGAACGGTCAGAGCAAGAACCTTTAGCCCAATCAAAATTAAATCTAGGCTATCATACAGATGTGTATTATGGCGATGAAAACTATTTTGCTTTGCAAGTTTTTAACGGAATTTTTGGCGGATTTCCGCATTCTAAGCTATTTATGAATGTCCGTGAAAAGGAAAATTTAGCGTATTATGCATCGAGTAGCTTTGATACCTTCCGTGGAGTGATAAATGTTCAGACAGGAATCGATGGGAAAAACCGAAACCAAGTCCTTCATTTAATTGCAGCGGAACTTGAAAATATCCGTTTAGGAAAAGTCACAGATTTAGAAATTCAACAAACAAAAGCGATGTTGAAAAATCACTATTTACTTTCATTGGATAATCCCGGAACCCTTTTGGAAAACCGCTATTTAGATGATTTAATCCCGCATTTACGTTTGGATGATGATGAATGGCTGCGCCGCTTAGAAGCCGTTTCTCTAGCAGATGTCCAACGTGTGGCCAAGAGGATTCAGCTGCAGGCCATTTTCTTTTTGGAAGGAGTGAAGACCGATGCATAAAAAAGAATATCCACAAATTAAAGAGGTTCTTTATACAGAAATATTGGACAACGGCTTGACTGTCTATTTACTACCTAAAAAGGAATACAACAAAACATACGGTTTATTTACGACAAATTATGGTTCTATTGATAATGAATTCGTACCGTTAGGGCAAAAAGACTTTGTGGAAGTCCCGGATGGCATCGCGCACTTTTTAGAGCATAAAATGTTTGAAAAAGAAGAGGGTGATGTGTTCCAACAATTTGGGAAGCAAGGCGCTTCTTCCAACGCCTTCACCAGCTTTACGAAAACCAGTTATCTTTTTTCTAGCACTGATCAAGTGGAAACGAATTTGAAAACCTTACTGGATTTTGTACAGGCACCTTATTTTACCGAAGAAACTGTAGAAAAAGAAAAAGGCATTATCGGTCAGGAAATTCAAATGTATCTGGATGATTCCAACTGGCGTTTATTCTTTGGAATTTTAGGTAATTTATATCCTAAGCATCCGTTGCATATTGATATTGCGGGGACTGTTGAAAGCATTGCCGATATTACAGCAGAAGATTTATATACATGCTACAACACTTTTTATCATCCGAGCAATATGACTTTGTTTGTAGTAGGTAAGATGGATCCTGTAAAAATGATGGACTTCATTCGTGAAAATCAAGCGGCTAAAACGTTTGCTGAAGCACAACCGATTCAACGTAAATTTCCTGAAGAAACAGCTGCGGATATTGTTAAAGAAAGCTCTATTGAGATGGCGATTAGTCGTTCAAAAGTAATTGTCGGGCTAAAAGGCTTAGACGAAGCACCAACAGACGGTAAAGAACTACTAAAATATAAGTTAACAGCGAATCTGTTATTCCAGCTGCTTTTCGGTAATACCTCACAAAATTATTTAGATTTGTATAATGAAGGACTGCTGGATGACAGCTTTGGTTATGAATTCAGCTTAGATCGCAGCTTCCACTTTGCTGATTTTGGCGGAGACAGCGATCAGCCTGAGAAATTAGCTGAGCGTATCGAAGAAATTCTTTTAAATGTGGAGCAGAGCAAAGAAATCACTCCTGAAAATCTCTCTCTCTTAAAGAAAAAAATGATCGGGAAATATTTCCAATCCTTGAATTCTCTAGAATACATCGCTAATCAGTTCTCACAATCTTTATATGGAGAAACGACCTTGTTTGATACACCAGAGGTTATTGAAAGTATTGAATTGGCAGATGTGAAAGCTTTAGCGGAGATCTTGATACGTAAAGAAGCGTTGAGCCGTTTTTATATGTATCCTAAAAAATAAATGTGAACTTAGACAATTAAAACACAGGGGTCAAAAGCACTGGCAGAAAATCGCTTGCTTTTGTTCCCGCCTTGTTTTTAGATAGAAGTAATTGGCGGCTAATAATATTTAGAGCTATTAAGTAGGGAAAATCAAAAAAGTTTCTAATTTAGTTGAAAACTTTCAAAAATGTTATCCTCAGCAGGATTTTTTTATGGTATGCTTAAATGGTTAGAGACAGTAAATTCGTTTGTTTTTACGCAATTTTAAGCAAACAAGATGCTAGGCGTTTGCTGCTAATTATACATAAGAAAATCTTTCATAACATAGAGCGTTATTACATTAAACGAACTCAAAGTAATTTGAAAAATACCTGTAAAGCAGGTGCTTACCGATAAATTAGAAAGACTGGAGAAGATGGACGAGTGGCCAGCGTAAATATTGGAAAAAAATTAAGAGACGCACGACTGCAGCGAAATATGTCATTAGACGAACTGCAGCAAATTACGAAAACACAAAAACGCTACTTAATAGCGATTGAAGAAAATGATTTTGATTCTATGCCGGGCACTTTTTATGTGCGCGCGTTTATTCGTCAATATGCAAGTGCGGTTGGCTTAGATGGAAATGAATTAGTTGATATTTATAATGGGAAAGACGAAGAAGAGGATATAGAATCAGCGATTCAATTTGAGACATTAGACGAGTCTCGTACGCAGATGTATGATGAAAATAGTGGATTTAAGCGATTTACACATAGCCTGCCTGCTATTGTTTTTTCTCTGATTGGGTTGGCTATCGTAATTATTGTATTTTACATTACTTGGCAAAATCGTCAGGCTGGTCCGATTATTACACCGCCTCCATCAGAAATCATCACAGAATCTGAATCTTCTGAAGAGCGAAGTACTGAATCAAGTCAGACATCAAGTACGACGACAGAATCAACAACGACAACTTCGTCGTCTGAACCTGCGCCAACTGCTGAAGTGACGTTTTTAGGTGAATCAGGTACTACGGTAAATATGAGTGCCGCAAATGTTACAAATCCTGCAAAACTGGAATTTACAGCTACAACGGGTTCTTGTTGGGTAGGCGTATACATTGCTACAGCAGCTAATAATGATAATGGCTACTTCTTTCAGGAAACGATTCAGCCGGGAGCCCCTAAGTCTGTCGACATCCCGGAAGGAACTACTCAAATAGTTATTAGCTTAGGCGCTTCTGAGTATATGACCTTTAAAGTAAACGGTCAAAATGCAACATTTAACCCGAATAATTCAGGTATTGGTCCTAGAAACATTAATATGACCTTTGCTTATGCCCAGACAGCAGAGACTTCTGAGTCATCTGAGACATCTCAACCAGTAGCGCAGTAGTTTATACGAACAAAATGATAATTATAAGTGAGAAAAATAGCGGCTATTTTATGAGTAAAGCGGCTACTTTTCTCACTTATTTCTTGAAAAAAATTTGTTGTACAGAAAGTCTGTCTTTTTTCGTGACAGTTCTTATTAGATAACGTAAAATATATAGGAGAAGAGAGGGGTAACAATTAGTGAATCTACCAAATAAGTTAACCGTTATTAGAATTTTTATGATCCCGTTATTTATTATCGTGGTGAGTGTACCAATGGATTGGGGCAGTATCAGCGTGTTTGGTACAAGCTTAGCCATTACCCAATTAGTGGGAGCGATTATTTTTGCTGTTGCGAGTATTACAGACTGGCTGGACGGTAAAATTGCCCGAGCAAGAAACTTGGTGACTAACTTCGGTAAGTTTGCCGATCCTTTAGCAGACAAGATGCTGGTAATGACAGCATTTATTGTTTTAGTTGGTCAACACAAAGCACCGGCTTGGGTTGTTGCGATTATCATTTGTCGGGAACTGGCAGTTACTGGCTTGCGTTTGCTCTTAGTTGAGGGCGGCGAAGTAATGGCTGCGGCTTGGCCGGGAAAAGTGAAAACAGCAACACAAATGGTTGCCATTATTCTATTATTTATCAATAATATTCCCTTTGTGGCTATTGGGCTGCCATTGGATCAAATAATGCTGTATCTATGCTTGCTGTTCACAATTTATTCTGGCGTAGATTACTTCGTCAAAAATGCAAGTGTGTTTAAAGGCTCAATGTAAAGCGTAATAAAAAAATCTGATTTTCACTCCTAAAGAGTAGAAAATCAGATTTTTTTGTTAAATCCAAGGACCGCTGATCATACTCCACACTGCTGCGCCGAGTCCTAGAAGGAGTAAAATAATTCCAATTGCTATTAAGGGATTAAATCGTTTTTTCTCTTTTGTTAACAATTTAGCCAAAGCTAAAAATAGAAAACCTAAAATAAATAATAAGCCGTTAAAAAAGAAGGTAGAAACCCAGCTTTTATTTTGACTTTGACCGGTTAAGGCTTGCTTAATTACTTCCTGCTTAGACAGTTGATAGTTTGCGCTGGGTGCCGGGATAGTCGGTGATACTTGGGTCAGTCCACTGTCGATCGATAGCTTGCCTGCATTAAGGGTAAATGCGGGTGTCGTATTTTTTTGAATTAACGCATAAAAGTCCTGCTCCAGCGTCAGCTTGTCCTGATTAATTGTTTGTTTTCCTGCAGTCAACAGCTTTTTGTATTCATAAGTCGCAAAAGCACGATCAAAAATGGCGTTACCAAAGGCGTGGCGCTGTAGTTCGCCTGTCTGATCATCCCAGTTTCCCACTCCTAATACAATTTCAATTAGACGGGTGTCTCCACGCTTGGCCGTCGCTGCATAATTAAAGCCGCCGCTTGGACTAGACCCTGTTTTTAAACCATCTGCGCCTTCATAGCCATAGGCTAGGCCCGGCAATGAGTAGTTGTGATTTTCCAAAGTTTCAGCGTAAGGCGTGTTTTCCATGATTGTCATTTGTGTCGGACTTGTATAAGTAGTAGTCTCAGGATAATTCTTTAATAAATGATAAGATAAAATAGCTAAATCACGTGCGGTTGAACTATTATCTGCGGTTTGGTCAATGCCTTGCGGGCTGTAATAGCCATTAAAAGAGCTTGTTTCAGCTCCGCTGCAATTGTAAAAAGTGGTATTCGTCATACCTAATTCTTTTGCTTTATCGTTCATCATATGAATGAACTTTGCTTCGTCACCGTTTGTGACTAAATTGGACAGCATAACCGTTGCTACATTTGAGGATTGAACCAGCGTAGCGTAAAGCAGATCGCGGACTGGGTAATCAACGCCGGAAACGATCGAGTTGTTACTTAACGCATAGATTTGCGAAATGGCTTGATCGTTATCATTAGCTTTTACAGTTGTATCTAATGTAAATTGACCATTTTTAATAGCTTCAAATACGAGATATGCGGACATTAGCTTAGCGATGCTTGCCGGATTCCATTTCAAATCGGGATTGTCCTCCCACAGCACCTGCCCGGTATCCGCCGAGATTACGATGGAGGCTTTGGGTCTATATGCCTCACTGGTTTCATACCCGGCATTTTGTGTAATGGTTAAAATATCTTCTTGCGCATAGGCGTTTACCGCCGTAAATAAATTTGAAAAATAGCCGATAAATAATAATAATGCGCTGAATTTCAATAACATACATCTTTTCTTCATGTGAACATCCTTTGCAATTAATCTTGTTCTTTTAAAATATTTTTAGTAGTGCCATAATAAGCTGATTGAAAACAACTTTTTCATATTTTCAGAAAGGCAGTCAGTGTATTGTAACAAATTTTTCAGCTTCTTGTCAGAGAATACCTCTTTTTTATAAAAAACTTAGTTGCTTTTGCCGAGGGAATTTGCGTGCGTCAAGCTGATAAATTTTATCAGCATTAACGAAACACTTGAATGTTGCTGTCAACGATGGTCTGTCGTTGTCTCCCAGCAGGAAACTAAACTATTGGAAGTTCCCAAATCGATTCCTATTATTCTCATAAATACTCCTTTTTAACCAACATCTGTTTCTTTTTTTAATATATTACTTTCATTTTACGTGAAAAATCTGAAAAATTATAGTTTTTTTTAATGACTTTAAATAAAAAGTAATTTTCACATTAATTTGGTATACTTAAGTGGACGGAGGTGTTTTAGGATGAAAATGGAGCAGGTCTTCGCCTCGCAATGGAAAAAATTTGCAGCTTATGTCGATCAGGGAGAGTTACTTTTGCCTTTTTATCCTAGTCATACTCAAGCAAAACTGCATTTTTTGGAAAAGGTACAATCCAATGACGGCACAGCTTTTGTCGCTTATGAAGGAAAACGGCCACAACTCTTTTTTTGTGTGGAGCAAGGACAGGTAACTAATGCTTTTGTTGCTTCAACGGCAGAAATTAGCTGGTCAAAATTTTTCCAAGGAATTGAATATTTTTACAAACAACGATTTCAGTGTGAGATCCGCTTCGCTTTTTCTGAACCTTTGAATAACTATTTGCAGGAATGCTTCAGCAAGCAGGGCTATGTTAGAGAGGACAGTACTTTTGTTAAAAAGCTGAGCTACAATACCGCTTTAGTACTGGGTGGCGGTGGTGCTAGAGGTGCCTACCAGATTGGTGTTTGGCAGGCCTTGAAAGAGCTGGAGATTCCTATCACGCTAATTACAGGAACATCCGTTGGTGCACTGAACGGAGCGTTGATTCTACAGGATGATTTTGACGCAGCCAAAGAGATGTGGGAAAAAATCACAACGGAAAAAATTCTTTCTTTTCCGGTAGCGAACAATTCAGCGGATACGTTTGGCGGTCTGTTAAATCAGATCAGTGCCTTTACTTTAGCGGCGATTCAATCAAGAGGTGTATCTACACAGCCGCTGCAGCAATTAATTAAAGACACATTTTCACTTGAAAAAATGCAGCAAAGTCCGCTTGATTTTTATTTGGCGGTTACAGAGCTGCCCGGTATGACGGAAAAGGTTGTTCGTTTTAGTGAGTGTCCCGATCAGTGGCAAAGCTGGTTGTTGGCTTCCGCCTCTTTTTTCCCGGCGATGGCTGCTGCTCGGATTGACGGCCATTATTTTGTAGATGGCGGCTATCGTAACAATATTCCGGTGGATTTAGCTTGTGCTCACGGTGCGACTGAATGTATTGTTGTTGATGTAAAGGGCCCAGGGATTACAAAATCTGTGAAGGTTCCCAGAGAAATGAGTCTTTCCCTCTTGCAAACGCCGTGGTCGATGGGCAACGTGCTGCTGTTTGACGGTATGCGTTCCATGCAAAATATTCAATTGGGATATTTAGAAGCAATGAAGAAAATCGGACACAAATATCTGGGCTATTGGTATACCTTTGATGAATCAGCGGATAGCTTAAAAGAATTTCAACAGTCTTTTTTTCGCTTTCTGAAAGAAAATTACCAAATAAAAATTGGACAAGTTTTTAAACAGCAAAATAAAATCTATAAAAAAATGCGTAAATTATATAAAGACAGGGTGTACACTGAAACACTTGGTTTAGCTTTACTTGAACTGCTAGCCAAAAGCAATGAACTTTCTGCTGCCAAGCTATACACAATTCAAGAGCTGATCGAACAGCTGCAACGAAAACAACAGCTGCAAACGCCGCTGACTGATACACTCGGCATGATTTCTGTTCAGGAATGGCTGAAAAAGTATTATGATGATTACTTTTTACTTTCAGATAAACAGCAGTTATTATTGTTGAGTCATTTATTGAACGCAGATCTAGAAGACAAGCAGCAACGCTTAGTCTTTTTAATGGATAAGCTGCCGGTACAAACATTACAAATTTTAATGAAAGAATTCATACAACAAGGAGTGAAGGAATAATGGCACAAGAATTTTCATACGAAATCGTTAAAGAAATAGCTGTATTATCAGAAAGCGTCAAGGGCTGGCGCAAGGAATTCAATTTAGTAAGCTGGAATGGTCGTCCGCCAAAGTTTGACTTGCGGGAATGGGCGCCAAACCATGAAAAAATGGGAAAAGGCATCACGTTAACCAACGAAGAATTTGCTCAACTATCAGAAGCAATAAAATCTATGTAGAAAGGACACCCTGTCGATGAAAAGTATGACTGGCTTTGGTAAAGCAGCCTTTTTAAATGAAACGTACCAAATAGATGTAGAAATTAAAAGCGTCAATCAACGTTTTTTAGACCTTCAGCTGCGGATGCCTAAAGAGGCAAATCCTTATGAAATGGCGATTCGCCAAGTGATGAAAGAAACCTTGCAGCGTGGCAGAATTGAAGTGTATATTACTATTCAAAAAAACGGCAGCCCCAACAAAGAAGTGCAGATTCACTGGGATTTAATTCATCCGCTGATTCGTGAGATGCAGCAGGAGCTGGCGGCCAACTATCCGCAGGCGCAGCTTGATCCGGCGCAGGTTGTTCAAAACTTAGTGAATCATTCAGAGTATGTTGAAGTGACAGAAAAGCAGGAAGTAGACGAAGTTTTCGGCGATTTTTTGTTGGAAACGGTCCAAGAAGCAGTAAAAAAAGTAGATCGCAGTCGTCAAATTGAAGGGGAAAAAATTCAACAGGTACTGCTTGCGTATTGTCAGGATTTTACTCAGTTAACTACGGAGATTACGTCCTTTGTTGCGGAATATGAAAAAGATTATCGTGAAAAATTTGAAGCGAAGCTGAATGAATGGCTAGGCAGTCAGGTTGATGAAGCGCGTTTATTAACGGAGATGGTTATCTTGCTTGAAAAAGGCGACATCCATGAGGAATTGGACCGTTTAGCCATTCATATAGCTAAATTAGAGGATCTGCTGGTTCAAACGACACCTGTCGGGCGGGAGTTGGATTTTCTGATTCAGGAAATGAATCGGGAAGTAAATACGATCGGTTCTAAATCAAGCCCGATTACAATCAAAAATCTTGTCGTACAGATGAAAACGATTCTTGAAAAAATTCGTGAGCAGATCCAAAATGTGGAATAAATAGTAATTAATTGGTGATTTACCTCTTTCAAGTTATAATAAAAGAGAAGAAAACAAAGAGGTGACTAATTATGCCAAAATATTATGATGTAACCTTCCATGAGCTAAGCGGGAAATCTGTCATAAAAAGACAAATCGTTTCAGATAAAGAACCCTTTGACGTATGGGAGGATGCCTGCGAGTCATTCACTGAAAATGAATTGAAGATTCGAGTGAACGAAGCTACTTATATCACGTTAAATCGTCGTTTTGTTGTGCGTGTGGATGCGGAGGAAGTAGACGGTCCGGTCGATAAGCAAATTAAGCGTCATGATGAACTTATGGGTGTGGTAAATACCTTGTCTAATATGGGCTTTTAAAAAGAACAGAATTGATTTTTTACTTTTGAGGTGACCACAAAAGTTGTCCGTGAAAACGACAACTTTTGGCGGTCTCCTCATTTTAGTATTATCAATTTATAAAAAGAGTAAAATCCCTAGAGCTGCCAGAAACAAGCCAAAGCCTAAAACAGTCAATACGCGTGTCAAGGCAGTACCTCTGCGTTTGCTGACGCTTCTGCGGCGGACTTCTATGACAGGACGTTTTAAAGTTTGTGATAGAATCAACGCTACGACACCTAGAACAGTCAACAATAGACTCAGCAGGTAGTGAGAATCCTTCTTTTGGGACTTTATTTTCTTTTTTGTTTTTTCCTGCGGCTTTCTGGTCAGTGGCAATTTTTTTGTTATTTGATAAGCAACGCTTGGTGCTGCAATCTTTTCAGAAACCTGACCGTATTCGCTAGCTAAAGTTAACTGTCCGTCATTTAGCTTGAAGTCGGGCGTGCTGGATTTTTTGACAAGGCCATAGAAATCCTTTTCTAGGTCAATGGTTTCTTCATTAACGGTGTGTTTTCCTTTAGGTAATAATTTTTTGTATTCATAAGTCGAAAAAACATGATCTAAAATCGCATTTCCTGCTACATGTCGTTCATATTCACCTTCTTGATCGCTCCAGTCGCCAACGCCTAAAACCACTTCTATAAGACGTTGCTTCCCTTTTTTGGCTGTTGCAATATAATTAAAACCGCCACTTGGACTGGAACCTGTTTTTAAGCCATCCACGCCGTCATAGCCATATTTAGCGCCTGGAAGTGAATAATTGTAAGTTTCAAATGTTTCAGCGTGAGGCGTATTCTTCATGGTGGTTACGACAGGTTCATTGGTGAAGGTTAAAACCTCAGGATAATTTTTAATAAGATGATACGTTAAAATCGCCAAATCTCTAGCTGTCGATTTGTTGTCGCCATTAGGATCAATATCCTTTGGTGCATAGTAGCCGTCAAACGCACTGACTTGGGCACCGCTGCAATTGTAATAGGTTGTATTTGTCATTCCTAATTCAGCGGCTTTGTCGTTCATTTTCTTAATAAAGGCTGCTTCGTCATTATCTGAAACTAAATTAGCAACCATTAGTGTTGCTACATTTGAAGAAGGGACCACCATCATGGAAAATAGCTCGCGCATAGGATATTCAACGCCGGCAGTGATGTTATTGTTGCTTAACGCATAAATTTGAGAAATGCTTTGGTATTTTTCATTGGCAGTAATGGTGGTATCCAAGGTGAATTTTCCTTGCTCCATCGCTTCAAATGCTAGATATAAGGTCATCACTTTAGCAATACTGGCTGGACTCCATTGCAAGTCAGGCTGATCAGACCACAAAACCTGACCAGTGTTGCCATCGATTACGATAGAAGATTTTGGCAAATACTCTTTTTTTACTGGAAAATCGGTTTCTTTGGAAAATGTCAATATGTCTTCTTCCGCATGGCTGACGGCGGCAAAGCTTCCCAATGATAAGCAAGCAGCAGCTAAAAACAGGACTACTTTCCTAAAATATTTTTTTCTGAACATATACCTAAATCCCTTCATTTTTAATACAGTATGTAAAGAAGCTATGTACGAAAATAAGTAATACTTTCATTTTACTTGAAAAAGTAGCAGACTGTATACCTTTTTTTCAATAAGAATTGTGACAATTTTGATAGGTTGAAGAAAAGTTTTCATTTAAATACTGGAAAGTCTTGAAAAATAGGTAAAAAAAGTGCATTATAGAACTAATACTTAATTGATATCCAACTGTATGAATTAGCAGCTTGGTTGAGGTTAAAAGTTGACTAGGAGTTGACTCAGAAAGTGATTCTTATTTTTTTTGGAATTCTTTTGAGTAAAGCTTCAAATGAAAGGAAGTCGTCATGTCAGAGCGTGGGTTATTAATTGTATTGTCAGGTCCTTCTGGAGTTGGTAAAGGAACAGTCCGAAAAGCGATTTTCGATAGTGAAGAAAATGATTTTCAGTATTCAGTATCGATGACTACCCGTAAAAAACGGGAAGGAGAAGTTGAAGGCGTCGATTACTTTTTCCGGACAAAAGAAGAATTTGAAGCAATGATCGAAGCTGGGGAAATGTTGGAGTATGCGCAATATGTGGGGAATTACTACGGGACGCCATTATCTTATGTCAACCAGACGCTTGATGAAGGCAAAGATGTCTTTTTAGAAATCGAAGTACAAGGCGCGGAGCAGGTTAAAGAAAAAGTGCCCGATGGTGTATTTATCTTTTTAACGCCGCCTGATTTAGCAGAATTAAAATCCCGGATTGTCGGTCGTGGTACGGATGCTCATGAAGTGATTGAAGAACGCATGCGTGTTGCTCGCGAAGAAATCGAAATGATGGCATTATATGATTATGCTGTTGTTAATGATGAAGTGCCTCTTGCGGTAAAGCGAATCAAAGATATTATTGCAAGTGAGCATTTTCGCGTGGACCGCGTGATTGGTAAATATATAAAAATGTTAAAGGAGATGTAGCCTTATGATGCTAAAACCATCTATTGACTCATTATTAAAAGAAGTACCTTCAAAATATTCTCTTGTGATTCTTGCAAGCAAGCGTGCCCACGAATTAGATGAAGGCGCACAGCCAACCTTGGAAAGCTTTGAATCAGTGAAAAGCGTCGGCAAAGCCTTAGAAGAAATCGATGCGGCGACTGTCGTCAATGATCCAAAGCCGGATGAAAAGCGTGAAAGAATGCGTTTGGCTAAAGAAGAACAAAAAGTAAGACACGACCAAGAACAAAAAGAACTTGAAAATCGCATCCGCGACGAAAAAAGTTTATAATACGCGCAAGAGCTGAGATGAAACTTTACCCGTTTTATCTCAGCTCTTGTCTGATATCAGACGTTTATTTTACTACTAGTCATTAATTATTAGTAACAATAATAATAGAGGCAAGACAAATAAAAGATTCTTTAGTACAATAAGCAAAGAAAAGCTGGATGCACTAAAGCTAAGAGCTGATTAATGGAAGGGAGGCTTCACGATGAGGAAAGCGGCACAAGTAATTGTAGATGTACCAACAATGCAGACGGATCAGCCGTTTACTTATTTGATTCCTTCTGATGTAGAAGGACAATTAGCCGTTGGTATGCGGGTAGAAGTTCCTTTTGGAAAAGGCAATCGACATGTTCAAGGCTTTGTTTTAGCTATTGAAGAAGTCGCAGAGACCAATCTTTCAGCGCAGGCTTTTGAATGGAAGGAAATTCTTTCTGTGTTGGATTTAAAGCCGGTTTTAAACACTGAGCTGTTGGCGCTGGCCGATTATATGAAAGAAAAGACCTTTGCCTTTAAAATTACTTGTCTACAAACGATGCTGCCTAGCGTGATGCGGGCTGATTATCGAAAATACATATACTTAACAGACGAACTGGAAGAAACATGGCAAGAGGCGCTTTTTGACGGGTTGGATGAAATTGCGTGGGAGGATGCCGTAGCCAAAAATATTTTACCGCAGCTGATGCAGCTTCGCCGCCAACAAAAAGTTGATATTCGCTATGAAGTAAACACGCGCAACAAGGTGAAGAAAATCCGCCATATTTCAGCACAGATGACGTTTGAGCAGCTGGAAGAAGCACGGCTGGATTTACGCAAAAACTCGCAAAAGAAAGAGCAGCTGCTCACTTATTTACAACAATTGGGTTCGGAAGCATTAACCTCTGTGAAGGAAATGAAAATGCTGGGGTTCAGTACTGCGGTGCTGAATGATGCGGCTAAAAAGGGCTGGCTGACCTTCGTTGAGACGGAGACCTATCGCGATCCTTTTGCTGACCAAACCTTTGAAAAAACGACGGCACTTTCCTTAAATGATGAGCAAAAAGCAGCGGTAGATCAGATCCTAACTTCTGTGGATCAAAAAAATAATAAGACCTATTTGTTGGAAGGGATTACCGGCAGTGGCAAAACCGAGGTTTACCTGCAGGTAATTGCCGAAGTGCTGACACAAGGCAAAACGGCTATGATGCTGGTTCCTGAAATTTCTTTAACACCGCAAATGGTTCAGCGCTTTAAAAGCCGTTTTGGTGAACAGGTCGCAGTCATGCATAGCGCACTTTCTCAAGGAGAAAAATATGACGAGTGGCGTAAAATTGAACGTGGTGAAGCACAGGTCGTGGTTGGTGTTCGTTCCGCTATTTTCGCTCCATTGGATAATTTAGGTGTTATTATTATTGATGAAGAGCATGAGGCTAGCTACAAGCAGGAAGAAACACCGCGTTACCATGCACGGGATTTAGCCATTTGGCGTGGGGCGTATCACCATTGTCCAGTTGTTTTGGGGAGTGCGACGCCTTCGCTGGAATCGCGTGCCAGAGCGCAGAAGAATGTATATGAACGGTTGATTTTGACGCAAAGAGCAAATCAGACGGCTACCTTGCCGACAATTGAAGTCGTTGATATGCGGGAAGAGATTCAAAATAAAAATAACTCTTCTTTTTCTCTTGCTTTACAGGAAAAATTGCAGGATCGTTTTGTTAAAGGTGAGCAAAGTGTACTACTTTTAAATCGTAGAGGCTACTCTTCCTTTGTGATGTGTCGTGATTGCGGGTACGTATTGCCTTGTCCCAACTGTGATATTTCCTTAACACTGCACATGGATACGAAAACAATGAAGTGCCATTATTGTGGACATGAAGAACGTATTCCTTACCGTTGTCCTAACTGTGACGGCGATAAAATCCGTTATTATGGAACGGGGACGCAAAAGGTTGAAGAAGAGCTACAGCAATTATTTCCTGAAATGCGTGTGTTGCGTATGGATGTGGATACAACACGCAGAAAGGGCGCTCATGAAAAGCTATTGACAGCTTTTGGTAATCATGAAGCCGATATTTTGCTGGGAACACAGATGATTGCTAAGGGGTTGGATTTTCCCAATGTGACCTTAGTCGGTGTTTTAAATGCGGATACTGCGTTGAATCTTCCCGATTTTCGTTCAAGTGAACGGACGTTTCAGTTGCTGACTCAGGTGAGTGGACGAGCGGGACGTGCAGAAAAGCCGGGCGAAGTGATTATCCAATCCTTCAATCCGGAGCATTACGCTATTCAACTGGCTAAAGCACAGGATTTTGAGGATTTTTATCAAAAGGAAATGTACGTTCGTCATCGTGGGGATTACCCGCCGTTTTACTATACTGTACAAATTACAGCCAGTCATCCGGAGGAAAATCAAGCAGCGAAACAAATGTTTGAAATCGTCAATGAGTTGAAAAATGGCTTGTCGGATCAATGCATCTTGCTTGGCCCAACGCCGAATGCTATTATGCGTGTGAATAATCGGTATTTCTATCAGGTCATCATTAAATACAAAAATGAACCTAATCTGCAGCCTATCTTGAAAAAGATTTTAACCGATACGCAGCGAGCGACTGCGCACGGGCTGAAATTATCCATCGACAGTGAGCCGATGAACTTTATTTAATTTATGACACTACGAAAGGAGACTTTATGCGCTATCCAATTGTTATCCACCCAAATGAACGGCTGACGAAAAAAGCGCAGCCGGTGACAATGATTACAGATGAAATTATTGAGCTTTTAGAAAATATGTACGAAACAATGGTGGCCCACGACGGTATCGGACTAGCAGCGCCGCAAATCGGCAAGGACCTGCAGCTGGCAGTTGTGGAAATTGATGAAGAAACGGGCTTGTTTGAATTAATCAATCCGGAGATCATTGAACGCAAAGGTACGGATATCGATGTGGAGGGCTGCTTAAGTATTCCTGAAACATTTGGTACAGTTGAACGGGCGGATGAAGTAACCGTACGTTATTTTGATCGGGAAGGCGATGAGATCGAGGTGACAGCTTATGGCTATTTGGCCAGAGCTTTTCAGCATGAAATCGATCATTTGAACGGTGAATTGTTCATTGATAAAATCATCGATCCGATTAAACCGGAAGATTTAGAGGCATATATGGAGGAGCATTTAAATGACTAAAATTATCTTTATGGGAACACCAGCCTTTTCGGTGCCTATTTTAGAAGGACTAATAGAAAACGGCTATAACATTCAAGCGGTTGTCACCCAGCCGGACCGCCCTGTTGGCCGTAAAAAAATCATTACCCCGACACCAGTAAAAGAAGCAGCGCTCAAGCATGACTTGCTGGTGCTGCAGCCGGAAAAAATTTCTGGTTCAGCCGAAATGGAAAAAATTATTGAACTAGCACCGGATGTGATTGTTACGGCTGCTTTTGGCCAATTTTTGCCGGAAAAAATCTTACAGGTGCCAACGTTTGGTGCAATTAATGTGCATGCTTCTTTATTGCCAAAATACCGCGGCGGCGCACCTGTTCATTATTCAATTATTGAAGGAGAAAAAGAAACTGGCGTGACGATTATGGAAATGGTGAAAAAGATGGATGCCGGAGATATTCTAGCACAAAAAGCCATTCCTATTACTAAACAAGACGATGTAGGCACGATGTTTGAACGGTTAAGTATTGTAGGAAAAGAGCTTTTGCTAGAAACCTTGCCGAAAATTCTAGCCAAAGAGATTACACCGATACCACAGGACGAAAGTCAAGTGACCTTTTCACCAAATATTACTAGAGAACAAGAAAAAATCGATTGGCAGAAAACCGCTGAGCAGGTGGACAATCAGGTGCGCGGTATGCGACCATGGCCGACGGCGTTTACTACGTATCAAGCAACCAACTGGAAAATCTGGGCGGTTACGCCGTTGGAAGAAACAACAACAGCGGCTCCCGGTACGATTGTGAAGCGCAGTAAAAAAGAGTTGTGGATTGCTTGCGGTCAGGGAACTGTTTTAGCTATTAATACCCTGCAGCCGTCCGGTAAGGGAAAATTATCCATTCAGGATTTCCTCAATGGTGTCGGTAAAGCAGTAACAGAAGCGGATAAGGTGGGCTAAAAAGAATGGGAAAAAAGATACCAGCAAGAGTAAAAAACTCCGTTCGTTACGTAGCGCTTAGAACAATTGAACGTGTCGATAACGGCGGAGCGTATTCCAACCTGCTGCTCAACGAAATGATTAACAAATCCGCGCTAAGTGAAAAGGATAGCCGCCTGTTTACAGAGCTTGTTTATGGAACAATCAGTCGGAAGCTATTATTAGAATATTACTTAACGCCGTTTATTCAAAATCCGAGGAAGGTCGACAGCTGGGTGAAAAATTTACTAAGTTTGTCTGTCTACCAATTAGTCTTTTTAGATAAAATTCCAGATCATGCCATTATCAATGAAGCGGTGGAAATCGGTAAACATCGCGGCAATAGTGGTATCGGCAAGTTTGTTAATGGTGTGCTGCGGGCTTTTCAGCGTGAAGGCGTGCCGAGTTTAGAAAAAATCAAAGATCCGGTTGACCGTTTGGCAGTAGAAATCAGTATGCCAAAGTGGCTGACAGAAAAGCTAATCAAGCAATTAGGTAGCGAAGAAACCAGAAAACTGGGCTTGTCCTTATTCGAGAAAAGTCATGTCAGCGGTCGCGTGAATATAAATGAAATCAGCATTTCCGCTGCATTAGATGAATTAAAAAGAGAGGGCATCGAGGCTTTGGCCAGCGAAGTATCGCCTTATGGCATTGTTGCAGAAAAAGGCTTTTTAGCCGGTAGCTATCTATTTGAAACAGGCCAGCTGACTATTCAGGATGAAAGCTCCATGCTGGTAGCTCCTGCCATGCAGATTGAGCCTAATCATGTTGTACTGGATGCTTGTGCTGCTCCGGGAGGAAAAACAACGCATATCGCAACCTTCTTGGATGCTAAAAAAGGCGGTCGTGTAAAAGCTTTGGACATTCATTACCATAAAATAAAGCTGATTAAGCAAAACGCAGAACGTCTGCAGGTGAAAGCTGTCGTGGATACAGAAAAGCTGGATGCACGTAAAGTAGGCGCGGAATTTCCTGCTGAATATTTTGATCGGATTTTGGTGGATGCCCCCTGTTCTGGACTTGGCTTGATGCGACGTAAGCCAGATATCAAGTATCATAAATCAGCAGAGGATTTTGAGCAATTACCTAAAATTCAGTTGGAAATTCTGGAAAGTGTTGCCCGCACATTAAAACAATGGGGTATAATGGTCTATAGCACATGTACCATTGCGCAGGAAGAAAATCAAGAAGTCGTTTCTGCATTTCTAAAGAAACACCCTGAATTTAAAAAGATCGATGTTGTTGTAAACGAAGTGGTTCAGTCTGCGGTTCAGGAGCAAATGCTGACCTTATACCCGCATCAATTAGGAACAGACGGCTTCTTTATTTGCTGTATGCAGAAAGTTTGTTAAACGAGGTGAAACACAGTGAAAATCAATTTTCAAACAGATGTTGGACGAAAACGCAATACAAATCAGGATTATGCTAGTGTCTTCGAGAATCAGGCAGGCGTTTCGCTGGCGATTTTAGCTGACGGAATGGGCGGCCATCAAGCAGGAGACGTAGCCAGTCAAATGGCGGTCAACAACATTGGCGGACGTTGGCAAGAAAGTGCGGTAGATTCCTCGGAAAAAGCAGCACAATGGCTGATTAAAGAAATTCAAGACGAAAATGAAACGATCTACCAAAAGGGTCAGTCAAAACCAGAATATCTGGGAATGGGTACGACAATTGTCAGTGCTGCTCTTTTGGAGCAGTCCTTTGTGCTGGCTAATATTGGTGACAGCCGGGCCTATTTAATCCGCAATGGATTACTGCTGCAGCTGACAGAGGATCATTCTTTAGTCAATGAATTAGTTAAATCGGGCGAAATCACACGGGAAATGGCTGCGAATCATCCGCGGAAAAACGTTTTGACCCGTTCACTTGGCATGCCTGGAATGGTGGAAGTTGATGTAACGAATCATCTTTGGGTACCCGATGACTATATTTTACTGTGTTCCGATGGTTTGACAAATATGGTTTCAGAAGAAGATATTTTAAGTATTTTATTATCAGAAACGTCCTTGAATGAAAAGGTGTCTACTTTGATTCAAGCAGCAAACGAGGCGGGCGGTGCTGATAATATTACTGTGCTGGCAATACATTTTGACGAGAAGGAGGAGAACCAATGATCGAGATTGGCAGGAAATTAAATGGCCGTTATCATATAATCGGTAATATCGGCAGCGGCGGCATGGCCAATGTTTTTCTAGCACATGACCTGATTTTAGATCGTGATGTGGCTGTAAAAGTACTGCGTTTTGACTTCCAAAACGATCAGGCTGCCATTCGCCGGTTTCAGCGGGAAGCTTTGGCTGCTACTGAATTGGTTCATCCGAATATCGTCAGTGTTTATGATGTCGGCGAGGAAGACGGCTTACAATATTTAGTAATGGAATACGTAAAGGGGATGGATTTAAAACGATATATTCAAACTCAATACCCAATTCCTTATGCAAAAGTTGTCGATATTATGGAACAAATTTTATCTGCAGTATCTTTGGCTCATGAGCATCGCATTATCCATAGAGATTTAAAACCACAAAATATTTTGATTGATGAAAGCGGCGTTGTGAAGATTACTGATTTTGGTATCGCAATTGCTTTAACAGAAACCTCCATTACGCAAACCAATACTATGCTGGGTTCTGTTCATTATTTATCACCTGAACAAGCGCGCGGCAGTATGGCAACGAACCAGTCCGACGTTTATGCAGTGGGAATTATTTTATATGAAATGCTGACAGGCAACGTTCCGTTTGATGGTGAGTCTGCTGTGACGATTGCGTTAAAGCATTTCCAAGAAGATATTCCTTCCGTGAAAATATTTGATCCGAATATCCCACAGTCATTGGAAAATGTGGTCTTGCATGCGACAGCTAAAGATCCAGCCGATCGTTATAAAACTGCGGAAGAAATGTCCCGCGATTTATACACTGTCTTAGCGGCAAATCGTTTAGACGAACCTAAATGGGAACCAACTGGTTTGATGGGGGAAACGAAAATATTAACGCCAATTACTGACGATATGCCGATGCCTTCTGCTTTTCAATCAATGGAAACACCAACTGAAGAAAACGAAGCGGAAACACCGGAAGAACCAGCACCAAAGAAAAAGAAGAAAAAACGCTGGATTATTTTAATCATTCTTTTGGTAGCAGCGTTACTGATTGGCGGAGGATTATATTGGGCAGGACGTGGCAACGGCGAAGTCAAAGTTCCGGATGTGTCAGATAAAACAGAAGCTGAGGCACGTTCTTTATTAGAAGAGGCCGGGCTGAAAGTAAAAGCTGAAACAAAAGAAATTCCTGATGATTCAATTGAAGAAGGTAGAGTTGTGAAAACTGATCCAGCTGCAGAAGCAACAGTAAAGAAAAATCGTGAAGTAGAGCTATACATCAGCTCCGGAAATAAAAAAATCAAGCTTTCCGATTATACCGGTCAGGAGTATAAAGATGTTATTGAATCCTTAGGAAAACTAGGCTTCCAGGAAAATCGCATTGAAATTCAAAAAGAAGCGAACAATAAAGTAGACGAAGACGAAGTAATTCGGCAAACACCAGAAGCCGGTGAAGAAGTAGATCCGAAAACGGATGAAATTACTTTGGTAGTAAGTGAAGGTCCGGATGATGTTTATTTGGACAATTATGCCGGATACAGCTATGAAAATGCCGTCAATGCGTTAATCGCTTTAGGGATCAAGGAAAGCAATATCACGCGCTCTGATGTAGAAAGTGATACAGTTGAAGCTGGAGCAGTCGTTTCTCAAACACCGGCTGCCGGTTCAGCGGTCAATCCTAAAAACGGTAAAGTGACGCTTCAGGTCAGCAAGGGTTCTGATAAAGTAACTATTGGTAATTACGAAGGCACGACTTATGCAGATGCGGAAGCTGCTTTGACTAGTTTAGGTATTAATAAAAGTCAAATCGTACGTGTAGATGAAGAAAGCGATAGTGTCGAAAGCGGCGTAGTTATTTCCCAAGATAAGGTTGCTGGTTCTGCGTTCAATGTGAAAACAGACAAGATCACGCTACGAGTCAGCAAAGGCTCAGATAAAGTAACTGTACCAGATGTTGCTGGGTTATCTAAAGCAGATGTGCAAGCGAAGCTAAGTCAAGTTGGCCTTAGCATGGTTGAAGCGCAAGAACCATCTTCAAGCATTTCCAAAGGCTCGGCGATTCGCAGTACACCAGGTGCAAATGAGAAGGTCGCTAAAGGAGCAAGCATTACAGTTTACTTCTCATCAGGTGACGACAAAAAAACAACAAATGATAATGGTACAAACAATAGTTAAAGAGGAAGAGAAGCTGATTCAAACGGCTTCTCTTTTCTTTAGTAATGATGAGTATTCCATTGAAGTGCATTTAGCTTTTTCACAACCTGTGGTAAAATAAAAACAATAGAAATGAGGAGGTGGCATTTCTGAAAGGTCAAATCAGAAAAGCATTAAGCGGATTTTACTATGTCTATGCTGAAGGCGAAACGTTTCAAACCAGAGCCCGCGGCAATTTTCGGAATCGTAAAATTACTCCGCTGGTAGGTGATGAAGTAATCTTTGAAAGCGATAACGTAACAGATGGCTACTTGCTTGAAATATTACCAAGACAGAATGAATTAGTTCGTCCGCCAGTTGCCAACGTAGATCAGGGTGTTATTGTCATGAGTATGGTAGAACCGAATTTTTCCTATAATCTGCTGGATCGTTTTTTAGTGACGCTAGAGGAAAAAGGCATTGAACCCATTATTTATTTGACTAAAGTAGATTTATTAACCGGGACAGAAGCAGTCAGCGTGGCTTCAGTAGAAAAAATATACACCCAGATCGGCTACCCTGTTATTGCCGCCAAAAATGAAGATGACCGTCAAGCGGTGCAAGAGCTGGAACAATATTTTCCGGAACGACTGACCGTTTTTATGGGGCAATCTGGTGCGGGAAAATCCACCTTGCTTAACAAGATTTCACCTGAATTGCAGTTGGCAACGAATGAAATTTCCGAGTCGTTAGGCAGAGGAAAGCACACCACTCGTCACGTAGAATTATTGCCCTTGTATGATGGCTTAGTAGCAGATACACCCGGCTTTAGCTCAATTGACTTTTTAGAAATGACACTCACTGAGCTGCCAAAACGTTTTCCTGAATTTGTAGAAGCGGCTCCCGCATGTAAATTCCGAGAATGCATGCATCACAAAGAACCGGGCTGTGAAGTAAAACATCAGGTAGAAACAGGCGCTATTGCCCAAACACGCTACGATAATTATTTGCAGTTCCGTCTGGAAATTGAAAATCGCCGACCAATCTACAAGAAGAAGTAATTTGCGTTGTAACGCCAAATTAAACTAAAACTCATTCAGTTGCAGGATTGTGGAGTTTATCAGGCAGCTGATGAATGAATAAATAACAGCAGAAATAGGGGAGATAATTATGAAACTAGCACCATCGATTTTAAGCGCTGATTTTGCCAATTTAGAAAGAGACATCCAATTAGTCGAAAAATTAGGAGCTGATTATATTCATGTCGATGTAATGGATGGGCAGTTTGTACCTAATATTACCTTGGGACCAAACGTTGTTTCAGCGATTCGTCCAGTGACGAAATTACCGCTGGATGTGCATTTAATGATTGTACAGCCGGAAAATTATATCGAAGCGTTCGCAAAAGCCGGAGCGGATATTATTACGGTTCATCAAGAAGCGACACCGCATATTCATCGTGCTGTTCAAATGATTAAAGCAGCAGGCGTAAAAGCCGGTGTTGTGATTAATCCGGGTACACCATTGTCTGCGATTGAATATGTGTTGGATTTAGTGGATCAAGTTTTAATCATGACTGTTAATCCGGGCTTTGGCGGACAATCATTCATCGAAAGCTCCTTAGACAAAATTGCGCAATTAAAGGAATGGAAAGAAGCGAAAGGCTATACCTATGATATCGAAGTCGATGGTGGTATCGATCCGACAACGGCGCAGCGTTGTAAAGAAGCGGGTGCGAATGTCTTTGTTGCGGGTTCTTATATTTACAACTCTGAAAGTCCGAAAGAACGTATTGATGCATTGAGAGCCGTGTTGGATTAATGGAAATTTTACTTGTGGCCGGTGGCACACCGGAGCAATGGCCGGTTCTGGATGGACAAGAGTTCGACTATTTTGTTGGAGTGGATCGCGGCTGTCTTTACATTTTAGAACAGGGCTGGACGTTGGATCTGGCAGTAGGGGATTTTGATTCTATGACCGAAATAGAACGTCAAAAAGTCCAAAAGTCGGCACATGAGCTGCAGCGGGCTCAAGCTGAAAAGGACGACACAGATACGCAACTGGCATTGGCACTGGCTTTTGAAAAATTTCCGCAGGCAAATGTCACGTTGGTCGGTGCTACAGGTGGTCGGCTGGATCATTTTTTAGCGAACTTATGGCTGCCCTTAGAGCCAAGATTTCAGGCTTTTGCTTCACAAATTAAGCTTAAGGATGCGCAAAATAGTATCGCCTATTTTCTGCCGGGAAGCTACAGTGTAAAAAAAGCAGCCGGGATGACCTATTTAGCCTATTGTTGTTTGACTCCTGTAACGAATTTAACTTTAATCAAGAGTAAATATACCCTAGATCGGGTGGACGTAGCAGTTCCTACTTCTTATGCTAGTAATGAATTCGTTGGCGAAACCGCCGAATTTTCCTTTGATACAGGAATGATTGCAGTGATTCAAAGCCACGACCATCAATAAAAAAAGCTGGACGGCTAAGCCGTTCAGCTTTTTGTTGTTATTCGATTAAACACGCTCGATTTTACCAGATTTCAAAGCACGAGTTGACACCCAAACTTTTTTAGGTTTACCGTCTACTAATACACGAACTTTTTGTAGATTAGGTTTAACAGTACGTTTAGTTGCGTTCATCGCATGTGAACGGTTATTGCCGCTTTTTGTTTTACGACCAGTAAAGTAACATACTTTTGCCATTTTTAGTTTCCTCCTTTGCTTTGATCTCGGAGCGATAGTTTTCTGCTCATACTAGCTTAATTTATCATAGATAAGAATAATTTGCAAGAAGATTTTCTAATTGTGTGAAGGTGGAAGATTTATGTTTACAACTCAGCCTGTTTTATTGAAATAAAAAAGTCGCTTATATAACAAAAATCGCTGAAAAAGCAGTGTATTTGTGCTGGCTTTTTCTCTTGAATCACCAATTGACTTTTCTTTTTAAACCATGTAAATTATTAAAATATTGGCAAATGTAATGAAACGCTTAATAATCTGTCTATCTTCCTTTTCATTGGCGAACGGCTATGTTAGAATGTTATAGAAGAAAATAGGGCAATTATGCTCTTTAAGGAGGCTTTCATCAATGGCTGTAAAAATCAAAACACCAGCAGGAACCATTGAGATTACCAATGAGGTTATTGCCACTGTGGTCGGCGGAGCTGCTACAGATATTTACGGAATCGTCGGTATGGCAAGTAAAAACCAAATCAAAGATAATTTAAATGGCATTTTGCGCAAAGAAAATTATTCTAAAGGTGTTGTCGTACGTCAAGAAGAAAATGGCGTTGCGGTGGACGTATATACAATTGTAAGCTATGGAACCAAGATTTCAGAAGTTTCTCGAAATGTACAAGAAAAAGTAAAATACAACCTTGAAACATTACTGGGCGTAACGGCAAATTCCGTCAATGTATTTGTGCAAGGTGTTCGTGTGTTGCCTGACTAGGTAGCCGACTGTTAAATAGAAGAATTTTTTCAACTATTTACAGGAATCTAAAGGAGGATTTTTTAGGTGAATGTAACAGAAATCAGTGCAAGTCAGTTCCAAGAGATGGTACAGGCTGGTGCGAGTCGTTTGCATGTGAATGCAGAGTATGTCAACTCATTGAATGTTTTCCCTGTGCCTGATGGTGATACAGGAACGAATATGAACTTATCTATGACAAGCGGAGCGAAAGCTGTAGCTGATTCTCGGTCTGAAAAGGTCGGCGAGCTAGCAACCGTTTTATCAAAAGGCTTACTAATGGGAGCTAGAGGAAACTCTGGCGTTATTTTATCGCAATTATTCCGCGGATTTTCTAAACAAATTCCGGATGTCACAACCTTAAATGCTAAGGATCTGGCTGCAGCCTTTACACACGGAGTGGAGACAGCTTACAAAGCTGTAATGAAGCCTGTAGAAGGAACGATTTTAACCGTTTCTCGTGAAGCAGCTCGTTCTGGTGAGCGCAAAGCAAAAGAAAGCGATGACTGCATCGAAGTGATGTCAGCTGTTGTCAAAGGTGCTAAACGTGCTTTAGCTAAAACACCTGATCTTTTACCTGTTTTAAAGGAAGTCGGTGTGGTGGACAGCGGCGGTCAAGGTCTGCTATTTATCTATGAAGGCTTTTTAGAAGCGTTATCTGGCGAATTCGCTGCAAATGAAGTCTATGAACCAACGCCAGGTGAAATGGACGAAATGGTGAATGCAGAGCATCACCGCGGCGTAAGCGGACATGTCGCTACGGAAGATATTAAATTCGGTTACTGTACGGAAATTATGGTTAAAATTGGTGAAGGCCCAACAGTAGACAGCGCCTTTGACTACGAAACTTTCCGTAATTACTTAAATGAACTAGGGGATTCATTGCTTGTGGTAAACGATGACGAAATCATCAAAGTTCACGTGCATACAGAACATCCTGGAGAAGTAATGAACTATGGTCAAAAATTCGGTTCATTAGTAAAAATCAAAGTAGACAACATGCGCCTACAGCATGAAACACTGGTTGAGCATGATGCTCAGGCAGCACAATCTGCTGTTGTTCAAAAACCGCGCGTACCTTTTGCTGTTATTGCAATTGCCGCCGGTGAAGGCGTACAAGAATTATTCCGTAGCTTGGGTGCCAGCTATATTATTAGCGGCGGTCAAACGATGAACCCAAGTACAGAAGATATCTTAAAAGCGGTAAAAGAAGTGAATGCGGATCAAGTCATCATTTTACCAAACAATAAAAATATCTTTATGGCAGCCGATCAGGCAGCTGAGGTTGCAGATATTCCGGTAGCGGTTGTTCCAACAAAAACAATTTCGCAGGGAATGACAGCAATGCTTGCTTTTAACGATCAGCAATCGCTTGAAGAAAACAAAGCAACAATGACTGAAATGATCGAAAGCGTCGTGAGCGGACAAGTCACAACGGCCGTGCGTGATACGACAATTGATAATGTTGAAATCAAAAAAGACGACTATCTTGGCATGATTGACGGAAAAATCGTTATTTCAGAACCAGAGATATTCACTGCTTCTTTAGATACTTTAAAACAAATGATTAACGAAGATACTGAAATTGTTACCATCATCGTTGGCGAAGGCGGTACGATGAAAGAAGCTGAAAAATTGGCAGAAACACTAACTGCTGAACATGAAGAGCTTGAAACAGAGCTTCATGAAGGCGGACAGCCAGTCTATCCGTACCTGTTTTCAGCTGAGTAATAAGTTGATAAATGTCAAAGCTGAAATCCACGAAAATTGTGCTGCAATTTTTTGTGGATTTTCGTTTATTTCCAAAATAAAATATAACTGCATTTTTTCACTGAAAAAGTGTTTATTTACGTATATTAATGAGAGGAGGAAAATTGATGGACTTGTCGGATGATATTCATTTATTATCGGGTGTCGGGCCAAAGCGTGCTGAAAATTTAAAAGAATTAGGGATTCAAACCATCGAAGATTTATTGACCTATTATCCGTTTCGTTATGAAGATATTAAAGAAAAAGAATTGAACGAAATTCAGGATCAGGAAAAAGTCACCTTAAAAGGGTTGGTGGTTTCCGAACCAGTTGTCAGTCGTTATGGTTACAAAAAAAGCCGCATGATGTTCCGGATGATGCAGGAGCATGCAGTAATCAATGTTTCCTTCTTTAACCAACCTTACTTAAAAGACAAGGTCATTTTATCTGAAGAAATCGCTGTTTATGGCAAATGGGACGCAAAACGCAAAGCACTTAACGGCATGAAGATTTTGGCTGCTAAAAATGACGGAGAAGATTTTGCGCCGATTTACCATGTAAATAAAAAAGTTCGTCAAAGCAGTCTGATTCAGTTGATACGTGCCGGTTTTGATACCTATGGTCACTTGATTCCGGAGATTTTACCGGAAGAATTACTCGAAAAATATCGTTTGATGCCACGAAAAGAAGCCATTTTTGCGATGCATTTTCCCAATAATCCAGATGAAAGCCACCAGGCGAAGCGTCGTGTCGTTTTTGAAGAATTTTTCTTGTTCCAATTGAAGATGCAGGGATTGAAAAGGCAGGAAAAGGCCGAAAAGAACGGCTTAAGTATTCATTACGATGTCGAGCGTTTAAAAGCTTTTACGCAAAAGCTACCTTTTGAACTAACTAAGGCTCAAAAGAAAGTGACGAATGAAATTTGTCGTGATTTAATGAGTCCGAATCACATGCAGCGCTTACTGCAGGGAGATGTCGGCAGTGGAAAAACGGTAGTAGCTGCAATTGCTTTATATGCGACCATGACCGCTGGCTTTCAAGGTGCATTGATGGTGCCGACAGAAATTTTGGCGCAGCAGCATATGGAAAGCCTGCAGCAGTTATATGATCCCTTAGAAGTTCATACTGCATTATTAACTGGCTCAACCAAGGCAAAAGAGCGCCGGGAGATTTTAATGCAGCTTGCCAATGGCGAAGTTGATATTATTATAGGAACACATGCTTTGATTCAAGAGGATGTGGTTTTTCGTAACCTAGGACTGGTAATTACAGATGAACAGCACCGGTTTGGTGTGAATCAGCGGAAAATTTTAAGAGAAAAGGGCTTAAAGCCGGACGTGCTGTTTATGACGGCAACACCGATTCCAAGAACCCTAGCGATCACAGCTTATGGCGAAATGGATGTTTCCATTATCGATGAAATGCCGGCTGGCCGGATTCCGATAGAAACTCGCTGGATTCGACCGCCGCAGCTGGATACGGTATTGGAATGGATGCAAAAGGAATTGGCACGAGGGCATCAAGCATATGTGATCTGTCCTTTAATTGAAGAATCTGAAGCACTGGATGTAAAAAATGCCACAGAGATTTTTGAACACATGTCGGCATTCTTTCAGCCGAATTATCAGGTGGGGCTGCTTCATGGCAAAATGAAGAATCAGGAAAAAGACGAAATTATGCAGGAATTTAAGGACAACCGGCTACAACTGCTGGTTTCTACGACAGTTATAGAAGTAGGGGTCAACGTGCCGAATGCTACGGTGATGCTGATTATGGATGCTGATCGCTTCGGTTTGGCCCAGTTGCATCAGCTGCGCGGACGTGTCGGACGTGGCTCTGAAGCTTCCTATTGTATTTTAGTTGCGAATCCCAAAAATGAAATGGGGGTTGAACGCATGAAAATCATGACAGAAACAAACAATGGTTTTGTTTTGAGTGAAAAAGATCTGGAGCTGCGTGGGCCGGGAGAAGTGTTTGGTGCCAGACAATCGGGCATTCCGCAATTTGCGGTTGGCGATATTGTGACAGATTTCAATATCCTTGAAGTGGCTCGTCAAGAAGCAAATGCTGTTTGGAAGAAAGAACAATGGTGGGTCTTGCCGCAATATCAGGGTCTTGCAGACAAAATTAAGCCGCATGAGGCTCAAGAGCAATTCTTTGATTAGTCTGGGCGGACTTGGACCTTTGTGCATTTCTTGTTGCAAATAGCCCATTTTTATAAGCGTAAAAGGGTTTGCTCGGATTTTCATTATGTTATACTAGCTAGTGAGAATATTTTAGGAAGGACGAATGTATATGAAAATTGCCGTTGATGCAATGGGCGGCGATCATGCACCTCAAGCGATTGTTGAAGGTGTTATGCTGGCCAAAAAAGATTTTCCGGACATTGAATTCTTATTGTACGGAAAAGAAGCTGAGATTAAAAAATACGTAACTGATGAAAAAAATATTACCATTATTCATACAGATGAAAAAATTGATAGTGACGACGAACCGGTTAAAGCCATTCGCCGGAAGAAAACAGCCTCAATGGTTTTAGCTGCTCAAGCAGTTAAAGAAGGAGCAGCGGATGCGATTTTTTCAGCGGGAAATACAGGAGCGCTGTTAGCAGCAGGCTTGTTTATTGTCGGTCGAATTAAAAATGTCGAACGTCCGGGATTAATGTCTACCCTGCCAGTGATGGGGCAGCCGGATAAAGGCTTTGATATGCTTGACTTAGGAGCGAATGCCGATAATAAGCCCGAGCATCTTGTGCAGTATGCCGTTTTAGGTTCTTTTTATGCTGAAAATGTTCGCAATATCAGTAATCCTAGAGTAGCACTTTTAAACAACGGAACGGAAGAAACAAAAGGCAGCGAGTTGACGAAAAAGGCTTTTGAGCTGCTTTCACAGGAAGCAGGCATTAATTTTATTGGCAATGTGGAAGCTCGTGAGTTATTGAATGGACAGGCAGATGTGGTAGTGACAGATGGCTTTACTGGAAATGCAGTGCTGAAATCAATCGAAGGAACAGCCATGAACTTAATGAGCTTATTAAAAACGTCTATTCTTTCTGAAGGCGTTAAGGGCAAAATGGGTGCATTGCTGCTAAAAAATGCCTTAAGAGGAATGAAGGATGAAATGGACTACTCCAAACATGGCGGTGCTGTTTTATTCGGGTTAAAAGCTCCAGTAATAAAAACACATGGATCAACGGGGCCAGAAGCCGTTCGTTATACGATTCGTCAGATTCATACGATGCTGAAAACAAACGTTGTACCCCAATTAGTCAGCCACTATGAGGCAAAGGACTAGTCCGGTGCGCAACCTAAATGCAATTAATTTGTAACAATAATGAAAAAAATGATGGACAAATCAATCAATTGTGAGTACAATGAACCATAGCGTTTGAATTTTAGAAAAAAACGCTTTTCAAAAACAGTGGAGGTGAATACAGTTGACTCGTGAAGATGTACTTGGAAAAGTAGCGAAGATTATCTCAAACCACTTTGATATTGAAGCTGAAAAAGTGACAGATCAATTAAACATTAAAGATGACTTGAACGCAGATTCAATTAGCGTAATGGAATTTGTTTTAGAGCTGGAAGATGAGTTTGGTACAGAAATTTCTGATGAAGATGCAGAACAAATCGAAACAGTTGGCGCTGCTGTAGATTATATTATGAATCACTTAAATTAAAACTAAAAATAGTCGGGAAAAGGCATTTGGATGGTGAAATTTAGGATGAGCATGAAAAATGGTTTTTTCCTGTTTTTTGTGTTTTCTAAAAAGATGCAGCCAATGATTTTCCCATTGCTTATTTGAATGTAAACATACTAAGATTAGAGGAGAAACTTATCGACGGATGAGTTTCTCCTCTATTTTCCTTTTTTAGGTTTATAGTAGAGAGTGAAAGGAAGATCG
>NZ_JBIYEU010000012.1:0-106009 GCF_044909655.1 Enterococcus sp. UD-01 | reverse complement strand
AAATTATTACAAGACATGGGCGGCAGCTCCATCAAGTATTTCCCAATGAAGGGCTTAGCTCACATTGAAGAATACAAGGCAGTAGCCGAAGCCTGTGCCAAGTATGATTTCTATTTAGAACCAACGGGCGGGATTGATTTAGACAATTTTGAAGAAATCGTGCGGATCGCAGTAGATGCCGGCGTGAAGAAAATTATTCCCCATGTTTACAGTTCAATCATCGACAAAGAAACTGGTGATACCAAACCAGAAGCAGTGAAAGCTTTGCTTGAAATGATGAAAAATACGTTGAAAAAATAAACAGCTAAGCAACGATAAAGGCTGGAGCAGAAGAGTTTTTCCCTTCTGCTCCAGCCTTTTTATGATAGTCAAAAGTCAGATTTTTCGGCAATTGGAGTAAAAGACTGGTGACTTAACCTTTGTCATTCAGCTTTCAGTTTCTTTTGTAGCTTAGTAAAATAGTGTCGCGTTAGTTGACTATCTTTATTTGTATAATAATAAATTTTATCTTTGGTAGTTATTTTTAAAATAGGTTGATGATTCTTATAAACAAGCAAATAAGCCGGTTGGTTATCGAGTTGAAATTCTCCTGTCAGGTAACGCTCCGTCGCTGTTCCATAGACCCGGATTTGTTTTTTAGGCAGAGTGTCCACTAAATCAATCGCTTCAATCTGCTGCCAGTCAATTTTTCTTGTACGGGCTAAAGGAGCAGAAAGGGAAACGCCTGTTTGACTTGTCGTCAGCTCGAACGGATTTGCTGAAAAATCACTGATCAATAAAGGCACGCTCGATGCTACTAAAATAAGCGCCGTAATGACTCCTATTAAGCTCATGATCCATTTGCCTGCTGGACGACCGAGATTGACAGATAAATTCATACCAATTCGATCGGGAATCATAATTCGCAGATCATTAGGATTGATATACACGCTGTATTTCCAGTATTGATCTTCATCATGATAGCAATATTCTGCTGCTTGTGCGATCAGCTGATCTTGTTTTTTACGTGAGGCAAACAAATAATAGAAAATAAAGATAACATAAACAAGAATCACAAGGCCATAGCCAGCAGCAACAGCAAGGGTTTGTTCATATGGCATCGCCGGTGAAATTCCGGGAATAAATGCTAAAGGACTTAAAACCAGTGCTGAAACGATCGTTAATACTGACCAGTGATGGCGCATAATATCGTTGACGGATCGATTGATTTTTTCATCGCTTGTCAAAGGCTTAACCGGCTGGCGAGCGATAAAATAATAAAAGGATAAAAACATAGCAATAATAACCAAAGAAATAAGACCTAAAAGCCAACGACCTTGTCCTAAATCAGACTGCAGTGAGAAAATAAACCCAGCTGTCCCAATCACAACACTAGGCAAAAACCACCAAACAGACAGCATTTTTTGATTTTTAGCGGCGATTAATTTTGTATCGACCACCACCGGACTAGTTGGTACCAGCCAATGATTGTTGACCTTGACTGCCGTCATTTTGCGAATATAAACGACCTCCAAATAGAAAAATGAACCGATAAACAAAAGTAAATCAATTAAAAAATAAATCAATACTAAAGAATCATAAGGAATAATAAGTATCGGCAAAGAGACAAAGGCAAAAATAACGGCACCCTGCCATAATCGTTTTTTATATTTCCTACTGACAGCAAGAACCTGCGGATCAGTCAATTTATCCTGCGGCAGCGTTGTTTCTAAAATAATGTTTTTATGGGGATTCGCTGGCACTCGACCAGAAAGTGCTAGAATAACGATGACGATAACCAATATCAAATAAAACATCACATTCATTTTTTTCGCATCCTTTATTGTTCAAATTTTTGATAAATAGCCTCAACTTCTTGATGAATAGCCTCTTTAGACAGCTGATGAATAGCGGCTTCTGCCAGAAGCAGTTCCAAGGAGGTTGAAAAACGTTGAGAAAACGAATGATCCAACGCTTGTTTTTCGGCAACCTTTGTGCCATTTCTACGATCTGTGACAATATATCCAGCATTTTTTAAAAAGGTATAGGCTTTGGAAACGGTCATCATGTTGACCCCAATTTCATCTGCTAATTGTCTGACAGAAGGCAACAGCTCTCCGGAGCGCACCTCTTGTTTGGCTATCCCAATAATTAGTTGCTCGCTAATTTGCTGATAAATAGGAGTTTCGCTTTCCATATCAATGGTTAATAGCATCATTTCACCTCTATTCTCTTTTGTATTATATATATTAATACAAAGGATACAAAAAAGCAATAATTTATTCAGGGGGTTGTAGGTTTGCAAAGACAGGCATATAATAAAAACCATTGGTAGCATTGAAAGGATGAAGAAAGATGTCAATAATTGAACCAAAAATGACCCAACAGTTTCATGACAAGTTTATAGAAAATAATAAGCAGCAAGCACTACAGCGTGGTGTAGTCAAAAACGGTATAAGTGCTTCTGCACAAAATCCGAGCGCTGAAGGAAATAATGTACCTGTTTTTTCAGTGGACTTGGCTACAGGAAAAGTAGCGAATCAAAAACAAAGCGGACGCTGCTGGATGTTTGCAGCCTTGAATACGTTTAGACACAAAATGATCCAAAATTTTCAATTAAAAGAGTTTGAGCTTTCTCAAAATTATACGTTTTTTTGGGATAAATATGAAAAAGCCAATTATTTTTATGAGAATATCATTAATACAGCAGATCAGCCGCTAGATAGCCGCAAAGTTGCCTTTTTATTAGCGACACCGCAGCAAGACGGCGGCCAGTGGGACATGATCGTTTCTATTTTCCAAAAATACGGCATCGTTCCGAAAAGCGCCATGCCTGAAAGTAGCAACAGTTCAAATTCTCGTGATTTAAATAACTACTTGAATAAGAAATTAAGAAAAGATGCAACTATTTTGCGTAACTTAATTGAAGCAGGTAAAACAGGAGAACAAGTGCAAGAGGCAAAAGCCAAAATGCTGGAGGAAGTGTATAACTTTTTAGCGATTTCCTTAGGAACACCGCCGGCAACTTTTGATTTTGAATATCGCGATGAACAGCAAAACTATCATATTGATCAACAGCTCACACCTCAAACCTTTTACGACAAATATGTTGGTGTTGATTTGGATGAATATGTAAGCATCATTAATGCACCAACGCAAGACAAACCTTACAACAAAACCTATACAGTAGAGATGCTGGGGAATGTAGTCGGAGGGAAAGAGGTTAAATACATTAATGTCGATATGACGACCTTTAAAAAATTAGCACAAGCTCAATTAGAGCAAGGTGAATCTGTCTGGTTCGGCTGTGATGTAGGTCAATCTTCTACAAGAGACAGCGGAATTATGGCGCTGGATGCGTATGATATGAATGATTTATTTGATATCGATTTTACGATGACTAAGGCAGAACGTCTGGATTATGGGGAAAGCTTAATGACCCATGCGATGGTTTTAACCGGTGTGGATGTTGTAGAGGGTAAGACAACAAAATGGAAGGTAGAAAACAGCTGGGGCGAAAAGGTCGGTACCAAAGGCTTCTTTGTAATGAGTGATGCTTGGATGGACGAATATACGTATCAAATCGTTATTCGCAAAGATCTGTTATCTCCTGAATTACAAGCCGTGTGGGAAGAAGAACCAACGACTTTAGCACCTTGGGACCCAATGGGCGCTTTGGCGTAATCATTTTTCGTAAACCAGAACCGAAATTTTTAAAAATTACTAAATAAATGAGCATAAAAAATGTACGTTTTATTTATAATTGTTATTTTTTTATACTCTAAGTACGTGTATATTTTCAAAAAGATTTTTCTGTGTTATAATTTGTAAAGACAAAAGAAAGACGTTGACATTACTACCGCCTAAAGTAAGTAACATCAACGTTAACCGATTCACTAGGAATCTTTTTTTGATAAGAACAGTGTATCATATGTTGCACCGTTTTACAAAATCATGCTCCATTAAATTTTTCTAATGAAAATAGAAATAAATTACTTTTTATAATAAATTTATTATATTGTTGGATTTTTAAAAAATAAGTGCAAATCACTTGTATGAACATACAGCTTTTTGAGAAATTTTGTATAAACTTTTTCCTCTTATATATATTAAAATTTGTTTAATTACTTAAAAAAAGATTATTTCTTTTTTAGGAGTAGCAGCAGCGAAAATGGAAATTTACATAGTCGAATAGCAAAACTTTTCGTTTAATGTCGCCGGATATTAAGCGATGGAAAGTGTTAATTAACAATTCTTAGGCCTTTGATAGAATTGTTGGTTAGCACTTTTTTTGATTTAAGGAGGTGTTTAGTTTCAAAGAAGGAATAAAGGAAGTTTTCATAAAAGTTACCTGACAGCTAATTTAGCTGAATTACAGCAGTTTATTGAAGAAAAGGTTAGACCGTTTTAGGATTGGAGAGATAAAATATGAATTGGATTCAATTAATTATTGGCGCGTTCTTTGAGGTTTTATGGGTGATTGGGATCAAACATAGTTCTTCATGGTGGGAATATTTGTTGACTGGGATAGTTATTTTTATTAGCTTTTATGCCTTGATTCACGCTGGGAAAACATTGCCTGTAGGAACAGCATATGCGGTATTTGTCGGGCTGGGAACTGCCGGAACGATAATTACCGGAATTTTATTTTTTGGAGAAGAATTAAAGATAAGTAAACTTGTACTGATAGTTGTCTTGCTGATTGGTGTCATGGGCTTAAAACTAGTAACTAGTGATAAGGAGGCGCAACAATCATGAGCTGGCTCTTTTTGATTATTGCTGGTATTTTTGAAATGCTGGGTGTAGGGACTATTAATCGCTACAATCAAAAACAAGATTTTCAATCACTAGGTTTGCTAGTCGTTACGTTCGGCAGTAGCTTTCTCTTCTTATCCTTAGCTATGAGAGATTTGCCGATGGGTGTTGCTTATGCGATTTGGACCGGAATCGGAGCGGCTGGCGGCGCTATTTTAGGAATGATTATTTATGGTGAATCAAAGGACTGGCGTAGAATAGCATGCATAGGGCTTATTTTATTGTCAGTAATCGGGTTAAAATTAATTAGTTAAAACAACGAGGCAAGATAGCGACTTAGGTCTATTTTTGCCTCTTTTATTATGTATTTTATAAGCTGTTCTTGGTTCATATGTGTTTCCCTCGTTTTTATACAAGTGTGTGTGTTGGGTTATTTTTTTAGTAATTTTTGTTTTCTAATATGGTTATAGACTGTTGGTACGGAGATGTTACAGCGTCTTGCAATTTCCGGTACAGATAATTCTGAGGTTGTATACAATTGTAACGCTTCCTGAACCTCCTTAGTAAGCGGCGGTCGACCTAATTGTTTGCCGTTTTCTCTGGCAGCTTCCAAGCCCGCCATGACTCGTTCTCTAATCAATTCTGCTTCCATTTCCGCAAAGGCACCCATAATTGTAAAAAAGAAGCGACCCATCGCTGTGGAGGTGTCAATATTATTTTGAATACTGACAAAGTGAATATTTTTTCGGTCAAATTCTTCTAACAAACTTAGTAGTTGCTTCGTCCCTCTTGAAAGCCGGTCTAATTTGAAAATAACTAATGTATCACCGGGCTTTAAGCGTTTAAGAGCTTTGTTCAATTCACTTCTAGAGGTTTTTCGGCCGCTTTCCCGTTCTTTGTAAATACAATCAACACCGTAGCGTTCCAATGCTTGTTGTTGAGAATCAAATTTTTGCTGCTGTGTGCTTACGCGCATATAGCCAATGACTGTCATAGCTAAACACTCCTAATTTAATTTAGATAGATTGATCTGTTGCTCTAACAAGAAACTCATGTAAAGGACTTCATAGTAGTTCACGCCTTTCTCAATTTAAATAGAAATAAAATCAAAATGTAAAAAATAAAACAGAAAAAATCGGAAATGTTATTGACATTCGATTTCCTCTATAATAAACTAATGTTTTTTATAGAAACGAACTGGCAGTATTTATTCTAAGAGGAAACAATCCAGAAATACGGTTTAATGGGCTTTGTCCATTAGGCTGTATTTCTTTTTTGCGTTTTAGTTGATTTTCTCAATATCATTAGTTTTTTGGAAGCTTGAAATGTAGGCTGTATCAGTGATTAGTTGATTTCTCTTCTGTTTTTGGAACAACGATTATACATGAATCATAAGGCATGGAGCATTCAGTGTTTTAGGGTAAAGCGAGGATTTATAGCATGGAAGAAAGAAAGAGAAAGCCAACATCTACTAAGCAAAAGAAACGCACAACATCATCGAAACAAGCGACTATTAGGCAGCCGAATCAACCTAAAAAACTTCCTAATGCGAAAAAAAAGCGACCCGCGAAAAAAGCACAGAAGGATGCAGCACCGCAAGCACCTAAGAAAAAGGTCAGGAAGCCAGTAAAAAAGAATCCTGTATACACTTTTTTATTCAATTTAATTTTTTACAGCTTTATTTTATTCATGGTAATCGGTTCGGTACTCTTTGCAACCAGTAAAAGCACCGATCGAAGTGTTTTAGGTTACCGCTTTTTCGGCGTATTGACTGATTCAATGGTACCCAGAGATCCAAAAACACAAAAAGGAGGGTTTCATTCAGGAGACATAATTATCGTAAAAAATATAAAAGGCAGCGAAGCACAGGTCGGCGACATCATCACCTTTCGTCCTAGCTTGGAAAGTAAGGCTTTTTTAACACACAGAGTCAAAAAGAAGCTGGATCATTTAGGCGAAACCAAAGGCACTTATTACATTACGCAAGGGGATGCCAACTTGGCGGAGGATGTTCCGGTAAATGCCAAACAAGTCGTCGGCAAGAAAATTTTTGTAATTCCGAAAATAGGAGCGGTTTTGACGTTTGTTCATGATCATCCCATAACAGCAATTATTTTCCTATTATCAGTCTTTGGCTTTATTACCGTTGTCAGATATTACATTTTAAACAAAGGATAACTATTATCTTTTTAGCGACTTCGTTGAAAAGTTAATAATAAAAAAATTGGGGAGGAATTTAAGAAATGAAGAAAAACAAAAAGAAAAAGGTATTGGCACTAGCAGGCAGCTTTGCTCTTGTCGCACTGTTAGCTGGAACCTTCGCCTGGTTCACCAGCGAAGATGAAAAAACCAACCACTTTGAAGGTGAAATTGCTACTGGAAAAGACATTGAAGTAGTGGAAACCTTTGAACCGCCAACCGATTGGGAACCAGGTTCAGAAGTAAACAAAGATGTGGCGATTGCCAATATCGGACAATACGACACATTAATTCGGGTATCATTGTCAGAATCCTTACAATTATTGAAGGATCATCAAGCAAAACAAACAGCTGGTACGGAACTTGAAGGCAAAACTGCGCAGCAAGTTTATGTATTGCCAGGAACGGATGCACCGGCTGGGTATACAGCTTCGCAATTTGATGGAACTGTACCGACAGTCGTTGTAGGTGGAACAACTGGAGACTTTAAAGGAACTTATACATTAAAAGTCAAAGAAAAAGCTGAAACAGTAGCTGGAGTAACAAGCTATACGTATCGTTATGTGTTAGAAAAAGGCGGCGTACTTTACCATGCTAGCGGAATCGATGGCTTTAACCGCGATGCTTCTGGTAAGATCACCATCAAATCTGGCGCACCGAAACTAAGCTATGTTGATTTAGAGTACAATGCACCACTCGAAAAAGACTGGACAGCAGCTCCAGTGCATGCACCTACGTTTGTAGCAGACGGAACAACGATCTGGAATGCACCAGCAGCGACAGGCTCTGGAAATATTCAAATTTCATTTAACAATATTACAACTGATCCAACAGTTGCAGGCAAATGGTACTTTAACGCAAAAGACGGCTACTTCTACTACACAAGTGTGGTAGCACCGGGTGTAAATACAGCACAATTAATGGATGCGGTAAAACTATTAGGTTCTGCAGGAAATGAATACAGTAAATTAATTTATGACTTGAAAGTAAAAGGCCAAGGAATTTCAGCATACAAAGATGCTGTAGACGAATGGTTGCCAGCAGGCAATAATGATGCATTAGCAACAGCGCTAAAAGCATTAGTACCTGCTAAATAATAGCTGAACTATCAATTGAGGAGGAAGAAGAATGAAGAGTCGCTACAGGAAGTTAGTAAAAGGAATATGGATAGGACTATTGATCCTTGGTGGTCTAAGCCTTGTTTCTAAACCTCTTGAAGCTAAGGCAGAAGTGCTTCTTCCTCCCGGTATGATAGTGGGCGATGATCAAGGTATCAAGGTAAAAAGTGACGGCAGCTATCTGATTGATGTCAGAGATGTCGCTCCCGGGAAAAAATGGTCAACAAAAATTACCATCATTAATATCGAAAAAGATATTCCTTATCAGTTAACTATGACTGTCAGTAAACCTACCTTAATTAAAGGCAGTTTAGATTTATCTGAAGCAATCCAGATGACCTTAATTTATGAAGGCCGGGAGATATACAAAGGTCCCTTATCAGGAGTCAGTGGCACAAGAAATTTGCAAAACACAGCGGCTCCTTTAGATTTGGGAATCTTTAAAAGTGGAGACAGCCGAATGCTGGAAGCTGCTTTTGAATTGGACGGAAAAACGTATACCAATCGAGATTTCTTTACCAAAAATATAGTTGAGAATGTTTGGCAGTTTAAGGCTGTAAAAACGACCTTGCCCAATACGAAACAGCCGGATGACTCGGATGATATGCCTCTTCTATCAAAAATAATGGATCGTCTCAGTTTACCAAAAACAGGTGAGCAATGGCGGGAAGCGTTGTTGTTTAGCTGTATAGGAATGTTTTTAATTTTAATTGTTTTGCTGATTTTAAAATATAAAGTTGGCAAAAAAACAAATAGTTCACATTGAATTTCTTAGAACGATCAAATAATAGGGGGAAATGTTAGGTGAAAAAAAGCAAGCAAAAAACCAAATTTCACAGAAAAAAACGCAAAGTAAACGGTAAGCTGATGATCGCTGCTTCGGCATTTCTTTTTTCTGGTTTGATGGTTCTAGGAAGTACATATGCATGGTTTGTTTCAGAAGATGATCGAACAAATCATTTTGTCGGTACTCGATTATCCGCTGAAATTGTGGAAGATTTTGAACCGAATTTCGAATGGTCGTTCGGGACGAAAGTAAAAAAAGTCGTTCAAGTAAAAAATACAGGAGATGTTCCTGCTTTTATTCGTTTGAAGCTTTATGAATATTTACTGTTGTTTCAAGTGGATGTTACCGATCAGACCGGCAACGGCAATTTAGCTGTATCAACCAATGCAGTTCAGCCGACCGTCAATCAAGCCAATGTACAAACATGGACAGCAGCGGCCAAAGCTGGCGGAACTTATCACTATAAAAATAACTATTATATCGCAAAACAAGCAGTCATGCCCAAAGATACAGCGGACAGCTATAAATGGCAGGACAGTCAGCGGGAGAAAACCGCCTTACACTGGCTGTCGCTAAACTTTCCAGCCAATATTTACACGACAAAACCAGCAAGTAGCACAAAGAACTACTGGTTGTATCAGGACGGTTATTTTTATTATTCAGAGCTGCTTCAGCCGAATGAAATGACGGAACCACTGCTTCAAAGTGTGCATTTACGTTTAGATGCACCAAATAAATTTAAAGGGGCATTGTATAAATTAGAGCCGGTAATGGATGCGCATGATGCTACAAATGTCTTATTAAGCAGCTGGAATATTCAATCACCAAGTCCGGCCTATGAGTTATATTCTGGACGGCTGATTGATTAAAGGAGGTAGCTAGTTTGAAAAAAATGAAACGAAAAAATAAGGTTCTATCAACAAAACAGCTATGTCTGTACCTCAGCTCAATAGTTACGCTGGTAATGCTGTCCTTTGGGTTGTATCACACGCATGCTGCCTTGATGGACAAGGATCAAAAACAAAATGACTTTAGAGTCGGCAACGTAGAAGCGGAAATTGTAGAGGAATTTAACCCGCCGGCAGTCTTTGAGCCGGACACGGATTATGTGAAAAAAGCAGCCGTAAAAAATACAGGTGAACAAGCGATCTTTGTCCGTGTTTTGGCACTGCCTATGCTTACTAAAAAGCAAAGCAGCGGCTCGGCTCTTTTACTGCCGGCAACGACTACCGGTGCCGCTCCAGTGTTGACGATTGATTACAATCTAACGGATTGGCTGGATGGAGCAGACGGTTATTTCTACTATAAAAGAAAACTGAATAAAAATGAAACAACCAATAATCTATTTACGAAGGTACGAATGAATGCTGCCAATATCACACCAGAATATGCAGGAGCGAATTTAACATTCGAGTTAAAAGCAGAAGGAATCGGCATCTCACCGTTTGCGTATCGGGATGCTTGGTGGAATGGTCAGCGCCCGGCGAACGCACCGTTAGCGACAATTGATGATTTATTGAAAGATCAGACGCTTGGTGAATAAATGCAAAATTTTGATGAAATGAAAGAAGGTAATGATGTGCACATTCAAACGAAACAATTGAAATTATTACGCCTTATAATACTGGCAGTTTGTCTAATCGGATCAGTATTTTTCGTGCGCTCCTCCTTTTTTTATACCAATGCGCCTGTAAAAGCAGCTAAGGCGACAAATTTGCAGCCGGGACAAATCAAATTGAGCAAAACGGCAGAACCAGTTGCTGGTATGGTGAATCAATGGGATATTACATTACGCGTTGAAGGACGCAATCAATTTCCACCGCCACCGACGGATATTGTTTTAATCGTTGATATTTCAGGAAGTATGAAAGATAACGATCGGATGGTAAAAGCAAAACTAGCGGCTGAAAAATTTGTGAATATGGTATTAAAAAAGGATTACGTGAATCGGATCGCCTTAGTAACGTTTAGTACAAATGTAACCAAATATACGTTCAATGAAAGTGGCTGGAGTGGTCAATTTGTTGACTATACGCACAAAGATCTCTTAACCAATAAAATCAAAGAACTGAATTATATCGATAATAGCGGGACTTTTACGCAAGGGGCGATTAAGACCGCTACAGAAGTCATGACAAAAGCAACGGCTGAAAAAAGAAATATTGTCTTAATTTCTGATGGCGTTCCAACCTACAGCTATCCGCCGACAGAGCCTTATAACCAGTTAAGGGAAATGCAGCGTTTTGATTATCCTAGCGGTAATGCAAATTATAACTATTATGAAACCGTGAAAACAATTCCGAAAGGCTATTTTAACTATAGTAAATCAGTCGGAAACGGGGCACGATATCGACTTGGTGCTTTTCCTCCTGATTATGAACAAATGCCAACCGGTTCAACGAATCGTTTAATGATGAATCATGCAAACAGTGCAATTGCAGAAGCTAACATAACGAAAGATGAGAAGCTGGCTTCCGGAGATAAGCTGGTAACAGATCTGTATACAATAGGAGTAGACCTCGATTCAGTTTCACAAGATGATGAAATAGTGACTGGAAATCAAACCTTGAAAGAAATTGCCTCTTCAGAAGATAAATGTTTCGCAGCGACTGCAGATAATTTGGAGGATATTTTGAGTGGGATTGCCGGAGAGATTATCGGAGCGATTAAATCGGCCACTGTTGTTGATCCAATGGGTACCGGATTTTCTTTGGAAGGTGAAGTAACTCCTAGTCAAGGGAGTACAACTATCAAAAATACTGCCGGAACAGATACGATTAATTGGGTGGTAGGAGCACTACAAACGCCTGTTTCCAATGATCCTGATGAAGATGTGATGTATGCTGAAATGACTTATCGGGTTAATGCTACGAATGAAGTCTTGGCGGCTAATGTTATTGACAAAGATGGGCTAGCCGCAACCAATGGGAGAACAACGATTGTTTATAAAGATTTTAATGATGCAGTCAAACGGGCAGAATTCGATGTGCCGAAGGTTGAGCCGATTATTGTAACGCTTAAGAAAAAGCTGCTTGCAGAGAATGGCACAGAAATTACGGATAAATCAGAACAATTCCGCTTCAAATATGGAAACGATGCTTATACAGCTAATGATTCATTTACACTTTATGCAACTGAAGAAAGGAAAGTGGTTCATCCGTTCAAGGCAGATCAGGAATATACCGTAGAAGAGTTATTGGCTGATCCAGAAAAATATGAAACCAAAATCGAAATCAATGGACAGATAACGGCAGAATCAAAAGCAATATTCACTTTTGATTCAAAGAAGGCCTATCAGCACCAACAAATTTTAGTTACGAATACAAAAATACCAGAAGTGAAAAAAGTATATTTAAATATACGTCAAAGCGTTATTCGTCCAAATGAAGACCTAGTTATTCCGTCAAAAGGTTATTATACATCGTTTATCTCGGGACAGGCACAAACGAGACCTTTTATTTCCGGCAGTACCATCAAAGATACTGCGCCGGAAGTTTCTCAAGACCTGTTTACTAAATATGAACTGACGATTAAAAGAGATCAGGCACAGCTGAAAATTACAGATTTGATTCCTGAATATTATACATTTTTAGGTTATATATTGACCTCAACAGATAAAGAGCTAAACACCACTCATTTATCCAGCAATTCTAGTCAACTGATAAAAACAAATGAGGCGGTACTCGATTATCAACTAAATAATGAGTATTGGCTGACCATGTTTATAACGCCTGAATTAGGAACCGATACAAATAATGAGCAAGAAAAATCACCTAGACCATATAGCTGGTCCTATAAGATTAATCAGTTCGGACAATAGTGATTTTCGAATAAAAAAACAAATAATAATTAATTAATTCCGTTAGTTTTCAATATATTCTGGTACTCTTCAACGATTTTGTCGTAATCCAAATAGTCTAAGATTTCTAAGTACTTTTTGATTTTGGCTGTTTGCTGCTTGGAGGTCACGGCTGAATGAGCAATTGCATAATTAAGATCAGCAATAAGCGTTTCGAAAAGACGGTAGTCCATTAGTGCATTTTGTTTCGCCAATTTTGAAAAATGCATTGTGTGAGTGTAATCCTTATAGCTTAGACAAAGTGAAGAAAGATTTAAATAAATTCTTAATTTAGCATCTTGAAAAGCTTCTGTTTGACTGAGTGCACCGACTTTTTGAGTAACGAGGTTGCTTAAAGAAATGGCCTCAGCCAAATTGAAGCAGTACAAAGCATTATTCAATAATTTCAGTTCATACAAATACCATGTATCGACGCCAATTAAGTAGTTTTTTATAGGGCGCATTAAGCGTTTTAAGGAGTGGTTTGTTTTTATTCCTTCTGTTTTGAAATTGATCAAAAGCATAGCTTGAGCAATCAAATACAAATGAAAATATTTTTGGTTGTTGGTGGTTTTATAGAACTGTTCAGCCGATTGTACGAGAAATTTCAGACACTGTTCATCTTTTTTGAATACAGCTTGACTCATTTGATAATAGAGATGGCTTTCTTCCGGAAAGGCTTCAGGATCAAGCAAATACAAAAATTCTTTTACTGATAGAAAGAGTTTTTCTAGGATCAATAAGAACTTATCGAAGGAAGGCATACTGACGTTGGTTTCAATCAGATAGTAGGTTTGCCGTGTCATTATTCCCGAATAAACGTCCTTTTGGCTTAAGCCTTTTTCCAATCTAATTTTTTTTAATAAAGTTCCGTAGTTATTCAAAATAATTCTCCTTTTCTTGGTATAAAATACTTTACCTATTGAGGAAATATACAACCTACATGTTATTATAGACAAAATTATTAAATAACTATTTAAAAACTACAAAAATTTCTAATTTTTTTAGATTTAAAGGAGTTGATGAACATGACCACTTTATTTATTTGGTTTATTATTTTCTAATTTAGGCTGAAAAATCAGACTTGAAAAAATTGTTTGCTGGGGGAGAAAACATACGATGAAAATGAAGCAAAAAGTAAGTTATTTATTAATGGGTTTTGTTTTTTTCATTTTGACGTTAGGTGCGTTTAATGGAAAAGCAATCGAAGCACAAGCAGTATCGACTAATAGTTGGGCGATAGGATCAGAGCAGGACACTGCGCAAATTAATCAAGATCTAGCAAAAGTGCCAGAGCAAGCTCTGGCGCCCAGAAAAGCTACACCTAGTTTTTTCGGCTATTCTAATACAGGAACTGTTCAGGTAATCAAATATGATTCCAAAACAAAGGCTCGGTTAGCTGGCGCGCAGTTTACTATTTACAATATTTGGGGACAGCAAGTGCAGGTTATAGAATCCAATTCTTCTGGAATTGCCCAAACGAATTCATTGAAATTAGGTTTTTATACTATCAAAGAGACCAAAGCACCACAAGGCTATCGTTTAGAATCAAGCTCTATGTTCTTTAGTCTTTTAAGATGCGGACAAAAAATTTGTTTAACCAAGTGTAATGATAAGGAATCAACTGAAAAAGGCTCATTACAAGTAATTAAGAAAAATGAAAATAATGAAGTATTAGCAGGCGCAGTTTTTAATGTGTACAATTCAAATAATGAACTAGTCGGGAAAATTACGACAGGCGCTGATGGAACCGCGACATTGAGCAATTTACCTTTAGGTACATATAAGCTGGTTGAAGAAAAAGCACCGGATGGTTACAAGCTGGATACAACGCCAAAATATGTAACAATTCTTTCAACTACGAAAACCGCAGTTATTACGATTCAAAATAAAAAATTAGTCGGTAATCTTCAAGTCGTGAAAAAAGATGAAGCAGGAAAAGTGCTTGCTGGAGCAACCTTCCAAGTGTTTGACGCCAATAACAAACTTGTTGGTACTATTACGACAAATGCACAAGGAATTGCTACGCTAAATAATTTACCATATGGCACGTACAAATTAGTTGAAACCAAAGCACCAAATGGCTACGTACTGGATCAAACACCACAATACGTGACGGTTTCCAAAGATAATCCAAACGGTGTAGCGAGCATTACGGTAACGAACAAAAAAGAAGTAACGACCGGTGATCTTGAAGTAATTAAAACTGATGAAAGCGGCAAGCGTTTGGCAGGCGCAGAGTTTGATGTCTTTGATGCAAATAATCAGCTGGTGGGCAAAGTGACAACGGATGCTAACGGAGTTGCTTCGTTAAGTAACTTACCATTCGGTACGTATAAATTAGTCGAAACGAAAGCACCAGCAGGCTATGAATTAGATGCAACACCACATGCCGTTACTGTTTCAAAAACAGATCCAAACGGTAAAGTCAGTATTACGGTAAAGAATAAACCGGAAGTGACTACTGGCGATCTTGAAGTAATTAAAAAAGATGAAGCTGGTACTCGCTTAGCAGGAGCAGAGTTTGAGGTTTATGACAACAACGATCAGTTAATTGACAAAATAACAACGGATGCCAACGGAGTTGCTTCATTAAGCAACTTACCATTTGGTACGTATAAATTAATTGAAACAAAAGCACCGGCAGGCTATGAGCTGGATGCTACCCCGCAATATGTAACGATTGCAAAGGATTCACCAAACGGCAAAGCAACGATTGAAATTGTTAATAAAAAAATAGTAGTACCAGAAACTGGTACATTGAAAATTGTTAAATATGTTAAAGATTCAAATCCAACGGTTTATCTTCCGGGAGCTATTTTTGAAGTTTATGACAAAGATACGCAATTGGTGGGAACCTACACTACCGATGCCAACGGCGAAATTTTACTGGAGGATTTAGAGCCAGGGAATTATTACGTAGTAGAAGTTGAAGCTCCGCCTGGATATGAAGAAGACACTACGTTTTATGAAGTGACGGTGGAAGCCGGAAAAGTAGCGGAAATCAGACATGCCAATCAGAAAAAAGAAAATCTTGGCAGCTTAAAAATTACGAAATATGCAAAAGATATAGACGGCTTTGAAACAGATACTGTCTTGCCTGGTGCGGAATTTGAGATCAGGGATGCTGCCGGGAATCTTCACAAAGGCACAACCGATATTAACGGTGAAATTTTCTTATCAAATCTGCCAGTAGGCGAAGTTGAAATTACTGAAATCAAAGCGCCCGATGGTTATAAACTTGATGGTGCGACACAAACAACGACGATAGCGGTCGGAACAATTGCAGAAGCTGTCTTTTACAATGAACCGAAACAGCAGCAAGGACGTGCGCTTGTCTACGTATCATCACCAAGTGGCAGAACACAACAACTCAACGGTCTTGAGTACAAGATTAAATGTAAAAAAGGTTCAAGCTACGAAACGACAGTAGCAACGAATTCATTTGGTCAGATTAGTGTTTACTTAGCACCGGGTGAATATGAAATTACACCAGTTGTTGCAGAAGAAAGAGGCCTTACACCAAGAAGCCTGCCGGAAAGTTCATGCACATTCAAGATTGAAGCGAATAAATTCACAATTGTACGCTTATCTATCTAATGTAACTAAAAAATGACGTTGTTTTAAACTGATTTATGTCAGTTTAAATAGATTAATAATAACTGTGCACAGGTTGTTATTTGAAAAAATTAGAATGGGGGAAAACACAAATGAACAAACAAGCTGAGAAAAAAGTGGGAAAATCTTTTGAAGAACTAACACCAGAAGAAATGAACAAAGTACAAGGAAGTTTTGGTTGGAGCTGGTCTTCATCATCCTCTTCTTCATCATCATCAAGAAGTTGCTATTCTTCAAGATGTAGCTACAGCTGCTGCTCTTCAAGATGCTGCGGATGGTAATTTAAAATAACCTAAATTGCTAGATGAGCTGCTTCTTAAAAAGCAGCTTGTCTAGCAATTGTTTTTAGATAAAGTAAAGCAAAAAGAGTTTACATAAATAAATGAGTTTAAGGAGACTGCTTATGAGTCTTAAGAATTTAGCAAAAGCTACCTCAATACGTCAACGCTATGACATTTTAACGAAATATTATCAACAAAATCAGCTGAACTATTCTGCTGCGGAGCTGAAAAATTATCAAAAGTGGCGGCAGCGACCAACAACGGTAACAGACGAACGGTTTGCAGAAATTCTGCACGCGCTTGGCTTAAGTGAAGCTGCGTTTGATTTTGCGATTAAAGAGCTGGATGAGCAAGAACAAGCCTATATTTTAACTGTCCTTGAACAAGAAGACTGGTTCCAGATGACCCAAGAAATTTTTGCTCAGGAGGACCGTTTAGTTACCGATGTTTTCGAGCCAAATAAAGCCAATTTTACGTATGCTCTGCGCCTGCATATTGATTATTTTGAAAATGAATTAAAACAAATAATAAAAGATTTTCCGGAAATAATCGTGACGGAGCAGGCACTGCAGGATTATGTGGGCGAGGTTATTAACCGCTTTATGGATATTGGACTGCGGACATTTGTCTATGATTTGCATGTGGAAAAAGAAGCGCTGGATTTGTCGGTTGACTTGGATGAAAAGGTCGCGTTTACGAAATATCTGCAAGCACGCTTTGACACAAAAGAAAAGGTCAGTGCCTTTTTCTATCAATATCCCGTGCTGACTCGTCTGTTTGCAGAAACGATCGCTTTTCAGCTAACGAATTTTACAGAGCTGCTTCGTGCTTTATGTGAAAGTAAAGAAGAGCTGACAGAAGTTTTCGGCATTGAACAGCCGCTAACTTTAACCAGTTTGAAAATGGGTGCAGGAGATTCTCACGATCGCGGTAAATCGGTCGCGATTCTAACAATGAACAAACAGCAGGAATTAGTCTATAAACCAAAGGATTTGGCCATCAGCGAACGCTTCGATCGCTTTGTAAAAGAAGTCAAAAAGCTGGATTCAGCCTTTGACTTTTATCTAACGACAAAAATTGTGAAAAAAGCTTATGCATTCGAAGAGCGTCTGCATTATTCAGCCTGTGAAACAGAAGCAGAGGTTGCAGCTTTTTATCGTCAGTTTGGTCAAACAATTGCTTTAGTTTATTTGCTTAACGGCAATGATTTTCATTTGGAAAATGTGTTGGCATACGGCAAGTATCCTGTATTAATTGATTTAGAAACGATTATTCAAAATCATTTTCCTATGCCAGATAGCCAAAATGCACTGGTGAAGGTTATGCAGTCAAACGGAGAATCAGTCGTGATGAGTGGGCTGGTGCCGATTTACTTATTTGAAGAGCGGGCCGAAGATGATGTGGAGGGCGCTTCTAAGGGCATTCAACTGAGCGCTTTAAGTGGTGGCGAACAAAAGCTGCCGTACAAAATCTTAAAGCTGGTCAATTTTGACTCAGTCAACATGCAGTTTATGTATCAAGAACACATCACGGATGCTGCTGAAAATATTCCTTTGTTGAATGGCGAAAAAGTCGATTTTGTGCCTTATATTGACACGATTATTCAAGGTTTTAAAGAATTCTCTGCGTTTGCTTTGGCTCATCAGCAGCAATTGGCTGATCTGGCTGAGGAAATTTTTTCAGATTGTTTTGTTAGAAATGTGATTAAAACCACCCAAAGCTATGGCGATTTGCTGGATTATTCCACTCATCCAAGCTGTATGGTGGATTACATTGAACGTGAGAAACTATTTGAAAATTTATGGATGCACGGCTATTCTGATTCACGTCCAGTTCCTTATGAGGTCAGAGACATGCTGCAGCATGATGTACCGATCTTCTTTAACCCAACCAGCAGTCGTGATTTGGTTGCCAGTCAGGGAGAAGTGATTACGGGGATGTATCCAGATAGAGCGATTGATTTAGAAATTGACCGCTTGCGGAATTATTCTCCACATGAAGAACAGGAGCAGCTTGATTATTTAAAGACCTCATTCGGGGTCTATCATTCAATGGATCTGCAAGAAAAAAGTATACCTTTGCAGCAGGCGGTAGGAAGAACAGTTTTTGAACAAGGCGCTTATGCGATTGGAGCAGCAGTTCTTGATGCTGCCTTTTTAGGAGAAGAGTCGATCGCTTGGAAGGATATTGAAGAAAGTTCTCCGGATAATTACGTCGTAAATGTTATGAACGAGAATTTTTATGACGGGATTGCCGGAATGTATTTATATTTTAGTGAATTGTATCATGTCTTAGATCAGCCGCGCTTTAAAGAAGCCTATGAATTGGCTGAAGCGTTGGTCTTGAAGCTGGAGGAGGATTATGTGGACAGTATTTCTGCCTTTTATGGTTCCTTTGCCGCTGTTTATCCGCTATTGTACAGTTACCGCAACAACCATAATTTAAAATTACTGGCCGCTGCTGAATCGATCGCAGAAAAATACATGGCCAGCTTTGATTCGGCCACAATTACTGGCTATGACTGGACGGGCGGCATTGCTTCGATTGTGAAGGGCTTTGTCCATTTATATGAAGAAACCAAGCAAGAGCGTTATTTGGCTTTTGCTAGACAGGTTCTTTTAACGATTGATTTAGCTGAAATTAAACAAGGTGGTTTTGCTCACGGCTATGCAGGTATCATTTACGCAGCCAACAGTCTTTTAAAGCTGCAACCCGATGGGGAAATAGAACAACTGATTAAAGCATGTTTGGTGAAAGAGCGTACGACCTTTGATCCGCTTCAAAATGGCTGGCTAGATTTACGCCCAATTCCGCCCCAGCTGAATGATTTGTGGTGTTACGGAGCCACCGGAATCGGCTTAGCCTATTTAGACTTGTATACGAGCGGCTTTGATGATGAGCGTTTGGCAACGGAAATCCAAATTGCAGCAGAACGATTACTGCATCAGGAAAAACGGGACGATTGCTTGTGCCACGGGAATTTCGGCGATTTAGCCTTTTTGATGGATTATCAACTATCCGGCTTAGCGACAGATGAGCAAAAAGAACAAATTCACCAAAAAATCGAAAACGTAGCAGCTAAAATTAGAGCAGGTAAATACACGTTTGAAGGCTTGCCGACAATGCCAAAATATGGCTTGTTTACAGGCTTGGCAGGAATTGGTCATCAAATCTTACGAATGGCCATTCCAGAAAAAACAGCAGATGTCTTAACCTTAACGCTGCCGGAGAAGTAAGGGGGAGTTGGCTTGGTAAAAAAAGTACCGTTTATTGAGCAAAGCGAGCATAGTGAATGCGGCTTAGCGTGTACGGCTATGGTTTTAAATTATTACAAGGATCATGTGACGTTAAGCCACTTGCGTGATGTGTACGGTGTACCTAAAGGTGGGAATACACTGACGAATCTCCATCAGATTCTAAGCGATCGAGGCATTGAAACAAAAGCGATTCGCGTGTTGGAGCTTGGTATTTTAGAAGAACAGCAAGCGCCTGTTATCTGCTTTTGGGAAGAGCGGCATTATATCGTTTTAGAAAAACTAACAGCCAGGGAAGCCACGATTCTTGACCCGGCCAGTGGCCGCAAAAAGCTGTCGCGAAAGGAATTTGAAGCTAGTTTTTCGAATATTGCTTTGATTCTAACAGACATAGATGTGACCATCACTCAAAAGAAAAAAGTGAAAAATGCCACCTGGACTATTTTAAAAGCTATCTTGGCGGATCAAAAGCTAAAAGTAGGTTTCTTTGTTGGATTAACACTTTTAGTCCAGCTGGTAACCATTATTATTCCGCGTTTAACACAAACCATTATTGATCGAGCGGAGTTTGCTGTGGCTGATGCATTTCAAGTCATCGTTACGATTCTAGTTTTATTTGCCGCCTATTATTTGCTGCAGGTAACACGAGGGTTAGTTCTGATCGTGCTGGAAAACTTGTTTGACTTAACGTTAATGAAGAAATTTATGCAGAAAATTATCTATCTGCCGCTGCGCTTTTTTGTGAATCGATCGACCGGAGATCTGATTTTTAGAGCAAACTTAAGCGTAATTATTCAGCAAATTATGAGCCAGCGCATGCTGACTATTTTCGTTGATTTTCTCTTTGTTTTTATCTATCTAGTTTTAATGATTAACATGTCTGTAAACTTGACGTTGATTTCTATCTTAGGCGCACTGATAATGGGCTTGATTTCAGTAGTAAATTCCAAACGTGTCCAAGCGATTACTAACAAGGAATTGATTGCTCAATCAAAGGTCCAACGCATTCTGGTAGAGCTGTTCGAAGGGATGGAAACAGTCAAATCCTCCGGCTCGGAAAAGGAATTCTACGATAAATGGCGTGAAGAATTTAAAACTCAGGTTCAACTGCGGGCCCAAAAAAATCGCTTCTCCACTTGGGTGAGAACGATTCAGACCTCTCTTCAATTTATTTTACCGATTATTCTGATCTATGTGGGACTTTTTCAAGTGGTTAACGGACAAGTGACATTAGGTCAGCTGGTGAGCTTTAATGCATTGGCAGGGGCGTTCATCACGCCAATCGTAACAGTTTTTGACTCGTATACCGAGCTGTTGCTGCTGCGTTCTTATTTTGGCAAGCTCAACGAAATTTTAGAGGCGAAGGAAAATCCGCGGCTGACCAATGCGGGTGAAAAAATCGAACGGATTACTGGCTTAGCAGCGAAAAATGTTTCATTTAGGTACAGCTATTTTGAAGAAGAAATTCTCCAATCTGTTTCTTTTTCGGTAAAGGCTGGGGAAAAAGTAGCAATTGTCGGGAAAAGTGGTTCGGGTAAGAGTACGCTTTTAAAGTTGCTTGCCGGCTTATATGATACCACATCCGGAACAATTGAATTCAATGGCATTGATTTAAAAGATATTGACGAAAGCTCTTTGAAGCAATGTGTGAGTATCGTCAATCAAAAGCCTACGATTTTTAATGCTACGCTTTATGACAATATTGTGTTAAACCAGTCCGATGTATTGCCGGAACGAGTGGAGCAAGCAATCTTTGATTCTAAAGTGGATGAAATTATTATGAATTTACCGTTGGGCTTGGAAACCCAGATTTCTGAAGGCGGCATGAATTTATCCGGCGGTCAAATGCAGCGGATTTCCATTGCTCGTTCATTGGTGAAAAAAACCAGCTTATTATTAATGGACGAACCGACCAGTTCCTTGGACAATATCTCGGAGAACTTCATTATGAATCGGCTGAAAACCTATGACTTTACTTGTATTGTTGTGGCTCATCGTTTGAATACGATTAAGCATTTTGACCGTATTTTGGTCATGGATCAAGGTCGAATCGTGGAAGAAGGAACGCATGAGGAGCTGTTGGCTTTAAACGGACAATACCATTCCATTTACTTTGATGCTTAAACTATAGTTATCGAAAAAGATTAAAGGAGGGGAAAATATGGCGGTTATTGGCTATATGCGTGTCAGTACGCATTATCAAAAATTTGATTCACAGGAACAAGCTCTAAAAGATTATGGTGTGGATCTCATCTTTAAAGAGCATGAAAGCGGCCGGAAAAGCTCGCGTAATGAATTAAACAAAGCACTGAACAGGTTAAAGTCAGGTGACACCTTTGTTATTTTCAAGTTAGATCGATTAGCGAGAGGAACCAAGCAATTGCTTGTCCTTTTAGAGCATTTTAATGAGCAAAATATCAATTTCGTCAGCATTCAAAACAACATTGATACTTCAACACCGATGGGGCGCTTCTTTTTTACCATTATGGGTGCTTTTGCTGAAATGGAAGCAGAGCTGATTCGAGAGCGTGTCTTAGCCGGTTTAAATGCAGCTAGAAAAAAAGGCGTTGTTTTGGGACGCCCGCCGCTGGTCTCTCAGGTTAATGAAGCGCTCAGACTGTATCATAGTACGTCGATTTCAGCGGAGGAAATTGCCAGACGCTGCGATATTTCGATTTCTACTCTTTACCATCACTTGCGAAAAGAAGGAATTTACCGGACGAAGAAAAACACTGACTCTCATGAAATGGCTGAGCTTTTAGTAACTAGTGGGAAGAAAGAATAATGCATTTTTACTCAAAAATAACGCAAATAAAAGCGGTTGAACCCAAAGTTGTTTAGATTCGAGCAATTGGAATAAGAGGCGAACAGTATGCTTTTGATAGTGATCGTCTTTTGTGAAATTGCCGAAGAACCTGACTTTTGGCCATCGTTTATTCGTAAATAGAGAGTGTGAGACAAAAGTAAAGGACACTTTTGCCACACACTCAAAACACGAATAAACGGCGGGAACAGAAGCAGCCCCTTCGGAAATAAGCCGGAATTCACAAAAATTTGAAAAACAATTTTCGTGAATTCCGGCTTATTTCCGAAGGGCTTAGCACTTCTGTCCCGACCTCTCAGTACTTTATATAGAAAATATTCAAAAAGGTTATTGTAGGATTTGGACATATCTTGTCGCAAATTCATTGTTATAAGCTTTACCTGCGGCATTTGTGCCGACATCCCAGTTCGCTGACCAAGTCATCAGACCTTTAATAGGATTACCGTCTTTTTTCAATTGATCCAATGCTTGATAAACTGCTGTCGGATCAATGACATAACCGCTGCCGGCTCCGTCTACATTAGCCGGTAAGCCTAAAACTAGCTTATCGTTAGGAATTTTCAAAAAGCTGCGGCTGCCGTGAATCAAGGAATCAGACATGTAATAAAGAAATTCATATTTTAACTGATCGTTGCTTTGCGGAACCCAAGTATTGATTTCATCGACCCAAACGCCGTCACCGCCCTGATTGTATAATTGTGGAGCAATGTAGTCGTAATAGCCGTCCAGCGAGGTGATGTATTTTTCATAAGCACCGCCGGGTTTTAAATAAGGAAACTCTGGCGCCATAGTAATGATAAAGTTTTGACCTTGCGCTTTGTAATGATTTTTAACAATTTTTAAAGCGGCCGGAATGACTGTTTGATTGTCGCCAGCAGTAATCGCGGATTGCTCTAAATCAATATCCAAGCCATCAAAGCCATAAGTTTCAACTTGGCGGATAATTTCATCAGCAAAAGCCTGCTCGTCTCCTTTTTGTAGTTGAATATGAGCATCCGCGCCGCCTAAAGCAAGTAGAACAGCACGTCCCTGACTATTTAACAAGGCAACGTCCTGACGAAAAGCGGCGTCTGTTTTATTATACGGAGAAAATGTCGGGATGCGGCTGGTGCCGTCGCTCTTCATAAAGGAAACAGGCACCACATTATAGGCCTTATTGACCTCTGCCAGAGAAATATTGGCGGAGGTTCCTTGTTTATACCCGTCTCTACCTTTAGAAGCCCAGTTGTGCCAATAACCGACAAGAACTTTTTTGTCGGACACATTAACCATTTCGCTTGCCGCATCAGCCGCATGGACAGGGATGCTGCTAAAACCGACAGCAGCTATACCAGCAATCAATAGAACCGTTGGTAGTAATTGTTTGAATTTCATCCTTTTCGCTCCTTTATTTCGATTAAATTATTTGACGTTAACATCAATTGCTTGATAGAAGGCATTCGTTGTATCGTAGATATTCCATACTGCGTAAATCACATGATAGCCTTTGCGATCAGAAGGAATAGTAATGCTATGATTGACGAAGTCGCCCGGCATCGTGCCATTATCATTTACAGTTGAAATTAAATCAAAGTTTTGAATATCTAAGGGTTGGTTTGGATTCCAGCCTTGTTTCGTCATGTAGTAATTCCAAGATAAGGTTTTATGGCGAGCTGTTAGGGTCCAAGTTAAAGCCAAGGGGCCTGTTGTAATATCTGTTTTATGCCAACGATCCGCTGTTTGCTCATCTAAAGGGTCAAAGCCAGTGACGCCTGCACTCGCTAATTTTCCGGGGATAAAGGTATTTTTCGCTGCTTCAATACTTTGTGGTTCCCATTCTGCCCGACCAACGTTTTGATTAAGATTATTCCCTTTGCTGCTGCCGAAGTACGCCCGACTTCCAGGAGAGGAAACATATCCATGTGCATAAGAAACGGTGGTTGATAATGATAATCCTCCTACGAACAATCCAAAAACAAGTGCTGCTTTCAAGACTACTTTTTTCATTGCAATTCCTCCTAAATGTTTTTTAAAGCGCTTACAATTATGAATATAACACAATTAGTTTTATTATACAATTAATATGATATTATACTTTCGAATAATATTTAGTGGTGAAAAAACATGGCCGAGGCAAAACTTTAGTCAGCTTTACCTAGCCACTACTTGCGAAGAACCCGAACTTCTTTTGAGGTAATCATGTTTAACAGAATAGCTTTTAACGTGTCAATTTTTTTTCATCATTGGCAATCACGGATAAAAGCTGCTGATTATCATTAAAAGCGGCGAATACTTTTGCGCTAGTGTAATCAGGAGCACTTAAGTCAGACGATTGCATGAACTCATTAAAAGCTGCTTCATAAGCTAAAATATCCAGCATATAGAGTGACTGGTATTTCCGATTGAGAGCCATTCCCTCGCAGGCCAGCTTATAAGCTGTTTCGTATTTTTTTATTAAGGAATAAAACTTTGCCGTGTTGAAAAATATTTTGGTTGCTTCAATAGGAATCTCGATCGTCATTTTTTTAAGCATATCAATAGATTTCTCATAATAAACCTGTGCCTTATCGAATTCATCTACCATCTCATAAGCGATACCTAAGCTGTTTACTGAAAGAATAGCGTAAATTGAATTGGCATCGCCTAGTTCATCTGCCCGGTAAAGGTAAAATAGACTGTCTGTTGTATTATTAAAACCAAGCAGGTTCGTAATACCCATAAAATATAGCCAGCGAACCTCTAATTCCTTATTTTTAAAATCAGAAATATTGATTTTAATTTCTTCTAAAAGTGCATAAGCTTCTTTATGCTTTAATTTGTTGCATAGTTTTTCTACCTGAGTTAACAGGTTCATAACTTTCTTTTCATCATTGTCGTCTAAAACACTTTCCAGACTAAGATTCAATCGCTTACAAATTGCATCAAGAATTTCAAGACTGTCACAGATATTTTTATTTTCAATATTGCTGATGGTTCCTTGGGTACAAATCCCAGCGGCTAGATTGACTTGTGATAATTTTTTTTGTTTTCTTGCTGAACGTATGATATCTCCCTTTATTCTCATATGTTTCCTCTCTATGCTTGTGCGTTATAGTTCTATTTTTATATAATAGTATGGTATTATTCAAATAGAATCAACTAATTTTTTTGGAGGGATAAGAATGGAAACGCTTCTAGATCAACTTAGTGAAGTGGTACCTTACGGAAACGTAGGCCACGTGTAGTTCGAAAAAAACATGCATTAGACGTCTTTTTATTACTAAAAGACAAAAAGAAACTTTTCGCATGCTTGGATTTTATTCTGGCATGTTTGAAAAGTTTTTTTTGTATTATTAAAATTTGATAAAGTTTGCAGCTAATTTCACTTGTTTTTACAGATATTTTCTATTTTATCTATAAATTGGTGCTTTATCATATAATAGAAGAAATAAAGTTGGTAAGACAAAAGTAAATAACATTTTGCCTCGTACTCTAAATGCGAATAAATGGTGGACAATGCTCAGGCTCTTCGATTATTTCATAAAAAATGATCACTATAAAAAGCATAGCGCTCGTCTTTTACCCAATTACTCGAAGTAAAACCAACCTCCAATGAAGTGCTGGAAGTGCATTGGTCTATCGTTTTTTATTGTCAGTCAATGTGCTATACTTAAAAGGCAAAAGCAAAAAGGAGCGTAGAAGAATGGCAAAAAAATATACAATACCCTATGAAGTAGCTTATTATGACGGAGACATTACTAGAAAGATGACGATTCCATCGATGCTGGCTGTTGTGATTAAAGCATCTGAAGAACAAAGTGATGCGCTGGATCGAGGATCTGATTTTGTCGCTTCCTTTGGCTTAGGCTGGGTGATTACCAATTACGAAATTCAGATTAGCCGTTTACCGATGGTGGGTGAAAAACTAGCTGTGACGACTCAGGCAATGGCTTATAATAAATATTTCTGTTACCGCAATTTTTGGATTCATGACGAGCAAGGAAATGAATGTGTCTTGATCAAATCAACCTTTGTGCTAATGGATAAAGAAAACCGCAAAATGAGCAGCGTGCTGCCGGAAATCATTCAACCGTACGAAAGTGAAAAAATCACTAAAATCTATCGTGGAGAAAAAATTGAAAAGGTAGAAAACGGGACTGCTTTGCCTTACCGAGTGCGTTATTTCGATATTGACGGCAATCAGCATGTCAATAATGCCATTTATTTCAATTGGCTGTTGGATGTCTTAGGCTATGATTTTCTAACGGAATACGAACCAACTTTCATTAATGTGAAATTTGATAAAGAAGTAGAGTACGGTCAGGAAATCGAAAGTCATTATGAGATTTTGGACCATGAAGCAGGCAAAACCACCCGCCATGAAATAAAAATTGCTGGTCAAACCTATTGCGAAGCAAACATGAACTGGCGCAAAAGCAACTAATCTATAGCGGGATTTTTTTGAGATCAGGACAACTTTTGGTTTTGTCTTGGTCTTTTTTAGTATAAAATAATAATAGCTTAAACATTATGTAAAGAATAATCCAGCAACTGCAAAGGAGAGAGTAGAATGATTCGCTTAGGTTTAACCTCTTTTAATGAACATGATAAATTAACGGGCAAGAAACGCTCTAGTTTATATGAATATGCCGGCTACTTACTTTTAGTAGAAATGGATACCGCTTATTATGGTATTCCCAAACAAGAATCTGTCAAAGAATGGGTGAAGTCTGTTCCTGAAAATTTTCGTTTTGTTATGAAGGTCTACAGCGGAATCAGCTGTCAGGGCGAGTGGCAGCAGTATTATCAAAATGAAGAGGAAATGATTCAGGCCTTTTTGACAAGTATGGCGCCGCTGATTGACAGTGGAAAATTGTTCGCTTTTTTGGTGCAGTTTTCCGGTACTTTTAGCTGTACAAAAGAAAATGTACAGTATTTAGAAAAAATCCGCCATTGGTTTCCCAATCTGCCTATTGCAATTGAATTGAGAAATGGATCGTGGTATACCGAAAAATATATTATCCAAACCCTGACCTTTATGAAAAAGCACCAATTTTCATTAGTGATTGTTGATGAACCTCAAATTCCTACTAATCCTGTGCCGTTTTATCCATTTGTGACGAATGACCAGTTTACGTTGTTTCGTTTACATGGGCGAAATGCTGCCGGCTGGCTGGCAAATGACAAAGATTGGCGCAAAAAACGGACCTTGTACCGTTATAGTGATGATGAGCTTGCTGAATTAGGCGAGGTTGTTGAAAAGATGGCCGCAAAATCATGTGAAGTAGGAGTTATTTTCAATAATAATTCCGGCGGTGATGCCGCTGAGAATTTATTGACGATGAAACAGAAGCTTCATTTGGAGTATAATGACTTAAATCCCAAACAAATGGATTTATTTTAAGAATGAAACGAGTATTAAAGAAGGGAGTCCTATGATTAAAGCCATTTTCTTTGATATTGATGGTACCTTAGTAAATAAACACGCCAAAGCACTAGAGTCAACCAAGCGCAGCATTGCTTTAGCTCAAGCGCAAGGAATCCTGTGCGGTGTGGCAACTGGACGCAGTCCGGTTCATTTGAATCGTCAAATTGACGAATTGAATTTCGATATCTTTGTCACCTACAATGGCCAGCTGGTTTATACTAAGGATGAAACCATTCATGCGGAGCCGTTTTCTGAAGATATTTTATCGCGGCTGGTCGCATTTGCTGACCGTTACCATCGACAAATGCTGTTTGGCAGCCGACGCAGTTTGGAAGGTAGCTCTCTGATGCGGTTTGGTCAAAATAAATGGGCGAAAAAATTTAGTCGTTTTTTACCGAAACGTTTTCCTACAAAACTGGCTAAAAATTTAATCAGTCGTTTTTCCATTCATCGCAAAGAGCAGCGCTATCACGAGCTGGATATTTTGAAAGAGCCGATTTATCAATGCGTGCTGTTAAGTCCGGAATCAGAGGCCGCTTTTTTACGCGAGCATTTGCCGGATTGCCAATTCACTCGTTCTAATCCTTATGCGGTCGATATTATTCCTTTAGGAGGATCAAAGCTGGCCGGCATTAAAAAGTGTGCGGCGCATTTTAATTTTTCATTAGACGAGGTAATGGCGTTTGGCGATAGCTGGAATGATTTGGAGATGCTAGAAGGTGTCGGCATAGGCGTAGCGATGGGAAACGCGGAAGCAGCGGTAAAAAGTCAAGCTGATTTTGTCACCAGAACGAATGAAACGGATGGCATTTATCACGCGTTACAGCACTATAATGTAATTAAGGAGGAACTAAATGAAAGTCGATAATCCATTTGAAATGACCGAAGCATTTCATCAAAAATTTGATAATAGAAGACCCAAAATTCCTACCCCCTTTTCTGTTGAAAAAGCATCTGATCGTGCAGAGTTTAAAATAGAAGAATTAGTCGAGTTTTTATATGGAGCAGCTAATAATGATCCGCAGCGGTTTAAAGAAGCGATTATCAAGCTGAAAGAAGCGATTGACAAGGCGGAAAAAAAGGTCTTAGGAAAACATAAAACGGTAACGGATCCTTTAGTTGAAGAGGTCGATGCTTTGACCGATTTATTGTATTTTACGTATGGCTCGTTTTCATTATTAGGTGTAGACCCAACAAAGATTTTTGCAATCGTACATGAAGCCAATATGGGCAAACTATTTCCTGACGGCCAGCCCCACTATGATCCAATCACACATAAAGTTTTAAAGCCAGACAATTGGGAAGCTGATTTTGCGCCCGAACCAAAGATTAAAGCCGAACTTGAACGTCAGCAAAAGGCTGCTGAATAAGATAAATAAAAGACGGAAGAGCCAACCAGCTAATGAAGCTAAGTGCTTTTCCGTCTTTTATTCGTATGATTAGGCATCAAAAAATGTCTCATATAACGCTTGAATCGCTTTTTCCTCTTGATTTTCTTTTATGCCGAACATGATACTGACCTCAGAAGATCCTTGGTTGATCATTTCCAAGTTGATCTTATTTTCAGCTAAAGCAACTGCACTGTCTGCCATGACCCCGATCCGCTGGCGCATACCTTCACCGACGACCATCAGCATCGATAAGCCGTGTGTGATGCGTAATTCATCCGGCTCAAGCTCTGCTTCTAAATGATGCATCAGTTTTTCTTCGATCTCGGCAGATAGTTGCTGTTCACGTAAAATAATCGAAATATCATCAATTCCGGAAGGCATATGTTCATAACTCAAACCAAGCTCTTCGAGAATTTGCAAGAGACGACGACCGAAGCCCAGCTCTCTGTTCATTAGATACTTGCTGATATAAATGCTGGCAAACCCTTGGTCGCTGGCAATTCCAACGACTGGATCATGCTTGACCATCCGTGACGTCGTGATAATCGTGCCGGGATGCTTCGGATTGTTGGTATTCTTAATCACAACAGGAATGTTCGCTCGATAAGCCGGCATCAACGCTTCATCATGTAAGACGGCAAAACCGGCATAGGCCAGCTCGCGCATTTCACGATAGGTAATTTCTTTAATGGTTTTTGGATTGTGAATAATCCCAGGATGAGCCACGAAAATGCCGTTGACATCGGTAAAGTTTTCGTACATCTCCGCATGGACACCAGCTGCCACAATAGAGCCGGTAATATCAGAGCCGCCGCGTGAGAATGTACAAATATCGCCGGCCTCTGTATAACCGAAAAAGCCCGGAATCACCAAAATCTCTTCGGTCTCTTTGAATTGACCGATCTTAGCAGCTGCTGACGGAAGGATACGCGCATTGCCGGGTTCATCTGATACAATTAGCCCCAGTTCCAACGGATTGATATAGCGAGCCTGTAACCCGCGCTGTTTAAAAAAGGCAGCGACAAGCTTGGCATTATTATCTTCACCGCTAGCCAGAAAAGCATCTAAAAGATGCGGATTATTCTTATTGGACAAGGTGCTCAAATGCTGAATTGCTTGAGCGATATCCGTTAGAACAGCTTTATCAAGTGCTAATTCATCTAAAATATCTTCGTAACGCTGAATAATTTTTTCAATAATTGCAGTGGTGGCTTGATTATTTATATAGGCCTGATAATACGAAATTAGGAGGTCCGTTACTTTAATATCCTCGGAGGAACGCTTTCCAGGAGCGGAAACAACCACAAACTTTCGTGAACTGTCTTCTTTTACGATTTGTAAAACTTTTTCTAATTGTACGGCAGAAGCAAGAGAGCTGCCTCCGAATTTTATGACTTTCACTTTTTTCACTCCTAATTCTAATAGTTTTTTCATTATAATAGTAAAAGGATACCGAAATATCCAGGGAAAAGCAACTGCAAAATAGACAAATATGCGATCTTTTTGATGATTTTCCGACAAATTTCTTCATTTTCTTTCAATCTTTTGTTAGACTAGTAGAGCTGAATCAGAACACTGAAAAAAGGAGCGCCAAAAATGACGCAGAATTATGCAGGAATTATTTTCGATATGGATGGTATTTTAGTCGATAGTGAGGCATTTTACTATCAGCGACGTAAAGCATTTCTTGAAGAATATGGCCTAAGCATCGAAACGATTCCAATTTCATTATTTATAGGGGCGGATATGCGTAGTTTATGGCAGCTGATTTTTGAAGCAAATGACAGTCCATACGATGAGGCTTTTTTAAATCAGGAATATTTAAAGTATAAAGAAGCTCATCCAGCTGACTTCAAAGACCTCATTCATCCGGATGCAAAACGTGTTCTGCAATTCTTAAAGAGAAACGGATACAAAATTGGGTTGGCTTCTTCGTCGACGATGCCGGCCATTCAGGATATACTAAAAGCGGGGCAGTTAAATAGTTATTTTGATGTGATCGTCAGCGGCACACAATTTGCCAAAAGCAAACCGGATCCTGAAATTTATCAATACACGGTGCAGGAATTAGGACTGAAACCACACCAGTGTTTGGCTGTTGAAGATTCTGAAAAAGGGATCCGTTCGGCGCACGATGCAGGTATAACCGTTTGGGCGTTGCAGGATGATCGCTTCGGTATGGATCAAAGTTTAGCCGATCATCAATTGACAACGTTAAGCGAGATTTGCAAAAAACTGCTCAAACAAGAAGAATCTGCGTAAATGAGTAAAGAATATTAGGCCAATGTTACAAACTCAAAACAATTATGAAGAAATTTCAATTAGTTAGTGCTTGCTGACGCAGATTGTGATATAATTTTCTGTAGGTGTTTTTAGAGATTTTTATGTAGATAAGAGACTATTGTGATTGTTGATAGGGACTGATTCATTCGTTATCAGCGGTTGCATAATCATATATGGATAAGCAAACGGAGGAACCATGAATGAAGAATAATCTGATCATTATCGTAGTTTTAGCTATAATAATCATCGCAGCTATTTTATACTTAGTTGGTTTTTTTATGAGAAAGAAAAACCAAATGAAACTCGATGATCTGGAAAAGAGGAAAGAAGCCTTGTTCGATTTGCCAGTCATTGAAGAAGTCGATGATATTAAGAAGATGCATATGGTCGGACAAAGTCAGAATACCTTTAGAGAATGGAATCAACGCTGGACAGAAATATCCACACGTTCTTTTGCAGAGCTGGAAAGTCAGATTTTTGAAGTCGAAAATTTAAATGAAACCTTCCGTTTTATGAAAGCTAAAAAAGCAGTTGAAGAAGCTGACGAAACAATGTCTGAGATGGAATCAGAAGTTCAGGTTATCCGTAACGGTCTAAAAGAACTCCGCGAAAGTGAAGAACGCAATTCACTGGAAGTTCAAAAAGCATTGGATGTCTATGAAGAACTAAGCAAACTTCTTCACGATGAAAAATCAGAATTTGGCTCAGCTTATCCTGAATTGCAAAAACAAATCAAAAATATTGAGATTGAATTCACACAGTTTGTCACCTTAAACACTTCTGGTGATCCAATTGAAGCGCGCGAAGTACTTGAAAATGCTGAGCGTCATACCTATGAGCTGGACGATGTGATGAAGCGCATCCCGCCGTTATATGACGAGTTAACCAGAACCTTCCCGGATCAATTAAAAGAAATCGAAGAAGGCTACAAGCGTCTGCTTGCTGATCACTATGTGTTCCCAGAAAAGAATTTCGAAGATGAATTAAAACGAGTGCAAAAACGTGTGAAAAACTCAACTGTTGATTTAGAAAAAACAGAAGTTGATGCTGTTGAAGTGGCGAACCGTGACACTGCGAATGCAATTGATGCATTATATGAAATCATGGAACGTGAGATCAATGCTAAGAAATATGTCCGTAGCAATCAAAAAGTGGTCGGTGATTATATCGCTCACACACTGAAAAACAATCGTCAGTTAATGATTGAACTTGACCATATTTCACAAAGCTACACATTAAATCATAATGAACTAGGCCGTTCTAGAGGTTTCCAAACAGAAATCGAAGAATTAATCCGTCGTTATGAAGATTTCGAACCAAAAATGAAAGAACATGTTGTTCCTTATTCAGAAGTTCAAGCATTCTTTAAAGACTGTTATAAGATTTTAGACGACATTGAGAACCAACAGGTTGAAATTGATGACTCATTAAAAGAATTACGCAAAGGCGAAAAAGAAGCGCAAGAAAAAGTAGATCAATACGAATTTCGTTTACGCAACATTAAACGTTATGTTGAAAAACAACGCTTGCCTGGTTTGCCGGCAGATTATCTGGAATTTTTCTTTGTTGCAACGGATCGGATTGAAGAGCTAAGTAAAGCATTGAACCGTATCCGCATTAACATGGAAGAAATCAAAAAATTATCTGATCTTTGTAACGAGGATTTAGATTTACTAGATAAAAAGACCAATGATTTAGTTAATTCTGCTGCTTTAACTGAGCAAATGATGCAATATGCGAATCGTTATCGTCACACACATGAATCAATTCGGACTGCTATGGAAAATAGCCTGCAGCTATTTTCAAAAGAATATAAATATCAAGATGCATTGGACGAAATTGGTACTGCGCTTGAACGTGTAGAACCAGGAGCATTCAGAAGAATCGAAGATTTCTACTTCAATAATCTAGATGCCATTTAAACTGTAAATGATGACTGAGGCTTAACTAGCGAGAGATGACTCTTTCTATGTTGTAGGTCTCAGTTTTTTCATTGGTTGAATGAAGAAAACAGAAGGTATATAATAGGAAAGAATTTTAAAAGAAGAAGGTTTTTTTATGATTTATTTTGATAATAGTGCAACAACACCTATCTATCCTCAAGCATTAGATGCTTACTTGAAAACCAGTCAACGGATTATCGGTAATCCTTCCAGTCTACATGATTTGGGCAGTCAGGCTAATCGTCTATTGGAACAAGCACGCAAACAAGTAGCTGAATTAATTCAAGTAGGCACAAATGAGATTTATTTTACCAGCGGCGGTACAGAAGGAGACAACTGGGTCTTAAAAGGAACGGCTCTCGAGAAAAAGGCCTTTGGTCGCCACATCATTATTTCGTCTGTAGAACATCCGGCTGTTGCTGAAACAGCTAGTCAGCTGGCGGACAATGGCTTCGAAGTTTCCATTGCACCAGTTAATAAGGAAGGCATTGTTGAAGTGGAAGAATTGAAGAAACTGATTCGCAAAGATACTATTTTGGTTTCAATCATGGCAGTGAATAACGAAGTCGGTTCTATCCAGCCGATTCAAGAGATTAGTGCTGTTTTGGAAAATTATCCAACGATTCATTTTCTTGTGGATGCTGTACAAGCGATTGGTAAAGTAGCGATAGAACGCTGGTTAACTAAGCGTGTGGACTTTGCAACGTTTTCGGCACACAAATTTCATGGCCCAAGAGGAGTCGGCTTTATTTATTGGAAACACGGTCGAAAACTAGCACCATTACTGAATGGCGGCGGGCAAGAAAAAAATCAGCGCAGCAGTACGGAAAATGTGGCAGGGATTGTAGCGATGGCTAAGGCCTTACGCTTGTATCTGGATAAAAAGGCTGAAAAGCCGGAACATACAGCCATTATTCGCCGTTATTTAATCGAAGCTTTGCAAGAATACAAAAATATTACTGTTTTTTCTAAGGATACGGACGAATTTGCTCCTCATATTTTATGCTTTGCTCTAAAAGGAATCCGTGGAGAGGTCTTTGTTCATGCGTTGGAAGAAAAACAAATTTATACTTCTACGACCAGTGCTTGCTCCAGCAAAAAACGCTTGGCTAGCAGTACCCTTCATGCAATGAAAGTATCGGATCAACTGGCGACTTCTGCGGTACGTATTAGCTTGGATGAGAGCAATACGATGGCTGAAGCAGAACAATTTATGATTATTTTTAACCAATTATACAAAAAATTCTCAGTAGTAAGGAGTTAAAAGTTTGAATTATACAGAAATCATGGTTCGTTACGGCGAGCTTTCAACTAAAGGGAAAAACAGAAGGTCATTTATTACCCAATTAGCACAAAACGTGAAACGAGCGTTGCAGGATTATCCAGCGGTAAAAATTCATGCGGACAGAGATCGCATGCATTTATTGTTGAACGGCGAAAATGGCGAAGAGATTATTCCTAAATTGGAAAAAGTATTTGGTATCCAAAACTTTTCTCCAAGTATTCGTGTTGACAAAAATATGCCTGCCATCCGCAGCATGGTTCAACAAATCATCAAGACCGTTTATCAGTCCGGCAAAACCTTTAAGATTACTACGAAGCGTTCAGATCATAGCTTCGAATTAGATTCGAATGAATTAAATCAAGAATTAGGCGGCGCGGTTTTTGAGGTTTGTCCTGAAATAAACGTACAAATGAGAAATCCCGATATCAATATTCGTGTTGAAATTCGTAATGAAGGGGCGTATTTATCGTATGAAACGATTCGTGGCGCAGGCGGCTTGCCTGTAGGTACGGGTGGGCGCGGCATGTTGATGCTTTCAGGCGGAATTGATTCTCCCGTTGCAGGTTACTTGGCAATGAAGCGCGGTGTTGAAATCGAAGCGGTACATTTTGCCAGTCCACCCTACACAAGTGAGCAAGCCTTGCAAAAGGCCAAGGATTTAGCAGCAAAAATAGCCCCGTATGCCGGTAGCATTCAGTTTATCGAAGTGCCGTTTACAGAAATCCAAGAAGAAATCAAGCGAGTAGTTCCGGAAGGTTATTTAATGACAGTCACACGACGAATGATGCTGCGCTTAACCGATGAAATTCGTGCTTTAAGAAAAGGCCTGGTTATTATTAATGGAGAATCATTAGGTCAAGTTGCTTCTCAAACCTTACAAAGCATGGTGGCTATTAACGAAGTTACCAGCACGCCAATTATTCGTCCGGTGGTTTCGATGGATAAAGGAGAAATTATTGAGATTGCGGAAAAGATTGACACCTTTGAACTGGCGATTCAGCCATTTGAAGACTGCTGTACCATTTTTGCACCGCCACAGCCTAAAACAAGACCTAAATTAGAGAAAGCACAAGCTTATGAAGCTCGTTTAGATGTAGAAGGGTTAATTGCCCGTTCTATGGCTGGATTAAAAGTTAGCGAAATCGCTGATTCAACTGTACAAGAAGAAGAATTTTCAGATTTGCTTTAAAAAAACATATTATAGATATAAAAAGCGAGTAAGAATTATAATCAAAATAATTCTTACTCGCTTTTTATGTTTTAAATAAAGGGATTTTATATTATATTCTTATTTTAATGCTTTGTTGTAAAATATATCTTTTTAAATTATAAATATTTTGATATAATCATAATGTTATTTGCTTTTTATACTATAATAATTATAATTATTGGTTTTTATGAGAAGAAATATTTATAAAAAAGAAAAGAGGCTTATAGAAGTGAAAAAGAGGATAAGTAGATTATTGATGTTAGGATTATTAGTTACTCAAAGTCTATTACCTGTAAGCTATGTGTTTGCTGAAGATCAAAGTGGTTCTGATAAAACAATAAGTAGTGAAACCAGCACCACTCATACAAGCGAAGCTACAGTAACGGGCCAATCGTCATCGGTAGAAACAGCTCAGTCAAAAGAAGCGACTGTAAATTCGGAAGCTCAGGCGATTGAAAACCAGCCGATGATTGGAACGAGTAAAGCAGCAGCGAAAGCCCCTACCGTTATTACAGAAGAACTATTGACCAACTTTACCGTAGCAACAATAGATGGAGACGAATATAGTCAGACTGAAGTCAATCGCGTGAAAAATGCTACGCCAGTGCTGGCTTCATTATCCTTTTACGTAGGAAATCCGGGCTACGATGCTGGTTCTGTTTATACGTTTCGTTTACCTGATCAATTAGGCTATTCTGCAATTGACGGTAAAGTAAAGGGAATAGATGCAGATTGGGTAGTTGATACGGATAACCAAACGCTTTCAATTACGTTCAATCAGCGTGTATCGGAAGCTTATTTTCAATTAGATTTAAGTAGCTATCTTTATTCAGAAAGCAACCCGTTGCTTACAATCGAAACACCAGGTCAAACAAAAAATACCTATGCTTTTGATTTATATGAAGACGTAGAGCCAATTAAATATGAAGAAGCGAAGAATACCTTTGGCTTGAATGGCACTATTTTCTATAATCTGGATCGTACCTTATCTGGCGCCCAAACCTTGGAATTATCCTTGACCGAAGGCAATAGCGCGAGCTTCTTAAAAAAAGATATGCAGGAATTAAGCGTCTACTCCTATGATGTAGATGTCAATGGAACTATTTTGCCGGAAACGAAACAACCGCTTGTTAAAGGTACAGATTATACAATAACGAAAGATACTGTGACAGATACAGCAGTGGCGATTACAGCGATGAATCAGCAAAAAGCGTATGGGCTGGTTTTTGATCGGGTAATAGGATTTGAGGACAGTTCAGATTATTCGTATTCTTTTTATGCACAATACCCAACCACTAAATTAGGCAGCACTACATTGAAAAAGCCGGCAACGGAACATGGTAGTTTGGAGTTTACTGCTAAAACCAGTCAAGCAGAAAAAAGGCTTAAGGAATTGAGTGCGAATTCCGTATCAAATAGCAGTTTTCAAGCAAAAGGAGATTACTACTTAACAGTTTATAGTATGCCTACCGTAACCAAGGCTGGTGAATCAATTACCATTGAAAGTCAAAACGGTCAAAAAATAGCCATCGACAGAAGCTATGTCTATACGCCTGATTATCAAGCGATTCAATTAGCAGATGCTTTTGATATTAAAGAAGAGGACAACAAACTAGTATTGACAGCCAAAGAAGACAATATTTTACGAATTTCATTGAAGTTAAAAAAGATGGATTTTGAGGAAAAAGATATCAACATTTCATTAAGTACGCCGGTTATTGATTCCGGTAAAAGTATTTTGATGATCTCTGATGAATATATTCAGCCAATTACCATTATCAACGGGGATAATGCTGAAACAGCCTGGGGAAATTTTGATCGAAATGGTTTTTATACGGGCGGAACATCAGTGAATGTTGAAGGAAGTACTGAAAATCCAATAAAGAATTTGGAAATTCTAGTCAAGCATCCGGATTATTTAACTTTACGGGCGACGAAGGATCTCACTTATTATAAGTTGAATCAAGATTATACTGTTACAGCTACGCCAGAAGGCTCACTTGTCAAATTTACAACACCCATTACACAGTCCATTAATTTTCCGTTAGGCTTTAATTATGTACCGGATGGATTAGCGAAAACGAAATATATTCCTGTTGACACGATTCCGGTAACGTTAAAAGCTGACGGGTATGAATCAATAGACACTTCCGTGAGAACCAGTCGCAAGCTTTATTCAGAAACAACGTTACAAAGCAGCAAAAATCAATTTTTAGTGAATGCTCGAAACGATTCATTTGATTCCTTAAAAGTAACCACGAATGTACCTGCGGGTGTGGAAGCTATTTTTAATATTTATGATGTGTCTAACGATCAGGTTGAGAGCATTTATCCACAGCTATGGGATCGGGAAACGTATTTTGACCATCCCATTTTGCCGGGTAGTGCTGATTATCCAAAGATTACTTTTGACGACAGTAGTAATAGCTATCAATTTGATTTTGGCAAAACCTCTAAACGCTATATTATCGAATACAAGTATGCGAACGGCTGGATTGATTCCAATAAAGTTTATATCACTGGGAAGACAGCTGAACCGTTGTATAACAATCAAGAAACAGCTAGAACTGTGACTCTTGAAAATGAAGCAGTAGCTATTTTAGCAGCTTCTCAAACTAGCCACGATACTTTGAAAAACGTAACAGTGAATCAAGTGGAAACAAAAAATGTAGATAACCAAACACGTAAAATCAAGAATCCTATATTTGAAATTACAACCAAAGGAACGACGAAGGCCGGTATTGATTTAAATTCGGTTACGATTGATAATGTACCGAAGGATTCTTATCGCTTAGAAGCAACTGCAGCTGGAGTGAAAATTATTTTTGATGATTATACCTTAACTGAAAATATTTCAATTCACTTCAATACTATTTCACAAAATGCTGGAGAAATCTCTACTGAAACAACAATTCAGTCAGAAAACTTAAATGAAACCTCGGAAAATCGTAAAAAAGTTACATCACAACCGCTAGTATTGAAATTTGCTGCAGGCGATGCAGAAGGAATCGTCTATTTAGCGAAGGTTGATTTTTATACGTATGATGCTACAAACGGAACAAAAACAGTTGCGGTAGGCGAGGTTCATTTTACTTTGACGGATGAATTGACAGGTCTTAGTTCTGAATTTGTCACTGATGCTGCAGGTGTTTATTCGCTGGATGGCATTATGTCAGGGAAGTATCAGTTGTTAGTAACAAGTATTCCAGAAAATTATATGATTGATGACGAATATCTTGCCGGTAAAGAAATAACCATTAATAAAGGCGATAATCAGTTTGATATTCCCTTAGTTAAAGATCAAACGTCTGTTAAAGCTCAAGATTCTACGATTTACGTAGGAAGTAAGTGGCAGCCGCAGGATAATTTTGTAAGTGCAACAAATCAAGCAGGAGATCCCGTCGATTTTTCAGAAATTACCGTTACAGGAACAGTTGATACGACAAAAGCAGGAATCTATAAAGTTGTTTATTATAATGGAACTTCTCAAGATACAGCCACTATTACTGTCAAAGAAGATCAAACGTCTGTATCCGTGAAGGATTCAACCATTTATATCGGAGATGAATGGAAACCTGCTGATAACTTTTTAGAAGCAACGGATCGAGACGGACAGGCTCTAGCTCTTGATGCGCTTGAAGTTACTGGTAAGGTAGATAATCAAAAAGTCGGCAAGTACCAGATCACCTATACAATCAAGGCGGATTCTGTAACTCCTGTAACGGCACGAGCGGCTTTTGCTGAGGTGCAGTCTTCTGCCAAAACCGTTTCAGCGGTGGCGACAATCACGGTTTTAGATAGAACAAATAACAAACCGGCACCCAATAAACCAGGTACAATAACACCGACTCAACCAGATCAACCAGCTCCAACCAAGCCGAGCGATCCGCATTCAAATGAACCAGCTACGCCTGTTAAAGCGAATTCGACAGCGAAATTAGTCTTTCCACAAACTGGAGAAAAAGCTGGAAGAGGACTCATATTCGTTGGTGTGGTTATTATTATCCTAGGTTTAGGCGGATTTCTATTATTAAAAAAGAAAGCAAAAGATTAATTAGTGCTAACTAAGAAAGAGACCATTTTGAGGTCTCTTTTTTTATGGATTCAATAACTAAAAAATGCGCTTTTTTCGTAAACTAGTGAAAAAACTATAAATTTTTTATATAGGCAAACGATTATTTTTTACCTGGAAAAAGTCATGACTAGAGGAAGTATCAGCACTTGGTTTTGCAATATTTGTTAAATTTTTCTCATAGATTCTCTTTTTTTCACAAAGATGTTGCTCTAGTATCTAAAGCATGATAAACTGAATATGTGAAATATTTAACAAGGAGAAGTTAAAATGAAAGAATTACATACAGAAAAAAAAATGCCCAAGGCCACAGCAAAACGACTGCCGCTATATTTACGTTATTTAAAAATGCTGGGCGATTCGGGTGTCACTAGAATTAAGTCAAAAGAATTTAGTGAAGTCATCCAAGTACCCCCTGCAACGATCCGACGTGATTTTTCCCATTTAGGAGAGCTAGGTCGCAGCGGTTATGGGTATGATGTCGCGTATTTAATTGAAGTATTTAGTCATATCTTAAACACACAGCAGGAAAAAAGAATTGCCTTGATCGGCTGCGGTAATTTAGGCAAAGCTTTGATTAAAAATAATTTTCGCCGTAATGAGAACTTGAATATTGTCTGTGCCTTTGACACTTCGGAGGAATTAACAGGGGTTTTAGTCGATGATATTGAAATTCAACCGATGACGAAATTAAAAGACGAAATTCAGCGTACTGGTGTAACTGTAGCGATTTCTACTGTACCTAGTCAATATGCCCAAGAAGCAATCGATCAGATTGTAGAGGCGGGAATTACAGCGATTTTAAACTTTGCGCCGGACCGTGTCACTGTACCTCATAATGTCAATGTGCAGTATATTGATTTGACGACTGAGCTACAGACGCTTATTTATTTTGATGAAACCTTTTCAAGTCCTAAAGTATAGGTATCTAAAGCAGGAACGTTGTCTTCTAAATTTTACTCCTTTATACTAAAAGAGAAGCGAAGAATTGGAAGGAGCGTACAAGCATGAAAGTTACAAAAAAAGGTCAAGTTTATGAAATTATCGGCACTCAGCCGCAGGTAGGGCAAGCAGCACCTGCGTTTTCACTTGAAAATTTAGCCGATGAAGTAGTGAAGCTGGCAGATTTTGCAGGACAGCCAGTTTTAATCAGTGTTGTGCCGGATATTGATACACGCGTTTGTTCTTTGCAGACGAAGCGTTTCAATCAAGAAGCAGCATCAGTCACTGGAGTGAAGTTTATAACTATTTCTAATAATACAAAAGAAGAACAAGCGAATTGGTGTGCTGCTGAAGGCGTTGATATGGAAATTCTGCATGATACAAAGGGGACCTTTGGAGAAGCTTACGGACTTTTTATTCCTGAGCTGGAACAATTAGCACGTGCGATTTTGATTGTAGATCAAGCAGGCACTTTGGTGTATCAAGCGATTTCACCGGAAATTGCTGAAGAACCGGATTATGAAGCAGCTTTGAATGAAGTAAAAGCGATTAGTTAAATGAATCATTGGGTTTTATTTACGATCACTATTTCAAATTGACTTCTCTACTGCTTCCATGTAAAATAAAGCAAAGACTGTGAACAAGAGGAGTACTGTCAGCATCGTTATAGAGAGAGGATCATTTGCTGGAAGATCTTTACATAACTGACAGGAAGGTAGCTTGGGAGTCGATGATTTGAAGGTAGTAGAATGATTCGAGTCGTGATCGTTAACTCACGCAAGAAGCGGTGTTTAGTTCAGCTAAGCACAATTTAGGTGGTACCGCGTAAATTTACGTCCTAAAATACGAAAGTATTTTAGGACTTTTTTATGTTTCCTTCCATTTAAGCAACAGGCAAGGGACGACGTAAATCAACTATAGAAAGAAGGAATTTGAATGTCAGAAGAAAAAAATCTGCCAACCAAATATCAGCCGACCGAAGTCGAAAAAGGTCGCTATCAAAAATGGCTCGAGCAGGACTTGTTTAAACCAAACGGAGACAAATCAGCCAAGCCCTATTCCATCGTTATTCCACCGCCGAATGTGACCGGAAAGCTGCATTTAGGTCATGCGTGGGATACTACGTTACAAGATATGATCATCCGTCAAAAAAGAATGCAGGGCTTTGATACTTTATGGCTGCCGGGCATGGATCACGCCGGTATTGCTACACAAGCAAAGGTAGAAGAAAAATTAGCCGAGCAGGGTATTTCTCGTTACGATTTAGGCCGGGAAAAATTTGTTGAACAGGTCTGGGACTGGAAAGAAGAATACGCTTCTCACATTCGTGAGCAGTGGGCTAAAATGGGGCTGTCATTGGATTATAGCCGTGAACGCTTTACCTTGGATGAGGGTTTGTCTCAAGCGGTTCGTAAGGTCTTTGTGACGCTTTATGAAAAAGGCTTAATTTATCGCGGAGAATACATTATCAACTGGGATCCAAAAGCCAGAACGGCTCTTTCTGATATTGAAGTTATTCACAAAGATATCGAAGGCGCGTTTTACCACATGAGTTATCCGCTGGCAGACGGTTCTGGGGTTGTGGAAATCGCCACAACACGTCCGGAAACAATGCTTGGAGATACGGCGATCGCGGTTCATCCGGAAGACGAGCGTTACAAAGAGCTGATCGGAAAAATGGTCATTCTGCCACTGCTGGATAAAGAAATTCCGATAGTTGCTGATGAATATGTGGATATGGAATTTGGGACCGGCGTTGTTAAAATTACCCCGGCGCATGATCCTAATGACTTTGAGGTTGGTAATCGTCATGACTTGCCGCGTGTTAATGTAATGAATGATGACGGAACCATGAATGAACTGGCTGGCAAATATGCTGGTATGGATCGCTTTGAAGCACGTAAAGCAATTGTGGCTGACTTAAAAGAAATCGGTCGTTTAATTAAAATTGAAACAATGAACCATAACGTAGGACACTCTGAACGAACTGGTGTGGTTGTCGAGCCGCGTTTATCCACACAATGGTTTGTAAAAATGGCGCCTTTGGCCGAACAGGCGATTAAAAATCAGGCAACAGACAATGCAGTAGAATTTTTCCCACCGCGATTTGATCAAACCTTCTTACGCTGGATGGAAAATGTCCATGATTGGGTTATTTCCCGTCAATTATGGTGGGGACACCAGATTCCTGCTTGGTATCATAAAGAAACAGGTGAAATGTATGTCGGCATGGAAGCACCAAGCGATCCGGAAAACTGGGTACAGGATGCAGATGTTTTAGATACTTGGTTCAGTTCCGCTTTATGGCCGTTTTCAACTATGGGCTGGCCGGATGAAGCTAGTGAAGATTATCAACGTTATTTCCCGACGAATACATTAGTAACCGGTTATGATATTATCTTTTTCTGGGTTAGCCGTATGATTTTCCAAAGCTTGGAATTTACCGGTGAACGTCCATTCCAAAACGTTTTAATTCACGGTTTAATTCGTGACGAACAAGGTCGCAAGATGAGTAAATCACTAGGGAATGGCATCGATCCAATGGACGTCATTGAAAAATATGGAGCAGATGCCTTGCGCTGGTTCTTATCTAATGGCTCTGCGCCGGGACAGGATGTTCGTTTCAGCTATGAAAAGATGGACGCTTCGTGGAACTTTATTAACAAAATTTGGAATGCCAGCCGTTTTGTGATTATGAACGTAGCGGAGATGTCTTATGACGAGATTGATTTCAGCGGTGACAAAACCGTAGCCGATCGTTGGATTTTAACTCGTTTAAATGAAACGATTGAACGCGTGACAGATCTGTTTGACCGTTTTGAATTCGGTGAAGCCGGACGTCAGCTGTACAATTTCATTTGGGATGATTTCTGTGACTGGTATATTGAAATGAGTAAAGAAGTTCTTTATGGCGAAAATGAAATAGCTAAGCAAACAACACGTAGCATTTTAGTGTATACATTAGATCAAATTTTACGTTTGTTGCATCCAATTATGCCATTTGTCACAGAGGAAATTTGGGAAAACATTCCACACCAAGGGCAGTCATTAGTGGTGGCTGATTATCCTGTGGTACAGCCTGAACTTTCTGATGAAACAGCTGCTCGCGGCATGGAAGTGCTAAAAGAAGTAATTCGTGCGGTGCGTAATATTCGAGCAGAAGTAAATACGCCGTTGTCAAAACCAATCACCTTATTGATTAAAACCAATGAAGAAGCGATTGACAAATTTCTGATTGAAAATACTAATTATATCGAACGCTTCTGTAATCCGGAAGAATTGACTATTTCCAGTGATCTGATTGCACCGGAATTAGCAATGTCAGCAGTCTTAACAGGAGCAGAGCTATACTTGCCGTTAGCCGGATTGATTAATATTGATGAAGAAATTGCTCGTTTGGAAAAAGAGTTGGAAAAATGGAATCAGGAAGTCAAACGGGTTCAGGGTAAGTTAGCCAATGAGCGCTTTGTCGCCAATGCACCGGCGGAAGTCGTAGAAGCAGAAAAAGAAAAAGAAAAAGACTATTTGGAAAAACAAGTTGTTGTCAAAGAGCGAATTGCTCAACTTAAAACAGTGCAATAGTTTAATAAATGAAGCGAGATAGAAGGAGTTAACAGAAGAAGCTGAAACCATTCTATCCACAAGTGTATACAATTTAGAGTGGGCTGGACAAAACTAAAAAACAGTTTTGTCCAGCCCACTACTTACGAATAAACGGTGGCCGAAGAATCTAAACGACTTTTGGCTCAGCCTCTTTATTGGTTTATTATCAGCGCATACTTGCTAAGGTTTAATCAGTTGTTCGATTTTTAAAAAATCATTAATCTTAGTGAACGCAGTTATTTTTTTACCGACCTGACAATGATACTGCCCACCAGTTTTTTGAGTGAAGATACAAGCTTCCACATAAGCACTATTTACTAAACGACTTTGCAAATAACCAGTTCGAAAAGTGGGGACATACATGTCTTCATTGCCAGCCAGTAATAAAACTGGCTGCCGTATCTGCTTTTCTATGCCTTCCAGAGTATAGTTAGCCAGTTCCTGAAACACTTCCGAAGCAGTATCTTTACCAAACATGGCTTTTGCTTTGGTCAATTTGAAATGTAAATCAATTGTTGTTTTTGCATAATTTTCAATTGTCTGATTGAATAGCAGTTGATGACAAGGCTGTGTTAAATCTGGTAATGTTTGTAACGCACTGGGGGCACGTAGAGAAAAAGCATCCATCATACTGTAAAAGGTATCAAAGGCAATGACTTTTGTAATTCTTTTTTCTTTAGCAGCAGCTCGCAATGAAAGCAGACCGCCTAAAGACATTCCTAAAAGAGCTGCTTCATTTAAACGAAAATGATCTAAAATAGCTTTAACAGGCTTTTCCCAGCATTCTGTCATAAAAATTCCTTCTTTCAAAGGTAAGCCTTGTCCCGGTCCTTCAAATAAAAGTAGATTATACTCTGATAAATCATTTAAATATTCCAGAGAAAGCCGAATTAATTCTTCAAGATAAGAATCGAAACCGCCATGGAAAAGCAGCCATTTGCGCGCATGTGGTTTTTGAATAATAGCAATCGGTAGCTTGCTGTTTTCATAAGGAACCTGAGTCAGCTGTATATTTTGCTCTGCGATACTCAAATAGAAGGTTTCTTTAAATAATAAATAAGTAGTTTGCTTCTTAGGATCATTCTCAGATAAGAAAAAATCGGCCAGCTGAAAATAAGCGGAAGCTAACGCATAATTTTGTAATTGTTTTTGCTTGGTTCCAGCGTGTAGCCATTGGTTATACCAAGAAGATAGATCATGGATATTTTTGCAAATCTCCTGAACTTCATTTTGAACCTCTACTTTTGTGTCATAAGGTTCTAAAAAGCGATTCACTTGAAAGTTTAGTTGTTCATTTTCTAAATATTGTTTAAACATTTTCCTCACCTCTTACATAATAAGATACCTTTATTGAAAGGAATCGTATAGAATGAATCAGAAAGGGTTTGTTCAGAACTGGACATTTACATGTTTTTTGTCCAAAGGAGGTTATATTTATGATAACGGGAACAGAAAGAACTGTATATTTAATAAAAAAAGGAATCATTGATTTGCTGAAAGTTAAGTCTTTAAAGCAAATTACAGTAAACAATATTTGTGAACAGGCAATGATTGGTCGTTCGACTTTTTATAATCATTATCAGGATAAGTATGAAGTATTGGAAGAAATAAATAAGAACTTCACAGAAAAATTAGATGGATTTTTACAAGAGCGATTTTTACTGGAGGATATTGAAACGATTTTAACAGCATTAATTGTTGAATTTGATCACGAAGCTTTTTCAATTTTAATTGAGATTCAAGAAGACCAGATCAATCTAAGGCAAGACTTAAAAAAAGTCATTCAACAAAATTTTGCTGCTTTTTTTAGCAAAGAGGCTCTTGGTGAAAGTCTGGATATTTCGTTTGAATTTGCGAAGGAATTATTTGCGGGGATTGCTTTAACATTTATTGAATATTCATTAAAAAAAGGAGAAGTAGAAAAAAATACAGTTTTTCTAAACAAAGCACAAAAAATGCTTTTTAGAGGGGAAACGATATAGAAATAGTTGATAATAAAAAAACAAGGTCGGGACAGAAGTGCTAAGCCCCGGGAACCAAGAGAAGGTACGTTCATCATCGAATCACTACGTTCTTCGTAGGCAACCGCACCAAGTAGGTACTGTCAAGCATCGAATCGCTTTGCTCTTCGTGGTTGTCAGCACCAATTAGGTACTGTCAAGCATCGAATCACTACGTTCTTCGTGGTTGTCAGCAATTTCGGCTTATTTCCGAAGGGGCTGCTGCCTCTGCGATTACTCGAGGCAAAATACATGGAACTTTTTCGTTTTTCTGTTCCCGCCGTTTATTCATATTTTGAGTGTGTGGCAAAAGTGTTCTTTACTTTTGTCTCACACTCATTGTTTTCAAATAAATTATTGATAAAAGTCAGGGTCTTCATTTTTATCAGTGAATCAGCAAATGATTAAATAAAAATAACATAGCGTAGCCATATGTAGCGACTGACCAAAATTTAAAAATCAAAAGAATGTTCATATATTCTTTAAAGGGAAAATCGGTCAATCCAGCTACCAGACAAACAAGATCATCTGGTGCAAAAGGAATCAGCAAAGTAAATAACAACAGCTTTTTGATTCCAGCTTTGGGTCGATCCACCATTTTTTCAAATTGTAAATAACGTTTCTTTGTTAAAATCAGACGTACAAAAGGACGTCCATAATATCTTGCCAGCCAATAAACCACAATCTCCCCTAAAATCAATCCAATGTAGCTATACAGTAGCCCTAGAAAGCTGCCAAACATCAGCATGCCGACAACAGTGGAAATACCGCCGGGTAGGATCGGAATAATGACTTGAACAAACTGCAAAAAGATAAAGATAAAAATGGCATATTCGCCAAATTGTTTGATGAATGTTTGCAAAGTAGCAACTGAATGAAAAATGCCTTTAGAATAGCCATAAATAATCAAACCTGTAAAACTGATCAATCCTAAAATAGGTAATAAATAAATAAATTTTTTCAGGAGCTTTTTCCCCACGTTTTAAAACCCTCTCGTTCGTGTGAACGGCTGCGCACACGTTTTACTTTTTTATAAATTTGATAAAAGAATAACCCGAAAAGAGTAACAATACTAATCAAAGCTCCAATGAAGAAGTCTTTTTGATAGTAGGTCAATGTAATATGATGCGTTCCTACTGGTAATTTTAGGCCGGTAAAGTTGCCCACAACAGACTTAGTCTGTACTTTTTGCCCGTCTACTGTTATTTGCCAGTTTTTATCATAAGGAATTGCCAGATAAAGAAACGACTGCTGCGGATCATTTACTGTAATAGTGCCGGATAACTGTCCAGAAGCCTGCTTGTTCAGCTGTAAAGCCTGCTTTCGCTGATCGGAAATCAAAGAATCAAAGCGGTCATTCTGCAACGTTTTTAAAGCAATTTTCTTTTCAGTTAATTGTTTTTTAGACTTGAATTCTAAAGAAACGACAGTCTCCTTTTTAAAATAACCTAAATTAAATACTTGATTCGTGGCAATATAAACAGAAGGATTGATTGTTTTACCGTTCACTTTAAAAGAAAGAACTTTTTTCCAATTAATGTTGGGAGCATAAAGATACAGCTCACCATCAGCAGTAGTCTGAGCAGTTAATGTATAGTCATTGTCAGTCAGCGCATGCCATTCCAGCTCCTTGGATTCTTTAAAATAGCTTTCCCCAGGTTTTATCTGCTGCAGGATTTCTTCTTGATTTTGTAAGGGTCGATTTTCAGCTAATTTAATTTTAGCAAAGCTGTCGGGAACTAAAAAGCCCATGCCGATTGCTTCAGCATTTTCATAAATATTCGCGTCTGGATTAGCAATCAGACTGCTCTGCTTTGCTTTAATTTCCGGTGTGATTTGGTAGGCTACATTTAAAAGTAGATTGATCACCTTGGATTCATCGACATAGGCAATTCTGCGATCGTTTTTTTGATAAAGTCCCAATGTCTGCAAGGTTTTTTGCGTTTTGGCATCCAGTGTTGAAGTATAGCTTGACACTCCAGCATACCCATACAAGAGCGGGTTATTATACCCATTATTCTTTTCACGATAGCCAGCTTCTTTAGAATCTATTGTCTGTTTGATACGAACCAGTGCAGCTTGTCTGTGCTCTAGATCGGAAACAAACGAATTCTGTGTTTGATAAGTTGCCGCAAATTGTTTTTGATCGCCAAAAGGAATATCCTTCAAACTTACCCAAAAATTAAAGACCAACTCAAAACAAAGAACGAATAAAACACAAGCAGCTAAAAGCTTTTTCATATTTCCGGTTGTTTTTAAATAAAGGGTTAGAGAAATATACAACACCCAAACACTTAGTAAACTAATGATAATGTACTGGTTTGCCAAGACGAATGTTGTGTCATCGACATAATTTAAAAAAAGAAAACCAATGAGCAATAATCCTGAGAATAAGAAGGGAATACGGATCGAAAAGCGTGCGCCTTGTTTTAATTGAAGAAAGGCTTCGTAAGCAAATTTAATGATTAGAAAACTAAAAATAAATGTATTCCTGTAAGGAAAACCCGCCGGACTTTGAAACATATGCCAAATCGTATTAAAGAGCTCCAGCCAAAAGCTTAAGAAAATGAATCCCAGCAATAAAAGCGCATTTCTTTTTTCTTTAAACGAAATCGTTGGCAGCAGCAGATAAGCGATAAAAAGCAACATCATTAACAAACCAGAATAAAGTGTTGGAAAATGATCTAAACGAAAGTCGAAATTCACGCTGCCTAAACCAAATTGAGAAAGCACACTGAACCCAAATTTTGGCTTCAATAAAAAGACCTCTGGGTTAAAATTGGTTTTATTCGTAGCAAGCATGCCCGTTAAAGCTGGAAATAAGATAAAACTTGTGCTGATTCCTGTAAAAAAGGAAGTAATGAAAAAAAGCCGTCCTTTTTTGAGAAATTGCCAAAAAGAAGCTCTATCCGCTGTTCGATAATACCAATATAAACTATAAAAAACAGCAAAGATACAAAGCATATAGCCCATATAATAATTTGTCACTATGGTTGAAAATAAAACAATGGCATAAAAACCATAACGCTTTTGATCCCATAACTGTTGAATACTTAGTATTAATAATGGCATGAGGATTAAAGCATCCAGCCACATAAAATTCAATGCATAAATACTAACAAAGCCGCAGAAGCTGTAAGAGGTGGAAAATAATAATGTAAACCAGCTGGTTGTGTGATAGGTCTTTTTTAAATAATAAAACATCGACGTACCCATCAAAGAAATCTTTAACGTAATAATCAATAAAATTGCTAGCGGTAATTGTTCATATGAAAAAAATAAAACCAAAAAGTTAAAAGGACTCAATAAATAATAGGCACTTAACGGCAAGACACTTCCGCCCAGTGCATCAGAAAATGAATAAAAGGATAAATTTCCTTCTTGGAAAAAATGCTTAAAGGCACTCAAAAAAGGCAGATACTGCGTACCAAGATCGCTAACTAGAAGATTATTTCCGCCAAAAGGTGCCAGCCCCAGAATAGCCCAGAGTAGTCCTAATAATACGAATGGAAGTAAAAAACTTCCGCCTAATAATAAAGGCTGTTTTGTTTTAACGTTCATTTACATTGCTCCTCTATTCTAATAGTTGTTCTTTGTTTTAGGATAAAGGCTTTGCTCATCAAAAAGTCAAACGATTTACCCAAATCATGAAAAGGTTAAAGCGCATGACTTTAAACTAATTAATATTTAAGTCTATCACGGTTTACCTCTATTGTACAAAAATATCCGGCCTTGCTATCAATACATAGTGACCTGTCTATTTTATCATACGCAAAATTTCCTGATATTTTTTCTTGGTATTTTTACTCTTTTTTATGAATTTAACGATTAAAAGTTTTAATTAGTGAAAAGCGCCTGCGCATTCGCTATAATAAAGAAGCGAGGAGTGAATAAGATGTCAGTAACAATTGAAGAAGCGATTGATTGGATTCATGGTAGACTGCCTTTTGGCACCAGACCGGGACTAGAACGCGTTGAAGCCTTATTAAAGCGTGTCGATCATCCGGAAGACAAAATTCCAACCATTCATATTGCCGGAACCAATGGAAAAGGCTCCACAGTCACCTATTTAAGATGTATGCTGGAAGAATTAGGCTTAACGGTCGGTACGTTTACTTCCCCTTACATCGAGCAGTTTAATGAACGGATTGCCATTAATGGACAGGGGATTTCAGATAAACACATTATCCAATATGTGGAAAAATATCAACAGCTGATTGAGGAAATGGATCAGGAGGAACAAACCGCTGGTATCACTGAATTTGAAACATTAACAGTTATGGCGCTAGACTATTTTTTAGATCAAAAAGTAGATATTGCCATTATTGAAGTTGGACTGGGCGGTTTATTGGACAGCACCAATGTAGTGAAACCAATGCTGACCGCTATTACAACTATCGGCAAGGATCACACCGAAATTTTAGGAGATACACTGGAGAAAATTGCTTTTCAAAAAGCGGGAATCATCAAAGAAAATATTCCAGTAGTTACCGGAAATATTAGCGTAGAAGCTTTAGCCGTGATTGATGAAGTAGCACATGAAAAGCATAGTACGGTCTATCATTACGGCAAAGATTATCAAGTAGATTATTTACATCCGGATAAAAGCTGGGGAGAAGTGTTCCATTTTTACGGCGAAGCAGGTAAGCTGCCGAATGTGAAAGTCGGCTTATTAGGAAGGCATCAGGTTGAAAATGCAGCTGTCGCAATTCAGTTGTTTTATCTTTATTGTCGTACGCAGCAGTTTAATTTTAAAGAGCGCGACGTTTATCAAGGCTTGCTTAAAGCACAATGGCCGGCTCGAATGGAAAGAATCAGCACTGAGCCATTGATTATTTTAGATGGTGCGCATAATGATCATGCGGTGCGTCGTTTAGCAGAAAACTTGAAAAAAGAGTTCCCTAACCGTGAAATTAATATTCTCTTTTCAGCCTTGGCAACTAAAAACGTCGAGCAAATGATTGGGCTACTGAAAAAAGTACCCAATGTTCATTTATATTTAACCAGCTTTGATTATCCTAGAGCGATTGAATTAACGAAGATGGAGCACTTTGCTGATGAAAAAACAGAGATCGTTTCACTATGGCAATTTGGCTTGGGAGAAATTTTGGAAAAAATGTCAGCGGATGATTTACTGCTGGTCACAGGTTCGCTTTACTTTGTTTCACAGGTACGAGAATTATTATTGAATCTAGGAGGAAATAATGAATAAACTTGACGGTGTAATTTTTGATATGGACGGCTTGTTGTTTGATACAGAGCTAATTTATTATCAGTCGACACAAACGGTCGCGGATGCAATGAATTTTCCATACAGCAAGGAGCTTTATCTAGATTTTGTCGGCGTATCAGATGAAGAGGTCGCTAAGAATTACCATGAAATTTTTCATGAATTTGGTCGGGAAAGAGTAGAAGAGTTCATTAAACGTTCTTATAATCACACGATTGAAGTCTTCCAAACAGGTAAGGTGCCCTTGAAAGAAGGCGTCATTGAGCTTTTGGATTATTTAGATGAACAAAATATACCGCGGATGGTTGCTTCCAGCAATGTACGTCCGGCAATTGAATTATTGCTTGAAGGAGCTGGGATTAGAGAACGTTTTGTCGGGATTGTTTCCGCAGAAGACGTAACTAGAGCTAAACCAGATCCGGAGATTTTTAAAAAAGCTCAAAAGTCTTTAGGAACAGAGCCGGAGAAGACCTTGATTTTTGAAGATTCCTTTCACGGCGTTACTGCTGCACATGCTGCGGGAATTCCTGTCATTATGGTACCGGATTTACTGGCGCCTACCCAAGAAATAAAAGCGAAAACTTTAGAGATTTTTGACAGCTTATTAGAAGTACCAAATTATTTAGCCAAATAAAAATGTCACTCCTTTGCGTATCTTATTTATAGAAACAAAAAGGAGTGATTTTTTTGCTGAAACAGGAAAAATTATTTATTCGCGAAATGCCGGAGGATTGTTTACCACGGGAACGCTTGGAGTCGGTAGGAGAGAAGGCTTTATCGAATCAGGAGCTGCTGGCGATTTTGCTGAGAACTGGCTCAAAAAGCGTCAATGTGATGGAAGTAGCCTCGAATTTTTTAAACCATTTCAACCATCTACATGAGCTGAAAACAGCTACATTAACTGAAATGACTGAAATCAAAGGAATTGGCCGTATTAAAGCGATCGAGATGCGGGCAGCGATTGAATTTGGTTATCGAATTCAACAAAGCACGCAAATAAAATACGGAAAAGTATCATCCAGCTATCAAATTGCCCAAAATCTGATTAATGAAATGAAAGATTTCCAACAGGAGCATTTAGTCTGTTTGTATTTGAATACTAAAAATGAAGTTATTAGAAGAGAAACGATCTTTAAGGGCAGCTTGAATCAGTCGGTTGCGCATCCTAGAGAGATTTTCCGGATTGCGGTGAAGTATTCTGCTGCGCGGTTAATCTTAGCGCATAATCACCCGTCTGGTAATCCAACCCCGTCTCAAAGCGACATTAAATTCACAGAAAGAATCAAACAATGCGGAGAGATGATGGGCATTGATGTGTTGGATCATATTATTGTAGGAGACCGAGGCTACATCAGTTTAAGAGAAGAAAACTTTTTCTTATCTGAGTAGTTAGATTTCTTGCAAAAATTTAGGGTCGCGTGTACAATGTAACTGTAATCTTGTTTGGAACAATATAGAAGTTTTTAGTAAATAAAATCCTCTATCGGAGTACGGGCAATGTTACAATATTTTGTGCTTAAGCACGAGGAGGAACAGGAATGGAACAAGGAACAGTAAAATGGTTTAACGCAGAAAAAGGATTTGGATTTATCTCTCGCGAAGATGGCAGCGACGTATTCGTACACTTCTCAGCTATTCAAGGTGACGGATTCAAAACTTTAGAAGAAGGTCAATCTGTAAGCTTTGACGTAGAAGATTCAGATCGTGGACCTCAAGCAGTAAACGTAGAAAAAAACTAATTCATTCATTCAAAAACATCTGACGTTGTTCAGATGTTTTTTTTTGTTTTTCAGAAAAAAGGATAACAAAAAAGGTATCCGCAATAGTTGATTTGTCGGATACCTTTAAATCGTATTAGAACTTGAATCGCTCATTTAGGTTGATAACTCCTTAAATAAATTTTTTCAATTCTTTTACTGCTTGTGTAATCGTGATACCATAAGCAACGTTTGCTTGGTTCTTTGCATCAATAGCCATAAACAAATTTTTCTCTGTATCAAGCGCTACACGGTATTTTAATACTTTATTACCAAATGTCATATGAATTCTCCTTTCTATGTTTCTTTGAAAGGCGACGAGATCTGATAACGAAATTCCATGGTTACTATAGCATGTTTTTTATTTTCTGTAAAGAAAAAGACAAATAAAGTAGCAGGGTTTTTGATGAAACCGCTTTTCTGTAGTAAAATAATAATAATAGATAAAACAAAGAGAGGGTGCAGAGCTCATGGAAGATACGTATAAAAACATCTTAGTCGCTGTGGACGGTTCCGATCAGGCGGAAGCTGCTTATCAAGAAGCAATTAAAATTGCCAAACGAAATGGTGCCTCCCTCCATATTCTTTACGTTATTGAAGAAATGGCGAATTACTTCGGTGAATTGACTTTTTCAATGGGACAAATGATGGAAGAAATTCAGGAAAAAGAAGAAGAAGAAATGAAAAGAAGAAAAGCCAATGCACATGCTGCTGGTGTTGACAATGTATTTACCTACGTGATCTACGGCTACCCTAAATCCTTAATTGCCGATTTCTCACAGTCGGAAGAACCGATTGACTTGATTGTATTAGGCAAAACTGGTTTGAATGGTTTTCAACGTATGATGGTGGGCTCTACAACTGCTTATGTAGTCAATCATACCAAAGCAAACGTACTGGTTGTTAATGTGCCTGCTTAAAGAGAGGTTGAGCCAGAATTTTGGCCACCGTTTATTCATAAGTAAAGGGCGAGGCAAAACTATTTTTTAGTTTTGTCTCGCCCTCGCTTTTTTTATGACATGTAGTTTTTCACAGCTGATTAAAATCAGCATTTTTTAATTTTCAGAAGTCATAATCATTGGTAAAATCATTGGGTGACGTTCTGTTTTTTCAAATAAGAACGGCTGTAAAGCTGCTGTAATAGCATCGCCCAATTTAGCTTCAGTACAATTTTCATCACGCAAGGCCTCACGAATAGCATTAAACAATAAGCGCTGTCCTTCATGAATCATTTCGCCGGATTCTCTCATATAAACAAATCCACGAGATAAAATATCCGGGCCGGCTAAAATTTCTTTGTTCTTAATATCAACGGTAGCTACGGCTAAGACAAGGCCTTCTTCAGAAAGAATACGGCGATCTCTTAAGACCACATTTCCGATATCCCCGACGCCATTTCCGTCAACATATACATCGCTTGCATTGAAATGACCAGCAAAACGGGCTTCGTCAGCTGTTAAAGCCAGCACATCTCCGTTTTCCATGATAAAGCAGTTCTCATTCGGCACGCCAACATCCTGAGCCAAAGAGGCATGGATTTTCAGCATTCTGAACTCACCGTGAACTGGCACGAAGAATTTTGGCTTCATTAAACGCAGCATTAGTTTTTGTTCCTCCTGACCACCGTGCCCAGAAGTGTGGATATTGTTAATTTTCCCGTGAATTACTTCAGCGCCTGCTTCAGAAAGCAGGTTAATCAAGCGATTCACGCTCGTTGTATTTCCGGGAATCGGTGAGCTTGAGAAAATAACTGTATCGCCAGGCTGTATAGAAATTTGCCGGTGAGTTCCGTTTGCGATTCGACTTAATGCTGCCATCGGTTCACCTTGAGAACCGGTACATAAAATCATCGTTTCATTGGCTGGTAGCTGATTAAGCTCTGAAGCATCAACAAAGGTTCCTTTAGGGACATTAATGTAGCCCAGCTGTTCACCATTAACGATCGCATTTTCCATACTACGCCCAAAGACAGCGATTTTGCGGCCCGTTTTCACTGCCGCATCTGCTGCTTGCTGTAAACGGAAAATATTTGATGCAAAACTGGCAAAGATAATTCGTCCTTCAATTTTTTCGAAAATTTTCAAAATAGAAGAGCCGATGGTTTTTTCAGATTTTGTAAAAGTGGGAATTTCTGCGTTGGTACTGTCGGACAGTAAACACAAAACGCCTTCTTCGCCCAATTTTGCCATTCGATGTAAATTCGCCGGCTCACCCACAGGAGTGAAGTCAAATTTGAAGTCACCTGTTGCAACAATATTGCCGGACGGAGTTTTGACTACAACGCCTAAAGCATCCGGAATACTGTGGGTGGTGCGGAAAAAGCTAACGGACGTTTTACGAAAACGAATCACCGTATCCTCGTTGATTTCGTGCAGCTCCGCATCACGAAGCAATCCATGCTCATCCAGCTTGTTGGTAATTAAAGCCAAGGCCAATGGTCCGGCATAAATCGGGATATTCGCTTGTTTTAGAAGATAAGGAACACCACCGATGTGGTCTTCGTGACCATGAGTAATCACTAACGCTTTGACTTTATGCAGGTTTTGCACAATGTAGCTGTAATCGGGAATAACATAGTCGATTCCAAGCAAATCATCTTCCGGAAATTTGATTCCGGCATCAATGATGATGATTTCATCTTGAAATTGAACCCCATAAGTGTTTTTTCCGATTTCACCCAAACCGCCGATCGCAAAAACGCCAGTTTCATTATTTTTTATATTTACCTTCATGTTAAAACTCCGTAATAGAGAAATCCGCGTGTTCTTGTTCATAAGCTAAATGATTGCCTTCAAGTGCTTGAACATATTCGATATTATATGGGGTATTTTCTTCTACAAGTTGTCGCACGATAACATCGTTGTCAGCTTCAACATACAAAGACTTTGTATCTTCTCTTTTTGGGTTTCTTACTTTTGTTTCTTGATAATAAACTTTATAAATCATCGCTTTTCTCCTTTATCTGCCGTAGCAGTTCATTAATTTATTTTAATTCTTATTTCTGCTAAATTTGAACACAACAAAATGAGGTGGCTGTCCACCTTAAAAACAATTGTCATCAAAAACTTTTGTTAATGATGAAATGAAGCCTCGACTTTGCTTCATTGGTCTTGTTTTATGGAAAATAATGATACTTTCAACCGTTCCTGTGAGTTGTGTCTTACAACAATTAAAAGTATTTTATCACAAAAAGTTCAATAAGTATAGAAACAGACTTACAGCGTTAAAAAACATTTTACAAATAAAAGGTGTTTATAGATGGAAATTAGCTAAAAAACTTGATTTATTCTCTTGAAATTGCGCCTGTTTTTTATAAAGTGGATAGGACTAATTCTCATTTAATTATAATTTGTCAGATGATTGTTTTTATACTGTTTTATGCTATAGTGGAAGTAATCGGTTAAAAAATGGTATAGGGAGATGATTGATTGAAATTAATGTGGCATTACACAATGAGGTACAAAAAATTATTGTTTTTAGATTTCATTTGTGTGTTCGGTTTTATTTTAATTGAGCTGGGATTACCGACGATTTTAGCTCGAATGATTGATATCGGTATTAGGAATAATGATTACGATTACGTGAAGCAGCAAGGGGTGTTAATGGTTGTAATTACGGTTATTGGTGTGGCAATGAATATCATGCTGGGATATTTTGGCGCAAGAATAACAACCAATATTGTACGAGACATTCGTGATGATTTATTTGAAAAGGTACAGACCTTTTCCCATCGTGAATATGAATCAATAGGTGTTTCTTCATTAATTACAAGAACAACCAATGATGCGTATCAAATTATGTTGTTTATGGGAAATATTTTAAGAATCGGTTTTATGACACCGATGATGTTTATTGTTAGTTTGTTTATGGTTATCCGTACAAGCCCGTCTTTAGGCTGGTTTGTCTTGGGGGCGTTACCGTTTCTTTTAGCGGCCGTCGTCTTGATTGCAAAAGTATCAGAGCCATTATCCAACAAACAACAAAAGAATTTAGATAAAATTAACGGTATTTTACGTGAAAACCTTTCAGGCTTACGCGTGATTCGGGCGTTCGTCAATGAAAAGTTTGAAGAAAAACGTTTCAGTAAAGTGAATGAAGAGTATACAAGCAGCTCCAAAAGTCTTTTCCGTTTGATGGCAGCCGCGCAGCCGGGTTTTTTCTTCCTATTTAATATAGTTATGGTATTAATTATTTGGAATGGCGCCCTTCAAATTGAGCATGGCAGCTTATTCGTTGGGGATTTAATCGCGTTTATCGAATATATTTTCCATGCGTTATTTTCATTTATGATGTTTGCCAGCGTCTTTATGATGTATCCGCGTGCAGCTGTTTCTGCTCGGCGTATTCAAGAAGCGTTTGACCTAAAGCCTTCTATTAAAGAAAATGAAGCCGGGATCACTGAAACAGAAACAAAAGGCTATTTAGAATTTAAAAATGTCACTTTTGCTTATCCGGGGCATTCTGAAAGTCCTGTGATTCGCAATGTCAGCTTTACTGCATCACCTGGTGAAACCGTTGCTTTTATCGGCAGTACTGGTAGCGGCAAGTCAACCCTGATCCAATTAATTCCGCGTTTTTATGATGTTTCTGACGGAGAGATTTTGTTGGATGGCGTGGATGTTCGTGATTATCGGTTAAGTGCCTTACGTCAAAAGATCGGTTATATTCCACAAAAAGCTCTCCTGTTTACAGGAACCATTGCGGACAATCTTCGTTACGGGAAAGAAGATGCCACTATGGCTGAGATGGAAAGTGCAGCAGAGATTGCTCAGGCAGCTGAATTTATTTCGCAAAAACCAGCAGGCTATGATGAGCTGCTTTCAGAAGGCGGCACGAATTTTTCCGGCGGTCAAAAACAGCGTCTGGCAATTGCTAGAGCGATTATTCGTCGCCCAGAGGTTTATATCTTTGATGACAGCTTCTCCGCTTTGGATTATCAGACCGATGCGAAGCTGCGGGCTCGTTTGAAAAAAGAAACCAAAGAATCAACCGTTTTAATTGTTGCTCAGCGTGTAGGGACGATTATGAATGCAGATAAAATCGTTGTGCTCAACGAAGGAGATGTCGTTGGCATCGGTACACATCGTGAATTACTTGAGAATTGCCCTATCTATTATGATATTGCTGCTTCTCAATTGTCAGAGGAGGAATTAGCATGAAAAAAGCCCTTTCTTCTATTCGACGTTTAGGTAGATACATCAAGCCTTATCAAGGAATGTTTCTTTTAGTCGTGCTATTTACTGTCTTAACAGTTGCCTTTAATGCAGCAATGCCGTATGTTTCGGGATTGCCGATTACAGAAATCAGTAAAAATGTAGCAAATGGTGACGGATTAAATTATCCGTATATCATCAAATGTCTGATTTGGATTTTATTCGTTGGCCTAGGCTATTGTGCTTCACAATTTTTGTCGGGCTTTTTAATGGCAACGGTCGTTCAACATTCAATGCGTGATTTACGTCGAGATATTGACGAAAAAATTAATCGCCTGCCTGTATCTTATTTCGACCGAAATCAGCAGGGAAACATTTTGTCACGGGTTACAAATGACGTGGATGCGGTCAGCAATGCGATGCAGCAAAGCTTTATCAATATTGTGTCAGCAGTTCTGGGAATTGTGATGGCGATTGTCATGATGTTTTACATCAATTGGCTGATGGCGCTGATTTCAATGATTATGATTCCGCTATCTTTGTTTATTTCCAAAACAATCGTCGGGATTTCACAAAAATACTTTCAGGGAATGCAAAATGCCCTAGGTGAATTGAACGGCTATGTTCAGGAAAATATGACTGGCTTTAGCGTATTAAAACTATATGGACGCGAAAAAGAAACTTTGAATGGGTTTAAAAACGTCAATCACAATTTGAATAGTTTTGGATTTAAAGCATCCTTTATTTCAGGTTTAATGCTGCCGCTAGTACAGATGACTGCTTATGGTACGTATATCGGTATGGCTGTTTTAGGTAGCTATTATGTGATTACCGGTATTATCGTTGTCGGACAGCTACAAGCCTTTATCCAGTATATTTGGCAGGTAAGTCAGCCTATGGGCAACATTACGCAGCTATCTGCTGCGTTGCAAAGTGCTTCTGCGGCAACGACTCGTGTTTTTGAAATTTTGGATGAGCCGGAAGAAATCGAAAATGAACAGGATATTCCATTACCGGAGACTGTTCAAGGTTCTGTTCAATTCGAAAATGTCGGTTTCAGCTATGATCCGGAAAAACCGTTGATCAGAAATCTGAATTTTGAGGTTCAGGCAGGTCAAACGGTGGCAATCGTCGGACCGACTGGTGCGGGGAAAACAACCCTGATTAATCTTTTGATGCGTTTTTATGACGTGAATCAAGGTGCAATTAAAATCGATGGAATTGATACTAAAAAAATGAAGCGTTCAGAGGTGCGTTCAGTTTTTGGAATGGTACTGCAGGATGCTTGGCTTTACGAAGGAACGATTGCAGACAATATTCGTTTTGGGAAACTTGATGCTACTGATTATGAAGTAGTGGATGCGGCCAAAACTGCGAATGTGGATCATTTTATCCGTACGATGCCTGATGGTTATGAAATGGAAATCAACGCAGAAGGCGATAACGTTTCTTTAGGACAAAAGCAACTGCTGACGATTGCTCGAGCAATTATCTCTGATCCGAAAATTTTGATCTTAGATGAAGCAACCAGCTCTGTTGATACTCGTCTGGAAGCTTTAATCCAAAAAGCGATGGATCGAGTAATGGAAGGGCGCACTAGCTTTGTAATTGCTCACAGGTTATCGACGATTCGTGAAGCAGACTTGATTTTAGTAATGAATCAAGGTGAAATTATCGAAAAAGGAACTCATAATGAGCTGTTGGCACAAGGCGGCTTTTATGAAAAACTGTATAATAGTCAGTTTGCTGAAGAAGGCGACTACGATTAAAAAAATAAGACTGGACAAAACGATTCTTTTAGTTTTGTTTCAGTCTTTTTTTATACAATAATCTGCCGATCTGTTTTCCAATTGCTCGAACCTTAACGACTTTAAATCCAACCTTGGATAAACGGTGGTTAAAAGTCAGGGTCTTCGGCAATTTCATAAAAGCTATCAATGCGAAAAGCGCATTTGATATCTTTTCCTCCAATTGCTCGAACCTTAACGACTTTAAATCCAACCTGTGCATATTGGGCTGATGTTTTTCATTTCTTTGCTATACTGGAGTCAAGTAGAGTTGCAGGTAAGCAAAATAGAAAGGAAGGAAATGTATGTTTTTAAACATTAGTGATCAAGCACAAGTCAAATTATTGCCGTATATTGAAGAAAAAGCTGTCATTATTTTAGATTTGGATGATGGTGTGGGTAAATATTCAAAAATGGGTGTTTGTTCGTTGGATACTAGCTTTCGAATCTTAATTTTAGATCAGCTGCAAGATCGCTCTGATTTCAATTTAACGCTGGATTCAAGTATGGGTGAAGTCTACGTGAAAGATTATTCTCAGCGCTATTTAGACGAAGAAATGACTCTGGATGTGGATGAGCGTCTGCAGGTACTTACTTTAAAAAGTCCAAGCGGTGTCCTTGACAATAACGTTCCTATAGTAGATCTTAGAGCCGTACAATAAAGAGAAGAGGCTGCGTCCCCGAAAAGCGCAGTCTCTTCTCTTTATTGTGGTCTTGTTAGGTCAAAGAAATGATCAATATGACTGTAGGTATTTCCAGCCAATCGAGCAATCGGGTCTAATTTTTCCGGGAGAATATATTCGTGTTCCTGATCGAAAACCGCCTCATCAAAATAAAAATCCGTTATTTCAATAATAAATAAATCAGTAATCACCTGCTCGTTGTGATCTTTGATGGGAACATATTGATGTAGCTTGCCCTCCATGCGAATCGGCGCACTTGAAATTCCCGGAACCTTGACCGTTTTACTTGGAGTGGTCTCAAGCTGATTTATGGTGACTTCACTTTGGTCTGGAGCTAGTGAAGCAGCTGTTTGATTCATTGCTGATACGACTTGTTCGTTTACCAGCTGAATCACCAGCTCTTGGGTAGTTAAGATATTTTGGGCAGTATCTTTTATTTTTCCATCACGTCTTAAAATCGCTATAGTTACTAATGGAATTTCTGCTGCCACCGCGTTGAAAAAACTGAACGGAGCAGCATTAATGACGTTATATTTTTGGTTTAAAGTAGTCACCCAAGCGATCGGACGTGGAATAATACTGCCGGATAAAAATTTATACGCTTGCTTTGAGGTAAGTTGCTTGGCTTGGTAATGCAGCATAATTGTTCTCCAATTCTTTCCTTTATTGACGTGCTTGATTGGCGTCTGAAGTGTCAAGCGGCCGTACATGTGCTTCAATTTCTTCCCGCTTTGGTTCTAAAAACGGTGGGAGTGAAAGCTTTTCGCCTGCCGCTTCATAGGTTTCATCTTCCAAAAAGCCCGGTCCGTCAGTAGCTAATTCAAATAAAATGTGAGGTGCTGCTCTAAAATATTCAGATTTGAAGTAGAAGCGTTCAACGAAGCCGGAATTTGGGAAAGAAAGCCGACTAATTTTATCAATCCAGTAACGTAAGGCAGCTTCATCCGCCACGCGTAAAGCTAAATGATGGACATTCCCGAAGCCTTCTGCAGCATTTGGCAGGTCATCCCGATGTTCAACGATAATGCTAGCGCCGTTGCCGCCTTCACCTACTTCAAACAAATGGAAACTTCCTTGTGCATCAACTAAATGAAACCCTAGAACTTCCACCAACACTCGCTGCATGTGCTCAAAATCAGCAACTGTTACAAACACTGGTCCTAAGCCAATTAAGGCATGTTCAGTAGGAACAGCTGCTTTTTTCCAAGGAGTACCCGCAGAAACACCAGTATTTTTTTCATCTGAAATTAGTTGATAGCGTTGATTGTCAAAATCCTCAAATTCCAAATATTTTTTCCCGAAGCGTTCTGTTATTTCTCCATGATCGATTCCATAATCATTAAAACGAGCTACCCAGTAATCCAAGGCTGCATCATTTTTCACTCGGAAAGAAGTGCGTGAGATGGTATTTGTCCCTTTGGTTCCTTTAGGAAGTCCGGGAAAGTCAAAGAAAGTCATATCTGTTCCAGCAGACCCGTGATCATCTGCGAAAAACAAATGATAGGTTTGAATATCATCCTGATTGACCGTTTTCTTTATTAAACGCAGACCTAAAATATCCGTAAAAAAGCGATAGATTTTTTCTGCGCTAGATGTCATTGCAGTAACATGGTGAATGCCTTTAATTTGTGTATTCATAGTTGAAACCCTCCATAAACTATTTTTTTATTTTACTTACTAAAAGTAAGTATATTGGATTTTATATGAATTGGCAACTAATTTGACTTTTACTAACCATAACCTAAAATAAATATGGTAGGATAAAAGAAAAAGGAAAGTGTGAACAATATGCTTTATAAAACAATTTTATTTGACTTAGACGGTACCATTACCGATTCCGGAGCAGGTATTATCAACTCTGTTCGTTATGCGCTGGAAAAAATGTCTCTTGAAGTTCCTGATGACAACGAACTGGCTTCCTTTATTGGGCCACCGCTGTATGAGTCATTTCAAAAGAATTTTCAGCTGAACGAAACAGCTAGTAATCAAGCAATTGCTTACTACAGAGAGTATTATCAGGAAAAAGGCATCTACGAAAATTACTTATATGAAGGGATTCCTGCATTACTGGCGGAGTTAAAACAGGCACAAGCTCAGCTATATATTGCTACCTCAAAACCGGAAGTTTTCGCTAAACAAATTCTAGACTATTTTGATGCGGCTCATTATTTTACTGGTATTTATGGAGCTACGCTGGACAGCCGGCGTTCTAAAAAAGGCGATGTCATCCGTTACGCATTGGCGCAAGGAGTGATTCAAGATTTGCAGCGAACAGTTATGATCGGCGACCGGCGCCATGATATTCTGGGAGCAAAGGAAAATAATTTGGCAAGTATCGGGGTCCTGTATGGTTTTGGTGATCGTTCAGAATTAACCTTGGCTAAAGCTGATTACATTGTGTCAGCACCTGCAGAAATTGGTCAGCTCATTCTCAATAAATAAATTCGAAAAAGTCTGAAAAGAAATAAGTTATTCGTTTCTTACAGGCTTTTTTGTTGTGTATGCTTAATTTTTGAAAAAACAATTATATCTAAAGTATCTCCAAAATGATAATAATTCTCAATAATTTTAACGTAATGCGTATAAATTGAAAAAAGAAACCCTTTTCTTGCGGTATAATAAAGTTCAATAAATCACAAAGAGGGAGAGTCTTATGAGCAAAACAAAAACAGTTATTGTCGGAGCTAACCACGCAGGGATCGCAGCAGCAAACACATTATTGGATACTTATCCGAATCAGGAAGTCATCATGATTGACCGCAATACCAATCTCAGCTATTTAGGCTGTGGAACTGCATTATGGGTTGGTCGTCAAATTGATTCCTATGAAAATTTGTTTTATACAGATCAGGCTGCCTTTGAAGCTAAGGGCGCAAAAATCTTTATGGAAACAGCTGTCGAACGTATTGACTTCAATCAAAAAGTAGTTTATTGCAAGAAACAAAATGGAGAAGAATTTACGCAAAGTTACGATAAATTAATTTTGGCAACAGGCTCAGCACCGATCAATCCTGATATCCCGGGAAGAGATTTAAAGAATGTTGAATTTTTGAAGCTGTTCCAAGATGGCCAAACCGTTGATGCTGCTATGGCAAAAGCAGAGGTTCAAACAGTGGCGGTTATTGGTGCCGGCTACATTGGTGTAGAGATTGCCGAAGCTGCAAAACGCCGCGGGAAAAAAGTCTTGCTGTTTGATGCTGCGCAAAGATGCTTACCGAATTACTACGATCAATGGTTCACGGATGATATGGATAATGTTTTAGCAGAAAATGGTATTGAGTTACATTTTAATGAGCTGGCAAAAGAATATAAAGGAACCGAAAAAGTAGCAGCATTAGTCACAGACAAAGGCGAATATGCGGTTGATTTAGTCATTAATGCGATCGGTTTCAGACCAAATAACGAGCTGGGTAAAGAGCATTTACAGTTATTTACAAACGGCGCTTATGTAGTGGATGAACATCAGCAAACCAGTGATCCTGATGTTTATGCGGTAGGAGATTGTGCAACAATTTACTCTAATGCCTTACAGGAAACGACCTATATTGCCTTAGCAACAAATGCTGTACGTTCAGGGATTGTAGCAGGTCATAATGTCGGCGGTACACCGCTTGAAGCGATCGGAGTTCAAGGATCTAATGGTATATCTATCTTTGGTTATCACATGGTTTCAACAGGTTTAACTGTGCAGGAAGCGGAAAAACGCGGGTTGAAAATTAAATACACCGAATTTGAAGATTTACAAAAACCGAGCTTCATGAAAGAAAATCATAAAGTGAAAATAAGAATTGTCTATGAAGCAGATTCACGTCGCATTATTGGCGCTCAAATGGCTTCTTACGAAGATATTTCAATGGGCATTCATATGTTTTCATTAGCAATTGAAGAAAAAGTAACGATTGATAAATTAAAATTATTAGACATTTTCTTCTTGCCGCATTTTAATCAGCCTTATAATTATATTACAATGGCTGCGTTGAGTGCAGAATAAAAAGCGTTTATCACTTTTAGAGGTTGAGCCAAAAGTCGTTTAGGTTCGAACAGTTGGAGCAAAAGACGAACAATATGCTTTTAATATTGAGCGGATTTTATGAAATTGCCGAAGAACCTGACTTCTGGCCACCATTTATTCGTAAGTAGCGGGCGGGCCAAAACTGTTTTTTAGTTTTGGCCCGCCCGCTTTTTATTTTTCATCGCCTAAAAATTGATAAGCGATTCTTACAGTTTAGTGACTTTTTTTTAAAAAAGTTTAATTTTAAAAAGCTTTCATGTATAATGATAAAAGTTAGCAATGCTACCTAGAAAGTAAGGAGGATTTGTTTTGGCAGAAGATAACCAAAATAAACAAGATCATTCCGCGTCTTCATTTAAAGATCAGGTCTTGCGTTCTTTACGCGGAGAAGATATCGGTAATGATGATTCAGCTTCCTCTGAACACATCGCTCAGAATTCTTCTAAGCGCAATGAAGCAGAATATAAAAATTATAATAACAATAATCAAACCGAGTCTGACGTTTCAACAGAACCGTCTATAGGCTCAAGAAGTTCAGAAACGCAACCTGAACGATCCGTTGAGCATGAACAATCAAATACAAATACGGGCTCAAGACAGCAACTGACTGATGGTTCTCAGAAAAAACGCAATCGTAAAAAAGAAGATCGTATCGTCAGCCGAATTGTATTAATTGTGGCATCCGCTTTATTACTTTTAATTGCCATTTTCGGTTTTACTTTATATAAGTATGTCGACTCAGGATTACAGCCGCTTGATGCCAAGGATAAAAAGTTAGTACAAGTTCACATTCCGGCAGACTCTTCCAATAAAAAAATTGCTAATATTTTGGAAGAACGCAAAGTGATTAAAAGCGGAATGGTCTTTAACTATTACGCAAAATTCAAGAATTTAACCGATTTTCAAGCTGGTTATTATCAGATGTCGCCGAGCATGACTTTAGATGAAATCGGGGCTTTGTTGCGAGAAGGCGGAACAGCTGAACCTACCAAGCTGGCAGACAGTAAAGTAACAATTCCGGAAGGGTTTGACGTTGATAAGATCGGTGATGCGATCGAAAAGAACACAGCATTCAAAAAGGATCAGTTCATCGAGTTGATGAAAAACCAAGAGTTTTTCGATTCAATGAAACAAAAGTATCCAGAGCTGCTGACAAGTGCGGCAGAAGCTAAGGACGTACGTTATCGTTTGGAAGGCTATCTCTTCCCAGCTACCTATGATTATTACAAGGATATTAAGCTTGAAGATTTTATCGAGCAGATGATTTCTAAAAGTAGTAGTGTTATGGAGCAGTTTATTCCGATGGTACACGCAAAAGGAATGACTGTTCAGCAAGTTCTTACGTTGGCTTCATTAGTTGAAAAAGAAGGAATTAAAGAAGAAGATCGTAAGAAAATCGCCCAAGTATTCTTTAACCGCATCGCTGCAAACATGCCTTTGCAGTCAGATATTTCTATTTTGTATGCATTAGGGGAACATAAAGAAACCGTCACTTACAAAGATTTGGAAGTGGATTCTCCTTATAATCTTTATAAGAATACAGGCTACGGTCCAGGACCTTTTGACAGTCCAAGCGAACAAGCCATCAATGCGGTATTGAATCCTACAGAGAATAATTATCTATACTTTGTTGCAGATATTTCAACTGGAAATGTTTATTTTGCAGAAACCTATGAGCAGCATCAAGAATATGTCCAAAAATATGTCAATAAAGAAACTGAAGAAAGCGAATAATGAATAGTTTTTGCGTAACTTTATTACGAGCCAACCTATGACTCATAGGCGGCTCGTTTCGCTTTACTCTCAAATGAACGATTAAAACCTGCTGCATTTTGCTAAGTGTTTCCTAAAACTTTTTATTGGAATTGTAAAATTTAAGTGAATATTATTTACAATTTGCTTAAAGCGTGGTACTCTTTTGTGGATTGAAAGCGGAATTTTTCAATAAATGAATAAAAACATTGTAGTAAGTTAAGAAGGAGAAATTAAGATGGTAGAAAAAGTATTTCCTATGACACTTGAAGGAAAAGAAAAGCTAGAACAAGAATTAGAAGAACTAAAAACAGTTAAACGAAAAGAAATCGTTGAACGTATAAAGATTGCAAGAAGCTTTGGGGATTTATCCGAAAACTCAGAATATGAATCTGCTAAAGATGAACAAGCTTTTGTAGAAGGAAAAATAACGACGCTTGAGAACATGATTCGTTTCGCTCAAATTATTGATAATGACGGCGTTGACGAAGATGAAGTTTCTATCGGTAAAACAGTTACTTTTGTTGAATTGCCTGATGGTGAGGAAGAAGAGTACACAATTGTCGGCAGTGCTGAAGCAGATCCATTTTCTGGAAAAATTTCAAATGACTCGCCGATTGCACAAGCGCTGATTGGCAAACACTTAAATGATGAAGTCACCATTGCAACTCCTGGTGGCGATATGCAGGTTAAGATTATCAAGGTCAGCTAAAAACGTTTCACTTAAAACTAAAGAAAAAAAGGGTGGTGCAAAATGTCTGATCATTTTGCCCATCCTTTTTAAAACGTAAAGGTCAATAGAAAATTAGGGCTAAAGTCCTATAGTAAAATGAGGCTTCAGCAACTAACATAAACATGAGAATACCAATATAATGTTTTTAGAGAGGGGGATAATTATGAATAACCCATGGCGCTTTTTTATTGTTGTAGAAGCTTTACTTTTTATTTTGGCTTTATGGCAAATTTTACATAATCCGGGGCTGGCTGTCTTGCTGGTTTTAGGAATCTTATGTGTTAGTTATGTGTTGAAAAAAGCACATCGCACTAGTTTTAATAATTTTCAACTGATTTTGGGGATCATTTTAATATTAATTGGTATGATGAACAGTCCCGCTGTTTGGTTGATGCTTGTTTTTGGTGTATTATTTATAGGTTTAAAAGGCGTGGAAATTGCTGGAGTGGATATCACACAGCGTGCTCCATGGCGTAAAAAGCAAATGATCATGGTTGAAACAACGAATGCGGAACCTAAAAGTGGCCGCCGCTTTAAACGACCTTGGTTTGCCAATGAACGGATCGGCACGAATGTATACGAATGGGATGATATTAATATTGATATCTTGTCAGGAGATACTATCGTTGATTTAGGGAATACGTTACTGCCTAAGGACGACAATATTATTATTATCCGTAAAGGGATTGGCAGAACCAGAATATTAGTGCCCCTGGGTATTGCAGTGAGTTTAGAACACTCTACCTTTTATGGAAATGTTCATTTTGAAGAAGAAAAATACCATTTAAAAAATGAGTCACTGAAAATATACAGCAATGATTTTGATACAAATACTCGCCGCTTAAAGGTTCTTACCAATACTTTAGTGGGCGACGTTGAGGTGATTCGTGTATGATAGGTAGAATATCGCGGCAAATGCTTTCGCTGTATGCTGCCTTTAGTACATTTATTGTCATTTTAATTACTTTATTTTCGTATTTTCACTCTATTAAGCAAAAAAATTGGATGCTGGAACTGATTCAGCGGAGAATTTTTTATATTCCTTTAATTTTTCATATGCTTTTAATATCATTGTTAATTGGTTTGTTTACCTTTTTACTTGTTTCGATTGTACAAAAATCTCAATATGGTAAAATTGAAGAAAAATTACGGTTACTTGCTAGAGGAAGCTATGAGAGTCCACTGATTGTTAAAAGTGTTCCTCATGCTGACAATGATCAATTTATCGATGAAGTCGATCAGGATATTATCAGAATTCGAACCAAGCTACTGGCTATGTCTAAGGAACTGCAATTATTAAATAGTCGTCCGCAATTAATGGACGGAGAAACAAAAGAAGAAATTTTGGAAGTGGAGCGACATCGGTTGGCCAGAGAGCTGCATGACTCAGTCAGCCAGCAGCTGTTTGCTGCTATGATGATGTTGTCTGCTTTAAACGAACAAGCACAAAAAAGTGAAACGCCTGAAATGTTCAGAAAGCAATTGGTAATGGTAACGGATATTATCAATGCCTCTCAATCAGAAATGCGGGCGTTATTGCTGCATTTACGTCCAGTTAGCTTAGAAGGAAAAAGCTTGCGTCAGGGAATTGAACAATTATTAAAAGAATTACAAACAAAAATAAAAATCGAATTGACCTGGGATGTAGAAGATGTCCATTTAAATAACAGCATTGAGGATCATCTCTTTAGAATTGTACAGGAGCTGCTTTCCAACACATTACGTCATGCAAAAGCAAAAGAGCTGGAAGTTTATTTAAATCAGGTAGACGATAATGTTTTACTCCGTTTAATTGATGATGGTGTTGGTTTCGATATGAGTGAAAATGAAAACAAAGCCGGCAGCTATGGCTTGAAAAATATTCGTGAGCGTGTTGCAGGAATGGGCGGAATCGTAAAAATTATCAGCTTTAAAGGACAAGGGACAAGCGTGGAAATCAAAGTGCCTGTAATAAAGGAGGAAGTAACAAGTGATCAAAGTAATGTTAGTGGATGACCATGAGATGGTGCGATTGGGTGTCTCTTCGTATCTATCTATTCAAGAAGATATTGAAGTTGTCGGAGAAGCTGAAAATGGACGTATTGGGTATGAAAAGGCACTGGAACTGCGACCTGACGTTATTTTAATGGATTTAGTGATGGATGAAATGGACGGAATTGAATCAACGAAAGCTATTTTAAAAGATTGGCCCCAAGCGAAAATTATCATTGTGACTAGCTTTATTGATGATGAAAAGGTTTATCCAGCGATTGAGGCGGGTGCAGCAGGGTACTTACTAAAAACTTCTACTGCTCACGAGATTGCTAATGCCATACGTGCGACTGCTCGAGGTGAGCGTGTACTGGAGCCGGAAGTTACGACGAAGATGATGGAACGTTTAACGAAAAAACAAGAGCCAGTATTACATGAAGACTTGACCAATCGTGAACACGAAATTTTAATGCTGATTGCCAAAGGGCGTAGTAATCAGGAAATTGCTGATGAATTATTCATCACCTTGAAAACAGTCAAAACACATGTATCAAATATATTGGCAAAGCTGGATGTAGAGGATCGGACGCAAGCAGCGATTTATGCGTTTCAGCATGGACTGGCTAAATAAACAAGAGGGGAAAGTGGGAGAAAAAGTTGTTGGAACTTTTAGCTCTCGCTTTTTGTTTCTATTAAAATGAATGAGGATTTGTTATACTTAAATCAAACAAACACTAGGAGAAAATCAATGAAGCAAAATTTTGCAATTATTGGCTTAGGAAGATTTGGCGGCAGTATTTGCCAAACATTAATTAAATCCGGGCAGGAAGTTTTAGCAATTGACAGTAATGAAGACCGGGTTAACGAATACATGAATATTGCCACACATGCGGTGGTGGCGAACGCTCAGGATGAAACGACTTTACGCTCGCTCGGAATTCGGAACTTTGATCATGTAGTCGTTGCCATTGGAGAAGATATTCAAGCGAGTATTTTAGTTACATTAATGGTTAAGGAAATGGGCGTCCCTAATGTTTTAGCCAAGGCAGTCAACGAATATCATGCTAGAGTCTTAGATAAGATTGGTGCTGATCTGGTAGTCCATCCAGAGCGTGATATGGGAATTCGTGTTGCACATAAGCTGGTTTCCCGTAACATTTTGGATTATATTGAGTTGTCCAATGAAGTGTCATTAGCAGAGGTTCGCGTATCAAATCCAAAGTTCTACGGAAGAACCTTAGGTGAACTAAATTTTCGTCAACGATTTGGTCTAACAGTTGTAGCCATTAGACGTTCAAAAACAGAAGTAATCGCCTCGCCAGCAGCAGAGGAAATGGTCAGAGAAAATGACAATCTGTTAGTTGTCGGTGAAACAGATGACGTTGATTTACTGGATGAAAAAATGAACGAATAAAGCACTTTATTCTCTCAAATGCCTACTCTGTGCTACAATATCATAGAGGAAGGGAGTTCGATTATATGAAATTAGTAATCACACCGCGTGCGCAACAATGGTTCAAGGAAGAAGTCGGCGTCACAGCCGATACAGGCATCCGTTTTTATGGAAAAATTTATGGAAAAACGGCCGTTCATGATGGTTTTTCTATCGCCATGTCTGTAGAAGCTCCGGATCAGCCGCTAATAAAAGAAAATATAAATGGCATTACTTACTTTATTGAAGAAACGGATGATTGGTTTTTTAAAGGGTATGATTTGCAGGTTGACTACGATGAAGAAAAAGATGAACCGCAATATGTATTCACAAAAAATGAAGAAGATTTAAAACAATAAATACATCCTAAAAGACGAAATGAAGAATAGCAGTTGTTCATTTCGCCTTTTTAATGATAAAGAATGAAAAATAAATAAAAGCTGCTTTACTTCTTTTCATATCTATTTGTTGATCATTGGCGGAATAATTGGCGTTTATCGTTAAATTAATGTTATTTATTTGTTGATCAGTTTTGTTTTGTTAAAGAATATCTTCTTTATTCAAAGCAAATATTTTTATTATTCAGTAATAAAAGTATGCTATAATTATGTTAGATTATTTTTTTGGAGGAAAGTTCATGTTGTCAATTATAGTTCCTTGCTACAATGAAGAGGAATCGATTCCTATTTTTTTTGACGCTGTAGAAAAGGTCAGCGCGCAACTTCAACATGAAGTTGAATACATCTTTATTAACGATGGATCAAGAGACGGAACGCTGAACGCGTTAAGAAATTTATACCAAGCATGCCCGCAAAAGGTACGCTACTTATCTTTCTCCCGTAATTTTGGTAAAGAAGCAGGTCTATATGCAGGATTAAAAGAAGCTAGAGGAGATTTAATTACAGTAATGGACGTTGATCTACAAGACCCTCCAGAATTATTACCGCAAATGATTCAACTGTTGGCAGAAGATCCTGAATTAGATTGTATTGGAACGAGAAGAGGCGACCGCGCAGGTGAGCCACCAATTCGCAGCTTTTTTGCTAGAATGTTCTATCGTTTAGTTAATAAAATCGGTGAAACAGAAATGGTGGACGGAGCGAGAGACTTTCGTCTGATGACGCGTCAAATGGTCGATGCGATTTTAGAGCTTACTGAATATAATCGTTTTTCAAAGGGGATTTTCAGCTGGGTTGGTTTTAACACAAAATACCTTTCTTATGAAAATCGTGAACGCGTAGCTGGTTCAACGTCTTGGTCTTTTTGGAGCTTGTTAAGCTATTCAATTGATGGAATAGTTAATTTCTCAGAGGTTCCATTGAATTTCGCTTCTTATATTGGGGCTTTTTCATGTATGGGTTCTGTAATTGCTATGCTGGTTATCTTTTTTAAAACCATCATTAAAGGGGACCCTACCAACGGCTGGCCGTCATTAGTTTGCATTATTTTATTTGTCGGTGGCTTACAGCTCTTATGTCTGGGCATTATCGGAAAGTATATCGGCAAAATTTTCCTAGAGACAAAAAAACGCCCAGTTTATTTAGTAAAAGAAACTGAAAAAGATCAAAAACTTTAAAAAAACAAAAAGGTGAGTCGGTTCTGCAAGCAGCAGGCGACTCACCTTTTATTAATAGCCTTTTTTTAAGGAAATAGCATTTTTAGCTAATGTATGATTGGCCAGATAACTGGTTAAATTTTCTAAAAAGATAGTGGATAATTTAGTTTTAAAATGCGGAGTCAGTCCGGAGATATGCGGAGTGATTAATACATTTTCCATGTTCCAAAGCTCACTATCTTCTGGTAAAGGCTCTTCTTCAAAAACGTCTAATGCAGCGAAGCGTAGCTGACCGTTTTTCAATGCAGCAGTTAAGTCAGCTGTATTAACGGAAGGACCGCGACCCACATTCACAAAAACAGTTCCGGGCTTCATTGCCTGAAACATGTGTTCATTGTAAAGCTGATAGGTTTGATCCGTTAGAGGCAGGATATTGACGACAATATCCATTTCAGTAATAATTCGCTTCATATTTTTTTGAGAATAGCATTCTATAAAACCAGTAGTCGCACGTCCTGAAGTATTAACGCCATAGGTTTGAATACCTAGTCCTTGAGTAAAAGCGGCTAGCTGCTGGCCAATATGACCCGTTCCAACGATCAACATCTTTTGGCCGGATAACTGCTGATAGCTTAAATCGTCTCTGGACCAGACCTTTTCTTGTTGTTTAATGATACTTTTGCGAATCCCACGATATTCTGTGAACAGGACGCCTAAAACGTGCTCAGCAATTGAAATACTATGAATACCGCTGGCGTTCGACAATAATACTCCCTTTTTAGAAAATTGATCTAGGTCTAAAGTATCTACGCCAGCTGAAATAGTCTGTACCCATTTTAACTGGCTGTCAGGAGAAGTCAGTAATTGTTGTCCGAGTTCTTTATCCCAACCCAGCATAATTTCGATAGAATGGATATCCAAGGACGATAGCTCTTCTTTGGAAGCTGCCACTGTATAATTTTCCGCGGTTTGTTTGATTTTTTCTATTTGTTCTGCTTTTAATGGTTCATAAAGATAGATGATAGGTTTTTCCATCTTAAAGCCTCCTTGCTAAACCTATTGTATCAAAAACCAGCAAAAACAAAAAAAGATTGAACTAGTGTCACAGTTCAATCTTTCAACAAATTAGATTTCTTCGCCGCGAGCGTAAGCTTCAGCCATTAAATCTACTTCTTTTTTCAATTCTTCAACCATAATTTCTTCTGGAACTGTTCGGATTATTTTGCCTTTTTTAAACAGCATTCCTTTCCCATTACCGCCGGCGATACCGATGTGTGCTTCTCTGGCTTCACCTGGACCATTTACGGCACAGCCTAAAACAGCAACTTTGATTGGTGCTTTAATTTTTTCGATATATTCCTCGATTTCATTAGCAATTGGTATCAAGTCAATTTCAATTCGTCCGCAGGTTGGACAAGAAATCAAGGTGGCAGCGTTACTTGCCAAACCAAAAGCTTTTAAGACTTCTTTCGCTACTTTAATTTCTTCAACCGGATCTGCAGATAAAGAAACACGACAGGTATTACCGATTCCCCGTGATAATAAAGCACCTAGTCCAGCTGCTGATTTAATGCCGCCTGAAAACTTCGTACCGGCTTCAGTAATACCTAGGTGCAACGGATAATCAAAGGTTTGAGCAGCTAAAGTATAAGCTTCAATAGCTAAATTAACATCGCTGGCTTTCAAAGAAACAATAATATCATAAAAATCTAAGTCTTCTAAAATTTTAATATGCTCAACAGCGCTTGCTACCATTGCTTCGGCAGTAGGATAGCCATATTTTTGCAAGAATTTCTTTTCTAAGGAACCGGCATTAACACCGATACGAATGGGAATTCCTTTGGCTTTGCAGGCAGTCACGACCTTTTCTACGCGGTCTTTGCGTCCAATATTTCCCGGATTGATCCGGATTTTGTCAACGCCCTGTTCGATTGCTTTTAAAGCCAGACGATAATCGAAGTGAATATCAGCGACCAAAGGAATGGAGATCTGTCTTTTGATGTCGCCTAAAGCCGCAGCCGCCGCTTCATCAGGAACAGCCACCCGTACGATTTGACAACCGGCTTCTTCCAAGCGTTTGATTTGAGCGACTGTTGCTTTTACATCATGTGTTTTAGTTGTACACATACTTTGAATGAATAATTCATCATTACCACCAATCGTTAAATCACCAATTTTCACTGAGCGTGTATGTTTGCGATGGGTTAATTCTCCCATAATCAATTCTCTCCTTATTCGTGTTTCCTGATATTTATAAAGTAATGTAGCTTATATTTTAACACACTATGTTTCGTTTCTGTTTCTAAGAAAAGCTTAAGTTTTAAACAAGCGGCTGCCGTTCTTCATTTTTCAAAGCAAAGAAAAAGATTAGTAAAGAAGTAAAAATGATCAGATAACTGTCATCAAACGACTGGTTGAAAAAGTGAATCAAGCTGCTTAGAATCACCGGCAAGGTTGCACAATAAGCTGAAATCTTTAAACAGTCAAAAAAGCGTAACCGATAACGGCGAATTCTAGCATAAAGATTAGCTCCAAAAGCAATTAAGATTAAATTGATCAGCAAATTAAGAAAGGTCGGATACAAAGTAACAAAGAAAATGACCAGCTTTATCCAAAAAGGTACGCTTGATTCATCTAATGCTTTTTTTAAATTTTTACTATTAAGTCCGTCTAAGGTTCCTTTTTTATAAGGAACCTCAAGCTGATTGGCGCCTAATAAAGAATCTGTCATACCGGAACCTGGCAATGCGATCACAAATTCATCTTCTAAAAAGCCGATGCCGATCGTGCTGCCAACGGAGTCAGCGGCAATATCGCTAAGTGCCCGTTTGCCTTGCGGATCAAAGGTAAAAATAATTGAATTTGTTTGATAAATGAAACCTTTAGTGGCAGCAGAGGTCTGAAATTTTCCGTCTTTAATTTCAAATTCCGGGAGCTTTGCAGCGATTTTTTGGCCATCATTTTTGATGTCATGCATAATTGAAAAAATTTGCTTTGTGATAGGAACAGCTAAAACCATACTAAGAAAAATGATATACAGAATAACTTTTCCGAACGGCATTTTTTTCGCTCTACTAAGATCTGAGAATTTAAAGAGTGAGTCTTTAAAAAGTGTAAGTGTATTCATATTTATTCTCCTGCTCTAATTTTAAGTACATAGGTCATTCTAAAGGAGTTGTCAAGGAAAAACAAGTTTTACTCAAACACTGTAAGCAATTACTTTGAAGATTTACTTCAAATCTGGTAAGCTAAACTTGTATGAAATTATATACCAATTATTGGAGGGATTTTTAATGACTTACACTTTACCAGATTTACCTTATGCTTATGATGCGCTAGAACCTTATATTGATGTAGAAACCATGCATTTACATCACGACAAACATCACAATACGTATGTAACAAACCTAAATGCAGCAATTGAGAAACATCCTGAATTAGGCGAAAAATCAGTAGAAGAACTGATTTCTGATATGGACAGTATTCCTGAAGACATTCGTACAGCTGTACGCAATAATGGTGGCGGACATGCGAACCATTCATTCTTCTGGGAAATCATGGCTCCTAATGCCGGCGGCGAACCTACTGGCGAAATTAAAGCAGCGATTGATGAAGCTTTTGGTAGCTTTGATCAATTCAAAGAAGAATTTAAAACAGCTGCAACGGGTCGTTTCGGTTCAGGTTGGGCTTGGCTAGTTTTAAATAACGGCAAATTAGAAGTGACTTCAACTGCTAACCAAGATTCTCCATTAATGGAAGGCAAAACACCTATCTTGGGCTTAGACGTTTGGGAACATGCTTACTACCTTAAATACAAAAATGTCCGTCCAGATTACATCGGTGCATTTTGGAATGTTGTAAACTGGGACGAAGTAAACAAACGCTTTGCAGCAGCTTCAAAATAAAGAGAAACACAAAGAATAAGAAATTTTTTGAGGAAAACGGTAAATTACACTGTTTTCCTCTTTTTATTTGTGGCATACTAATAATATGGGAATATAAAAGTAAAATGGTTAAAGGAGTTTGTAGAATGGAAATAACGATGCAAAAGGTTCATGGTTCAGAAAATGATTTTTTCCTAATTGATGAAACAGAATTGGCTCAGTCGTTTACCTCAGCGGAAATAGAAGCCTTACGAGCTCAGCTTTGTAATAGAGAATCCGGGCTATTAGGCGGAGCGGATGGACTTTTGTTGGTTGAAGAAGTAAAAAAAAGCAGCTCGTTAGCTAAAATGCGCGTAATTAATAGTGACGGCAGTGAAGCAAGCATGTGCGGAAATGGTCTTAGAACAGTGGCTAGATATTTATCTGAAAAGCATCAAAAAGATTCTTTTAAGGTAGAAACGATGTTTGCTGCTTTAAAAGTCAGAAAAGCGCCACAATTAGGTGAACGAGTTGTCACTTATCAGGTGGAAATTTCTCCTGTTCGATTTGAAGCGCAAGCGATTCCCATGCAGACAAGAAATAATACTATTATTGACGAAGTTATTCCAGAGTTGTCTGATTCTCTCAAATTTTCTGCAGTGGCAGTGCCTAACCCGCACTTAATCACATTTGTTGATCATGCAACCCTGATGAGTGCTGAGTTTGAGCGCATAGCTACATATGTAAACGGTGAAAATCCGCTTTTCCCGGACGGTATTAATGTTAGTTTCGTAGAAGTTCTAGGCGAAAATCAGTTGTTCGTTCGCACCTTTGAACGTGGTGTAGGTTTTACCAGTGCTTGTGGTACCGCAATGTGTGCCAGCAGTCTGATGTACGTGCTGCTTTATAACGGTACATTTGGCGAGACGATCACTGTCAAAAATCAAGGCGGCCTTGTCAAAACCGTGGTTCATGAAAATGATGCGGACGGCTATTGGATGGAATTAATCGGAAATGCAACTGTTACCCATGAACTAACAGGAGAATTGACGGATTTTATTGAAGGAAGCTTTGAACGAGTAACAATAAAAGAAACGACGGAACATCAAGATTATTTAAATTTTTTAAAAACAGTGAACGATACTATTTAATTTAGATCGTCTCTTGTTTATGGTTGTTGGAGTTTTATAAAAAGAGTATGTGTGAAGCGATAAAAAGGTTGGGCAAGTCACAGATAATTAGTTGGTAATTATCTTTAAAGAAGGAATTCTTTTGTGATTTGTCTGTTGGTTGGTATCAAAATCTTCTAAAGGCAAAACGATCATAATTATTCTTACATAATTACTGTTTTATTTGTCGAACGCAAAACCACACGGCCAAATTCTCTTGGCTAAAATAAACCTCATTTTATTATCCACAAAACCAATAATCTGTAATTCAACCAATCAAACAACAATTCTCAAAATATATAAGAAATAGATCCAGAGTTATCTGTGACTGCAAAAGGATTCTATGACAGTTCTTTACCAAAAAGAAAGGGCTTTTAGCGCGAATAGTTTAATACACCAGTAATCGAAGTAGAAAAAATTAAAAAGCAGGCAGATTTTTGTTTACCCACAGAAAAATGCTCTTATTTGCTTATAGTCTTGAAGCACGCGAAAGACAATTATTTAGATAGTCAAAATTGGAGGAAAAAATGGAAGAGACAATCAGTATACAAGAATTAGTTGGAATTTTAAAAAAACGTGTAGGTTTAATCATTATAAGTATGTTTTTGGGTTTAGGAATTGCTGCAATTCTAACTTATTTTATACTTACTCCACAATACAGCTCTCAAGCGCAACTAATTGTCCGGCTGCCGCAAAATGAAACAACCAATGTTAATGATATAAACGGAAATCTGCAGATGATTAATACATACAAGGATTTAATCAAAAGTGACACTGTAATGACAGAAGTACAAAAAAGAATGCAAAAGCAATTTGATAGTGAACTATCATTAGATGCTTTAGGCACAAGTGTTTCAATCAATCAGTCACAAAATTCACAGATGTTTTCGATTATTTCTAAGGGAACAGATCCGATTGTTGCCCAAAATATCGCAAATCAAACGGCACTGGTGTTTCAGGAAAAAGCAAAAGATATGTTGAATGTAGATAAAATAACGATTATTTCAGCGGCAACAACAAACTTAAAGCCTGTTTCTCCTAATAACAATCTGAATCTTTTAATCGGGATCGTATTGGGATTAATTATCGGAATTACTCTTACATTCATCTTTGAGCTGTTTGACAAAACAATTAAAGACGATCGTTTTGTGACAGAAGAATTTGGTTTTGCTATTTTAGGCGTCGTACCGAATATGACGGCAAAAGAACAAAATGCAACAATGGTTCGCACGGAAGCTTTAAAAGAGAAGATGTTCGATGCAGAATTACAAAAAACAGCAACATCGAAAAATAATGCTAAGTTTGGAAATACGGCTGACCTGCCGACGCGTAAAAGTCGTTCAAGAGTCTAAAAAAAGAGGAGTATACGATGGCAAATAAACTAAGACAGCAAAAAAAACAAGCAACAAAAGCAGTAAGCTTAATTACCTTAGCAGATAGAACATCCCCTATCTCAGAACAATATCGAACTATTCGAACGAATATTCAATTTGCGATGGTCGACCGTGAATTAAAAACGTTAGTCGTCACTTCTTCAGGACCGAGCGAAGGTAAATCAACGACGTCAGCCAATCTAGCGATTGTTTTTGCTAATTCAGGAAAACGGATTTTATTAGTGGATGCTGATATGCGTAAGCCTACGGTTGCTAAAACATTTTCTATCGATAACAGCAGAGGAATAAGTACCATATTGGGGAATCGTGAAACAACTCTAAAACAAGTCATTCGCACTTCTGGAATTGATAATTTATCTTTAATGACAAGCGGACCTAAGCCGCCAAATCCTTCAGAACTGCTGGAATCAAATAGAATGACGGATTTAATTCAAAAGTTAAAAGAGCAATATGATTTAGTTATTTTTGATATGCCGCCTGTTGTTGCTGTTACAGATGCACAAATTGTAGCATCCAAAACAGATGGTACGATTATGGTAGTTCGAGAAAATGTCTCAAAAAAGGATTCCTTGTTAAAAGCTAAAAATTTACTAGAAATGGTGGATGCTAATATTTTAGGTGTAGTCTACAATGGTTCAAAAAATATTGTAGATCAAGGCTATTATTATGGATCCTAAACGACAGGGAGGATAATTTAGATGATTGATTTACATTGTCATATACTGCCTGGAATTGATGACGGTGCTCAAACGTTTGAAGATTCACTGGCAATGGCTCAAATGGCGGTTGGACAGGGAATTACTCATATTTTATGTACACCGCATCATAATAATGGAAAATACGATAATCCGGCTGGGAAGGTAATTTCCTGTGTAACTGCATTGCAGGAAGAGCTGGATCGACGACAGATTCCGCTTACCTTATTTGAAGGGCAAGAAGTTCGGATTAGCGGCGAATTGTTCGCTCAAATTGAAAACAACGAGCTTTTGTTTGCCGATCTCAGCAATCAATATCTGTTGATCGAATTTCCGACAAATGATGTACCTTCTTATGCAATACAATTATTTGAGCAATTGCTAAGTAAAGGTCATATTCCGATAATCGTTCACCCAGAAAGAAACAGTATCTTTATTAAAGACCCGAACCAGTTGTTGCCTTTTTTAGAAATGGGGGTTTTAACCCAACTAACGGCTCCGAGTTATGTTGGTATATTCGGCAGCCAAATTGAAAAAACGGCTAAAAAGATGGTTGCTCACAACTTAGTCTGTATGATGGCTTCAGATGCACATAACTTGAGAAAACGCGGTTTTTTTATGAAAAAAGCGTATGATGCCATTGAAAAAGATATGGGATTCGAACATGTCGCAGCGATGCAGCAAACGGCACGAGACATTTTAAATGGTGATCCTGTAGTAAGACCAGAGTTTACAGCAATAAGACGAAAACGATTTGGTTTGTTTTAAAAAATTATGCATAAAGGTTGGTGTGTGATTTTAAAAAACTAAAAAATAGAGTTGGTAACAATGTTTTTTAGTTTAAAAAAAGGAGAGATTAATTATGGAGGGTAAGATTACAGGAAGAGTAACAAATGAATTATATACAGATAAAGATGAGGCAAGAAAACTTAATGTACCAGCAATAAAAAAGAAAAAAAGTCTGTCCTTTTATTTTTTAAAACGGTGTTTGGATATAGTTATAAGTTTACTGGGCATCATCATCTTAAGTCCTGTTTTTTTGGTTGTTGCTTTTTTAATAAAATACGAAGATCGTAAAGGTTCTGTATTCTTTTCTCAAGAAAGAGTAGGGCAATGCGGACAGCTATTTACTATGTATAAATTTCGTTCTATGTGTACGGATGCTGAAGAAAAATTAGTTGAATTAATTGAATTAAATGAAATAGAAGGTGCAATGTTTAAAATGAAGGATGATCCTAGAGTTACCAAGGTAGGGAAAAAAATCCGTAAAACAAGTATTGATGAACTTCCACAATTGCTGAATGTATTAAAAGGTGAAATGTCATTGGTTGGCCCTAGACCTCCATTGCAAAGAGAAGTAGCTGAATACAGTCAACACGATATGCAGCGCTTAGGGGTAAAGCCAGGCTGTACAGGCTTGTGGCAGATTCAAGGCAGAAATGATGTTCATTTTGCTGATATGGTTGAACTTGATTTAGAGTACATACAAAATCAATCTATTTTCAACGATTTAAAAATTATCTTTCAAACCTTTCGTGTGATGTTCTTTTCAAAAGGAGCTTATTAATGACGGATCAGATACAACATATCTATATTATCGGATCAAAAGGAATCCCAGCGAAATACGGCGGTTTTGAAACTTTTGTTGAAAAGCTTACAGAATATAAAAAAACGGAAAATATTCAGTATCATGTTGCCTGTATGAACACTGAAGATCATTCATACGGGGATGGGAAAGCGCATTTTCAACATAATGGAGCAGATTGTTTTAACATTTATGTTCCTAATATAGGTCCGGCAAGAGCAATTTATTACGATATTAAAGCATTAGCTTATGCACTAAAATTGGCTGAGAAAAATAAAGATAATGCACCTGTTTTTTACGTTTTAGCCTGTCGTATAGGGCCCTTTATAAAGTATTTTAGAAAAAAGATTGAAAAAATTGGAGGCAAGCTGTATGTCAATCCCGACGGACATGAATGGCTTAGAGCAAAATGGAGTTATCCTGTTCGCAAGTATTGGAAATATTCTGAAAAGCTGATGGTCAAGCATGCAGACCTGTTGATCTGTGATAGCTTAAATATTGAAAAATATATCATTGAAGAATATAAAAAATTCAAGCCTGTAACTACGTATATTTCTTATGGTGCTGAAGTGGAAAAGTCGGTTTTAAAAGAGAATGATGAGCAAGTCGTACAATGGTTCAAAAAACATGATATTCAGCTTCACAACTATTTTTTAGTTGTAGGTCGTTTTGTCCCTGAAAATAATTACGAAACGATGATTCAGGAATTTATGAAATCAACATCGCAAAAAGATTTAGTGTTGATTACAAACATTGAAAAAAATAAATTTTATGCGAAGCTGCAAAAAGAAACGCAGTTTGAAAAAGATAAAAGAATCAAATTCGTAGGTACGGTCTACGACCAAGAATTATTGAAACTAATCCGAGAAAAAGCTTTCGGGTATATCCATGGACATGAGGTTGGCGGTACTAATCCTTCTCTTTTAGAAGCATTATCGTTAACCCAATTAAATTTATTATTGGACGTAGGGTTTAACCACGAAGTTGGAAGAGAGAGTGCGCTTTATTGGAAAAAAGATTCTAGTTTAAGCCAATGGTTAAATCAGTTGGAAAATAACGGCTTTCTTCAGCAAGCTTACGTGAATATCGGGTCAAGAGAGCATATCAGACAAGACTATTCGTGGAGTAAGATCGTAAGATTATATGAAAATCTGTGGGTAAAGAATGAATAAGGAGTAAATATATTGAAGCTTAGAGATTTACAATTAAAAGAGCTGGAATTGCTGATTTTGTTTAGGGATATTTGTGAGGAAAATCAATTAACCTATTATATTAGTGGAGGCACTTTTTTGGGTGCAATCAGACACAAAGGCTTCATTCCGTGGGATGATGATATTGATGTTGCTATGCCTAGAGAAGACTATGATAAATTTGTTCAACTTGCTCCTAAAGTTGTTAAAGGAGAGCATCAATTTTGGCATTATAGCCTTGTTTCAGAATCGAAACGGCCAAATTCTCGCTTAGTCGATTATTCTGTGAAAATTAAAAATAATAGCTGGAAGATTCCAAGAGAAGAACCTGTTTGGATTGATATTTTTCCTTTGGATGGGTTACCGAAATCACCGATCAAAGCAAAGCTTCATAAAATTAAATTATTAGTTTTGAAGGTTTTAGTTGGGTTTGCTAACTTCGAAAATATTCAAGACAATAAAAAAGGACGTCCTTGGTACGAGAGAGTATTGATTGCATTGAACAAAGTGTTTTCAATCGGGAAACTTTTAAATTTGACCAAACAATACGATTACCTTGAACAGTCGCTTAGAAAATATTCAAATGACTCTTCTGAAATTTTTTTTAATTTTCATGGTGCGTATAGATTTAACAGTATATTCAATAAAAAACAAATTTATGGTAATGGAATAAAAGTTGAATTTGAAGGCTTTGAGTTCAATGCACCCGCAAATTACGATGAATATTTAAAACAAATTTACGGCAATTATATGGAAGTACCACCTGAGCATATGAGAAACAAACATAATACTGAAGTGATAGGAGAGTAGGAAGCCCATTATGTATAAAAGAGGATTTACAGCAGGAACATTTGACATGCTCCATATTGGCCATTTAAATCTATTGAATGCCGCCAAGAAAAAATGCGACTATTTAATAGTTGGCGTAAATAGTGATGACTTAGTTTCAGTTTATAAAAATAAATTACCTATCATCAATTGTCAGGATAGAATGCAGCTTATCAATGCTTTGGAAATCGTTGATCAAGTGGAGTTAATGGATAATTTAGATAAAGTAGATGCTTGGAAAAAATTTCAATTCGATTGTGTGTTTATAGGCGATGATTGGAAAGGCTCAAGCAGATGGATTGAAACAGAAGAACAGCTAAAAAAATATGGGGTAGAGGTATGCTACCTTCCCTATACCAAAGGTGTTTCTTCAACAAAGTTGGCTAAAAAAATTATCAATAGCAAGGATGAAAGTAGATGCTAGTCAGCATAATTATGCCCATATTTAATTCCCAAGAATATCTGGGAAAAGCGATACAATCCGTGCTAGAGCAGGAATATTTAGATTTTGAATTATTGTTAATAGACGACTGCTCGTCTGATGACTCTGCTGAAATTGCTAAATCTTATGCAAAAAAGGATGCCAGAATTAGATTTTTTCAAAATAATGAGAATAGTGGTATTTGTGCGACAAGAAATAGAGGAATCAAATGTTCTGCCGGGGAGTATATAACGTTTTTAGATGATGATGACGAGCTGACTAAAGACTTTTTATCAGATAATGTACGTCTATTGAAAAAACAGACAGTAGATGCGGTTAAATTCGGTCGTGTATTGATAGATATAAACAAATCTGGAGCTGTTTTAAGAAAAACAGAAACTTCTTTTTACAACGAACATGAAAGAGAATTCACCTCGGAAAGCAAATATAACTATTATCATTTTTTTAAGAAAAATAACTTACTTCTAAATGTTTGGAATGGTCTTTATAGACGAAGCGTGATCGAAAAGCATCATATACTTTTTGATGAATCGATGAAATTTGGAAGTGAAGATGCCAAATTTTCTTATGAATTTTTTAATGCATGCGGAAATATAAGCATAAACCCTAAACCCTATTACATCCATTACAGAAGAGATCTGTCGTCAACTTCAAGAAAATATAACAAGAATAAAATTGATTCACTCCTTGAAACTGCTAGAGTTGAGTCACAAATTTGGCAGAAAATCACTGATGAAAAAGAGCAAAAATATATAGATACTTACAAACTCACGTATATAAAAACGATTATATCAAGTCAGCTACTGCACAGGGATTGCGATCTGTCAATTTCTGAAAAGAAATTATTATTACAACGAATCATTAGCGATAAAACGTTTGAATTGAAGCAAGAGGAAAAAGTATGGTCATTAAATTCTTTGTTCAAATTTTTATTAAAAAAAGAATACGTGACGATAATCCTTTCTATGTACACAGGGTATAAGAGGTTTCATGGAGAAAAATGGGATTAAGAGATGCAAAGAACTGAGGTGAATTCTGGTGTTAATACTCTTACTTATTACTATAGTATTTATTTTTTTCATTTCCATATTGCTGTTTAAAGGGGATTTTATTCATCCTGGAATGATTATTTCAGAAGTATTTTTATTCAGCACACTCTGTGCGTTGTACAATGTGAATCTATGGGCAATCGATCTTAGCTGGAAAACATATACAGTGATTATTTTTGGTATAGTCATATTTGTAGTTACAGCATATTCGGCTACTTTGTGTCTGCGCCTTTTCAATTGGGGAAGTTTAGAAACCGAGCAGAGTCAAGTAATTGAAATACCTAAAATTCAGCATATTTTTTCAATTGCTTTTTCTCTTTTTAGTGGTTTTTATTATGTAAAAGAAGTTCTGCGCATTGCAAGAAGTGTGGGCGGCGGCAGTAAAGAATGGTCAGTCATTATGTACCATTATCGCCAAGCTACTTCCTACGGTGTTTTAGAAGAAGGACAAGGTATGTCCGGCTTGGCTGGTCATATGTACGACTTGATGATTGCATTATCTTATGTTTATTTGTTTATTATCATCAATAATTTATTAATTCAAGGGGTTAAGGTTAAAAAAAGCCTTTTTTTACCCTTGATAATTTCTTCCATAACTACATTTATGTCTGCTGCAAGAATTCAAGTTCTGTATTTTGCTATGGCGGCAGTTGTGTTCTTTTTTATTTTAACGTATAAAAAATATGGAAAAGATATGGTCAATGCCAAGCAATTAATCAAAATTGCTTGTTTCCTTATTGTGATTTTTATTTGCTTTGTCTCGTTAAGAGGGGTTATCGGAAGAGGGTTGAGTGAAAAAGCATCGAGTGATCCACTGTATTATTTTACGGTATATGCAGGTGGTCCAATTCCGTTATTGGATTCTTTTTTGAAATCACCTCCTGTTTCATCTGAAATATTCGGGAAAGAGCTGTTTTTTAGAATTAACAGGTTTATAGGGGGAACCTTTAATATACCGGAATTAATCTACATCTCACACAAAGAATTTAGATATTCAGTTACAGGGTATAGTTTAGGAAATGTATACACCGCTTTTAGATCCTATATTTATGATTTTGGCATGTCTGGTTTATTATTGTTTACAACATTAACTTCAGCTTTCTATTCTTTCTTTTACGGATATGTAAAATTAAAACCTGTTTCACAGAACAAATCAAATACAGCGCTGATTATATATGGCTATATGGTATCGGGCGTATTTTTAATGTCAATTAGTGAGCGACTGTTTTCGATCTTTTTTTCGGTCAATAGTTTAAAAATGATTTGCTTTATCTATCTGGCTAATATATTCTTGACGAGAATGAAATTTAGCAGATAGTTTCTTGGAAAATTTCGTTCATGGCAGAGATAAATATTCTTTTTTTGAACACTAAGAAACAGACTTATTTTACATTTACATTAAGATATTCTGCGATTCTTTAAAAAAAGTTGCGACAAGAATCAATCTATGAGAAAATAGGTTTCATGAATTATTCTTTCAAAAATGAGGAAGTGTCTTATGAACGTATGGAAAAAAGTAATATTAACTGCTTTAGGCCTCGTGTTAATTTCTGTTGCCGGTATATGCGCATACGGAATAAAAATGTATTCTGACGGAACCGGAACATTAAAAGATGTTTATCAATCTATTGACCGGACTTCTAAGAAAAGAGAAACAGCCGTTAATATTGATGCTCAGGAACCATTTTCTATTTTGCTGATGGGCATTGACACTGGTGATTTAGGACGGACTGAGCAAGGACGTTCTGATACTACTATGGTCGTTACGATTAATCCAAAAGAGAAAAAGTCTACGATGATTAGTTTAGATCGAGATATTTTAACAAATATTGTTGGTTATGGTACTCAAGATAAATTAAATCATGCTTACGCGTTTGGCGGAGCCAAAATGGCGATTGATACAGTAGAAGAATTATTGGATATTCCAATTGATAATTATGTGTCGATTAATATGAAAGGCTTGAAAGACTTAATAGATGCAGTAGGCGGAATAGAGGTCGATAATCCATTTGAATTTACTTTAGATGGAATTACGGTTCCTAAAGGAAAAATTACTTTGAATTCTGAAACTGGTTTGGCATATGCTAGAATGCGTGAGGAAGATCCAGAAGGAGATATCGGTCGTCAGCGTCGTCAAAGAGAAGTTGTTGAAAAGATCGTTAAAAAAGTCATTAGTATAAATGGCGTTTCACAATATAGAAAAATTTTAGATGCAGTTAAAGCAAATGTAAAAACTGATCTGACTTGGGATAATATGGTAGATATTCAGAAGAAATATTTGCCAGCGTTTAGTAACATTGATTCCTTACAATTAGAAGGAGAAGGACAAGAAATTAATAGTATTTACTATCAAATTTTAGATCCAGAAAAGCTTTATAAAATTCAAACGGATTTGCGTGCTCAGTTAGGCTTACCTGAAAATAAAGAAATGCAAGCAAAAGATAATAGCAACTTCGGCTCATACGGCAATGATGGTACGTATGGAGCATCTGATGGCACTTCTGTTGAAACAGGATATTATGATGCCAACCAAGGAGGAGCTGTGACAGATCCTAATCAAGGTGAAATTTATACAGATCCTAATAATGCAGCAGTAGGCTATTAAAAAAGATTTCTATTCTCAAATCGAGAATAGAAATCTTTTTTTACTACTTGCTTTTTAATACTAGTAATCTTTTTTTTAAAATGGTATAATTGGACTATACCAAAAGTAAAGGGGCAATTTCTAATGGAAATCATTAAAGTAGCAAACGCCGAAGAAGGCGGCAAAAAAGCTTTTGAATTAATTAAGACAGGTATGGACAATGGCGCTAAGACGTTGGGACTGGCAACAGGAAGCACACCGGTAACTTTATATAAAGAAATGACAGAAAGTGACTTGGACTTTTCAGAAATGACTTCTTTAAACTTGGATGAATATGTTGGCTTGGGCGGTAATGATGCACAAAGCTATCGTCATTTTATGAATGAACAATTATTTACGAAAAAACCATTTAAAGAAACATTTGTACCAAATGGAAAAGCAGAAGACTTGGCAGCTGAATGTAAACATTATGAAGAAATTATTGATGCTCATCCGATTGATATTCAAATTTTAGGAATTGGTCAAAATGGACACATTGGTTTCAACGAACCAGGGACTCCGCTAGATAGTTTGACACACGTTGTTGAGCTAACTGAATCTACAATCAATGCCAACAAACGTTATTTTGACAAAGTAGAAGACGTGCCAACAAGAGCTGTCTCTATGGGGATTGGTTCAATTCTGAAAGGTAAAAAAATGATTTTGATGGCTTATGGTGAAGCAAAAGCAGATGCTATCAAAGGGATGATCGACGGTCCTGTATCTGTTGATTTGCCAGCAAGTGCTTTACAAAATCACCCGGATGTTGTAGTTATCGTAGATGATGCTGCAGCCAGCAAATTATAAAAATAAACGTTAGAAGAACAAGTTTCTGCCCAATTGTTTATTAAAAAGTATGAGGTAAAGGTCTATGTCTATGACTGATACTTCATGCTTTTTTATTTAAGATTATGTGGTCTAGCGAATCTATAAAGTAAAATTAATGCTATAATAAAAGGATAGTGAAAGGAGAGGTTCGGAGATGGATATTTATTTAACAATTCCTGAAATCATTATACGTCTATGTTTAGCGATGCTAATCGGCGGAACAATAGGCTTTGAAAGGCAATATAAAAATCGACCGGCCGGGCTGCGAACGCATATTTTAGTTTGTATGGGAGCAACGATTATTGCGCTGGTTCAAGTTGAAATCGCTGCCAGTGCCTTACAGGATGCCGTCAACCATCCAGAACTTACCGGCGTTATTCGTTCAGATCAGGCACGGCTAATTGCTCAAGTAGTCAGCGGCATTGGTTTCCTTGGTGCTGGAACAATTATTGTCACTAAGCAATCTGTGACAGGTCTTACAACGGCCGCTTCATTATGGGCAGCGGCGGGCTTAGGTATTTCAATTGGCATGGGCTATTATGCGATTGCGATTACCAGTGCGGTTGGCGTTATTATCGCTTTAACCTTGGTGAAAAAAATTATTCATGTACCAACTACAAAAAAGCTGGAAATTCGCTATATCCATAAAAAAGAAACCAAAGAATTCATTAATCAATATTTTGATGAACATAAAATCGAAATTGAAGATGTCAATTTTAGTGTCGTTTTAACAGAAGATACTCAAATCTACACCAATATTTATACGATTGACTTGCCCAAAGGAATGACCTATGCGGAAGTCATAGAAGATTTATCCATTCATAAAAACATTACTAAGCTGCGTCTGGTTAGTATCTAATGAAGCACAATATAACACAAACAAAGGTGAGAGCAAAAGAGGTTGAGCCAAAAGTCGTTTAGGTTCGAGCAATTGGAGTAAAAGACGACCAATATGCTTTTTATATTGGTCGGATTTTATGAAATTGTCGAAGAACCTGACTTTTGGCCACCGTTTATTCGTACTTAGAGCGTGAAGCAAAAGTGTTATTTACTTTTGTCTCACGCCCCCTTTTGACCTTACCTTTTATAGTATTAATAATCCAAGGAAGAAGCAGAATATTATCGTTATGACACCGCTGAAAAAATTCACCCAATCATTTGTTAGCCAGCTAATACCAGCAATATGAATCGCTGGTTCTTGATGGTGCACTCGTTTTTCAGTCAGTGCGCCACAGATTTTACAGCGGTATTTGACTTGAAAAGCGGCTCCCAACAAACTATCGATGACAGAATTGATACAACCACATAGTAGCGGGATAAGTAATATCTGATAGGAAGCATATGAAAAAGCAGCCGTCACAAGCCAGAAAACACCTGCTATCAACAAGCTGCCAGCTAAAGTAGCCCCCAAACCAAACGGAGAAATACCACCTGAAATTCCAGGAGGAACTTTTTTTAATGTTAAGATGGAGCGAGGCGGTCGTTTACTTAATGTGCCAATTTCAGAAGCCCAAGTATCAGCAGTTGCACCGGCAATTCCGCTGACATAGCCAATTAAAAATAACTCCTGCTGTGTGTAATAAAACAGCATCAGACAAAACAAGGCCGGCAAGCTATTAGCTGTTACTTGGAAGGCATCGCGCGTATGCCCTTTTTCAGTAATCGAAGTCGCAGAGGGATTGCTTAGCTTCCGTGTGAGTAAATGAATACCACCGGAACTGCCGAAGAATAGCAGCAAGACTAGCCAGGTTGACCATGGACCATATCCGCAAATCAAAGCACCTAAAAGACCCGCAGCAACTGCGCCGGATTTGGTCAGCATACGATGAACCAAAGAAAAAAAGCCGATGATACTACCAGCTAAGCCACCTAGAATAAATTTGTAAAGCAAAATTGTCATAAGTCACCACCTATTGACCGTATTGTCTTCCAAAAGTATAACACGAATAAATAAAAAAGGATAAAACCAATCGAGTGATTGACTTTATCCTTTTATTGATAATGATTTAATCCATACCGATGTAATAGTCATCGTCGTTCATCGCTTCGACTGTACCTAGTAAGTAGCCATTACCGACTTGGGAGAAGAAATCATGGTTGCTGGTTCCTGTAGAGATTCCGTTCATAACGATTGGATTGACATCATTCGCTGTGTCAGGGAACAAAGGATCCATACCTAGATTCATTAACGCTTTGTTGGCATTATAACGCAGGAAGGTTTTAACCTCTTCTGTCCAGCCAAGCTCATTATATAATTCTTCTGTATAGCGTTCTTCATTTTCATATAATTCATATAAAAGATTGTACATCCAATCTTTTAAGTCATTTTGTTCAGGTTCTGACAGTTCGTTGAAGCCTAATTGGAATTTATAGCCGATATAGGTTCCGTGAACTGATTCGTCACGAATGATTAATTTAATAATTTCAGCGACGTTAGCCAGCTTATTGTTTCCTAAATAGTAAAGCGGTGTATAAAAGCCGGAGTAGAACAAGAAAGTTTCTAAAAAGACGCTGGCGATTTTCTTTTCTAAAGCCGTACCGTTTTTATAAATTTCATTGATCTTTTCAGCTTTTGTTTGTAGATAAACGTTTGTATTCGTCCATTCAAAAATATCATCAATTTCTTTTTTCGTATTTAACGTACTGAAAATGGAAGAATAGCTTTTCGCGTGAACGGATTCCATGAATTGAATATTATTTAATACAGCTTCTTCGTGTGGTGTACGAATATCTTTTCTTAATTGATCCATTCCGCTCTCAGACTGCACAGTATCCAGTAGCGTTAAGCCGCCGAAAACATAGCCGACCGTTGTCTTTTCTAAATCAGAAAGCGTCCGCCAGTCATCTAAGTCGTTGGATAACGGAATCCGTGTATCTAACCAGAATTGTTCAGTTAATTTTTCCCAAGTTGATTTATCAATCACGTCTTCAATCGCGTTCCAGTTGATTGCTTCATAATATGTTGCCATGTATTTTCCTCCTATAACTGAATGAATATCAGGATGTCTAGTACTAACTCATAAACTATTCTAAGCTAACTAGATCACACAACTTTCGCATTGGTTGCTGCCGATTTCTTCAGCATCATCTGTAAATGTACGTACGTAATAAATTGATTTTACACCTTTATGGAAAGCATAGTGACGTAAAATATTCAAATCACGCGTTGTTTGCTTAGAGGTAGTTTTCCATTCATAGAGGCCTTCTGGAATTTCAGATCGCATAAACAGTGTTAAGCTCATCCCTTGGTCTACGTGCTGCTGTGCTGTTGCATAGACATCAATCACCTTACGCATATCCATATCATAAGCAGATGTATAATAAGGAATGGTATCATTAGCCAAATAAGGAGCAGGATAATAAATTTTACCGATTTTTTTCTCTTGGCGTTCTTCGATCATGCGTGTAATTGGATGAATGCTGGCACTTGTATCATTAATATAAGAAATAGAACCATTTGGTGCTACAGCTAAACGATTTTGATGATACAAACCATCTTTTTTCACCGCTTCTCTTAATTCAGCCCAATCCTGTGCAGTAGGAATAAAGATATCCTTGAAAATTTCTTTGACTTTCTCTGATTGCGGAGTGAAATCTCCTTCAATGTATTTATCGAAATAAGAACCATTTGCATAATCAGATTTTTCAAAATTGTGGAAGGATTTTTGTTCTTCTTTGGCAATATTATTACTTTCTACCAATGTCCAGTAGTTTAAAAGCATAAAGTAAACATTCGTAAAGTCCAGTGAATCTTGAGAGCCATACTCCATATGATTTTTAGCGAAGAAGGTGTGTAAGCCCATCGCCCCTAAACCAATCGTATGGCTTAGTCGATTACCATTTTGGATAGATGGCACAACATCAATATCTGAAGCATCTGTTACAAAAGTTAAGGCGCGTGTCATGGCGCGAACGGATTTGCCGAAATCAGGGCTGTCCATTAAGTTGACGATATTGGTTGAGCCTAAGTTACAGCTGATATCAACACCAAGCTGTTCATATTCTTGTTTGCCGTTTAAGACAGATGGCGTTTGAACTTGTAAAATTTCAGAACATAGGTTACTCATGATAATTTTTCCATATACTGGATTGCTGCGGTTGGCCGTGTCAATGTTGATGATATACGGATAACCAGATTCTTGTTGTAATTTTGAAATTTCATTTTCCAAATCACGTGCTTTAATTTTACGTTTGCGAATTTTTGGATTAGCGACCAGATTATCATATTCTTTTGTGATGTCTACATAAGAAAACGGAACACCATATTCACGTTCAACACTATAAGGACTAAATAAGTACATATCTTCATTCTTACGTGCAAGCTCATAAAATTTATCCGGTACGACAACACCTAGAGATAATGTTTTCACTCGAATTTTTTCATCGGCATTTTCTTTTTTCGCAGAAAGGAACATTTCAATATCCGGATGGAAAACATTCAAGTAAACCACACCAGCACCTTGCCGTTGGCCCAATTGATTGGAGTAGCTAAAGCTATCTTCGAATAATTTCATGACTGGAACGACACCGCTGGCAGCTCCTTCGTAGCCTTTAATCGGTGCACCGGCTTCACGTAGATTTGCTAAAGTAATTCCTACACCACCGCCAATTCTGGATAATTGCAGGGCAGAGTTGATTGAACGTCCAATGCTGTTCATATCATCCGTTACCTGAATTAAGAAACAAGAGACAAGCTCGCCGCGGCGTTTGCGTCCCGCATTTAAAAAGGAAGGAGTCGCCGGCTGATAGCGTTGATGAATCATTTCATCTGCCAAAATCAGTGCGAGTTCTTCATTGCCGTCCGCAAAATACAAAGCATTGAAAGCCACTCGATCTTCATAGCTTTCTAAGTATTCGGTTCCTTCATTGTTTTTTAGAGCATATTGTGAATAAAACTTGTAAGCTGCCATAAATGATTTAAACTGGAAATTTTGTTCTGCAAGAAAAGCGTATAATTTTTCAATAAAAGCCATAGAGTATTTTTCAATAAATGCAGCTTCAATATAATCATTAGAGATTAGATAATTGATTTTTTCTTCTATGGTATTAAAGGTTCTTGTATTTGGGAGTACATTTTCATTGAAAAAGGCAGCTAACGCTTCTTTATCCTTGTTCAAAGGAATTTGTCCGTTGACAGGACGATTGATTTCATTATTCAGTTTAAAGTAACTGACATCTTTAATTTCTTTTAGGCTCAAGTTCACTCACTACTTTCTTAAAGGATTCCACGTCATCAGAGGTTCCGCTAAATTCAAAAGCGAAAAGCAGCGGTACCTGATAATCACGTGCTATGTCTTTGGCTGTGTATATAAATAATTCAGCAAAATTACGATTGCCGCTGCCTGCTACACCCAGCAGATAGGTTTGATTACTCTTATAATCAAGAAAATCATTCACTACTTCGGTGATTTCTTGGTCGTAAGTAGGAACGATTAGGATAAAAGGCTCATTTATCTCAAAAAAAGGATTCGCAGGCTCAATTTCGTAAGCTGGCAAATCCAATTTTTTAATAAAGCGTCTGGTTTGTCCGGTGACTGAAAAAAAAACAAGTTTCATTGATTAAGCCAATTGTTTCAACTGGTCGGGACGGAAGCCTACAACAGTTGCCGCATCGGAAGTAATTACCGGAACACTTTGGAATCCTTGTTCTTTTAACCAGTCGATTGCATCCGGCTGATTGTCGATATTAACTTCTTCAAATGCTATATTATTTTCACTTAAAAAACGTTTTGCCATTTTACATTGGATACAATTATTTTTAGAAAAGATTTTTACGTTCATTTTTTATTCCTCCTCAATTAGTTTACATTCACTAGTATAAATCTCTCTGGGAAAAAGTCAACACTTAGGCACTACATATTGTGGTCTGTTTTTACTTAAATACCAAGTTTAGTGTTTTTGAAAGAAATATGAAAGCACGTAATCTCTTGATTTTTACGGCTATTTTGGGGATATTTACGTCTGGAAAATTTTTTTATTAAATTTTGAAGTAAATTTTAGAAAAGCAAAACCACAAGATATAGTGGCTGTTTTGAAGGAGAGACACTAAACGTAAATCGACCTTGTTAGCGCTTAATTATTTTCTTACCAATAGCTAGAAACTATATTGATTTAGCCCTCACAAAGAGTTATACTTAATGAGAACGATTATCAATTTCAACAGTGTCTATAATGAAACTTTTTCACAATTAATAGTTAATTTGAGAATATATTTTTTATAAATAAGATAACAAAGAATGGATCTGCTGAGAAACACAGTGAAAAGAAATGAGCTGTTGACGAACGGTATAAGACTTGCTGAGAAACACAGTGAAAAGAATTGAACTGATGATGAACAGTACAAGACTTGCTGAGAATCACAGTGAAAAGAATTGAACTGATGATGAACAGTACAAGACTTTCGCAGAAAGTGTTGATCCTTTGCAAAGAAAGTGTTGATCATTTTTTCAGAAGAGTCGGACGAGCTCATTTCGCTTTTAAGTTATCTAGCTGCGCAAATCAATCTTTAGGAAAAAAGATAAATTGTCAGTGAAACATAAAGCGTTTCAATGCCAATTTCCTAATTTTCTACAAGATTGAGCGATTTGCTCCGCTTTTGCTGAGAATCACAGTGGAAGCAATGAACTGATGATGAACAGTACAAGACTTTCGTAAGAAAGTGTTGATCATTATCATTGTTATCCAGCTGCACAGGCTAGCTCTTCGGAAAAAAGATAAATTGTGAACGAGGCGAAGAGCGCCTCATCCTCAATTTCCTATTTTTCTGTCAGAGCTGGATGAGCCTGTTCCGCTTTTACGTTATCCAGCTGCACAGGCTAGCTCTTCGGAAAAAAGATAAATTGTGAATGAGGCGAAGAGCGCCTCATCCTCAATTTCCTATTTTTCTGTCAGAGCTGGGCAAGCCTGTTCCGCTTTTAAATAAGGAGGTATTTCTATGTTGACATTGGCCCAAGCAAAATTGAACAAGGTTTATACGATCGAAGAAATACAGGCTGAAGGTTTTGCTAAGAAGCATTTGAACAATTTGGGTTTAGTGCCTGAGGGGAAAGTGGTTTTAGTGAATCATTCCGGAGAAAACGGAATTGTTTTGCTCCACAATAGTCGAATCGCGATTAACCTGTCTGTTTTAAAACAAATTATAATAGTAGAAAAAAATGTTGAAGAAGCCAATTGGGTTTCATTGGATCAGTTGTCTGTAGGCGAACAAGCTAAAGTAGTTGGGATTCACGGGCAGGGTGCTGTGAAGCGTCGCTTGATGGACATGGGGCTGACAAAGGGCGTTGATTTACTGGTACGGAAAATGGCTCCGTTAGGTGATCCTATTGAAATTAATTTGCGCGGGTATGAGTTGACACTTCGGAAAAATGAGGCTGAGCTGGTTTTAGTACAGAAAGAAGGATAAATACATGGAAGAAATGCATATCGCTCTGACAGGAAATCCCAATAGTGGGAAAACCACTGCATTTAATGCACTCACTGGCGCCAATCAATATGTAGGAAATTGGCCCGGAGTTACTGTTGAACGAAAAGAAGGCAAACTGAAAAGGGATAAACACATAACTATTCAGGATTTGCCGGGAATTTATTCTCTTTCTCCTTATACACCGGAAGAAGTCGTTGCTCGTGACTATTTGCTTAGTGGTAGTCCGGATGTGATCGTCAATATCGTTGACGCAACGAATTTGGAAAGAAATCTTTATTTGACGACACAATTGATGGAAACAGGAATCCCAGTTGTCGTTGGTTTAAACATGATGGATATTTTAGATAAGACCGGCAAAAAAATCAATATCGACAAGCTTTCCTATGGCTTAGGCATTAAGGTATTAGGAATTAGTGCCTTGAAAAAACGCGGCTTGGACGACTTGATCAAACAAGCGAAAAAGGAAACAGCTGTTTATCCTCCTGAATTCAATTATCCAACCTATGACAATCGCTTAGAAGCAGCTTTAACTGAAATTGCAGACGTACTGGGAAACAGCGTTTTGGAAAAGCAAGCGCGCTGGTATAGTATTAAACTTTTTGAAAGAGACAGCAAAGTCAGCTTAGAGTTAGAATTAAGCAGCCTACAAAAAGAAGAGATAGAAGAAATTATTCAGATTACAGAACAAATATTTGGTGATACAAGTGAAGCGATTGTGATTAATGAGCGCTATGAGTTTATTACCAGATTAACAGCTTTATGTGCGATTGAAAAAGAAGCAGTAACATTTAGTAGAAGTGATAAAATTGATCGAATTGTGACAAATCGTTGGTTGGCTTTACCGATTTTTGCTCTTATTATGTGGTTTGTTTATTATTTATCCATTCAAACGGTGGGAACAATGGGAACCGATTGGATTAATGACGAATTATTTGGCAACATTATTCCAACTACGGTCACTAATTTGATGGAGAGCTGGCATGTGGCAGCGTGGATGCAAAGCCTGATTTTAGATGGAATTATTGCCGGTGTCGGTGCTGTACTAGGCTTTTTACCACAATTAGCGGTTTTATTCCTATGTTTAGGCTTTTTGGAAGATTGTGGTTATATGGCACGTATCGCTTTTGTTATGGATCGGTTGTTTAGAAAATTTGGCTTATCCGGAAAATCGTTTATTCCCATGCTAATCGCTACTGGCTGTGGCGTACCTGGAGTAATGGCCAGCAGAACGATCGAGAACGAAAAGGATCGACGCATGACCATCATGGTTACTACGTTTATGCCTTGTTCCGCTAAGCTGCCGATTATTGCTTTAATTGCCGGCGCTTTTTTCCCTAAGAGCAGCTGGGTGTCACCGTCTGCGTATTTTGTTGGAATTGCAGCCATTATCTTATCAGGAATTGCGTTAAAGAAAACCAATATCTTTTCTGGAGATCCTGCACCATTTATTATGGAATTGCCGGCGTATCATATGCCACAGCTACGCGGTGTCCTGCGCCATGCTTATGACCGCAGTAAATCCTTTGTAAAAAAAGCGGGAACGATTATTTTTGTCATGAGTATTATTATTTGGTTTACATCAACCTATTCCTTTACGCTACAAGCCGTATCGGAAGATCAAAGTATCTTAGCTAATTTAGGTAAAGTGATTGCTCCTATTTTCGCTCCGCTTGGCTGGGGCACATGGAAAGGCGCTGTAGCAACGATTACAGGTCTGGTTGCTAAAGAAAATGTGATAGGAACATTTGGTATTTTATTTGGTCATTTGAGCGAGGTTTCAGAAAATGGTGTGGAAGTCTGGTCTGCTTTGCAGGGCGCCTTTACACCAGTTGCCGCTTATTCATTCTTAGTCTTTAACTTACTATGTGCACCGTGTTTTGCAGCTATTGGTGCTATTCGCAGAGAAATGGGCGACTGGCAATGGACAGCAAGAGCCATTGGCTATCAATGCGCATTGGCTTATGCCGTAAGCTTTATTATTTATCAATTTGGACATGTCATCTTTGAGAATGGCCATATTGGTGTACTTACCGTGATTGCGGCTTTACTTTTATTAGCGATGATTTATTTCTTAGTAAGAAAACCAAAAGAAAAGGTACTAAATCCAGTGATTACAATGACAACCTTAGAAAGAGGGTAAGTTTATGGCAACCTACATTTTAGCTGCACTTATCTTTGGCAGTGCCGGTTATGTTATCTATTCCCGGGTTAAAAAGGGCGAAAGCTGTGACGATTGTCATACATCATGTCCAGCAAAAAAACAACATGAATAAAGAAAAGTGAGATTATTTAAAGCTGAGGAGTGGAATGAATCATTCTTCAGCTTTAATTTTTTCATTTTTTCAGAAAGTTGCCTCTTGAACAAACAGCTTTCTAGTGATACAATATTTAAGTACTAAATTTTTGGGCCGTTAGCTCAGTTGGTAGAGCAGCTGACTCTTAATCAGCGGGTCGCGGGTTCGAGCCCCTCACGGCCCATTGGGTGCCAAACCCACGAGAATGGTATTCTGTCGGCGTCTTCGGACGTTTCGAAGATGGAATGCGCATTCTCTTTTTTTGTGCAAATAGTAAAAATTTCGTTTATGAGCAACCTAAAAATTAATCATATTAAGTGAGTATTCTGTTATTTGATGATACACTAAGGGAAAGAAAGTAACGGGGGAGATAGAATGAAAAAATTAGTGTATCCATTTATAGTGATAGCGGGTTTAACGTTAGCTGCATGCGGCGGGAAAACAACTTCTGAATCAAGTACAAGTACAGAAAAGAGCACACAAACGTCAAAAACAACGTCAACCAAAGAAAGTACAACGAAAACCACAACGAAAGCAACTTCGAATAAAGCTGCTTCGTCAGAAAATACTACTAGTCAAACCAAAGCCAGTACGACCAAAACAAATGAACCGCAAAAACAGGCTGAGCAAGTGTTAAACCAATTAAAAACGGCTTTTCCAAATGATGCTTTACCACAAGCAATATTAACAAGCCAAACAGCTGACTATTTAAGTGCTGCAACCACACCGGCAAGTGACCACAATAATTTTAGAGTCCTTTATTATGCTCAGCCCCAACCAATTGGTGTGAATGACACTGCTTTGAATGAATTAAATCCAATTGCTTCATTTGAAAAGAAAACGTATGGTTCAGCTGAAGAAGCTGCGGCAGCAGTGAATCAGATTATCGATAACAACGGGATGAAAGTCGATTTAGGCTATGGTATTACAGGCTATCAGCAAGGTGCGGCTGGTTCCAGTTATTTATCGTGGCAGGAAGGTAATTGGAGCTTAGTTGTTCGTGCATCTAATATTGAAGGTGAAAAAGCAGAACCATTGGCTAAAGAGGCAGTAGCGTATTTAGAAAAAGCGATGCTCCCTGCTCCGCAAAATGTTGGCCAAATTACGCTGACGACAAATACGGATAATCAATACCAAAACAATTCAGTCGTCTGGCAAAAGGGCAATAATGTTTATACTATTCAGCACTTTGACAGCATTCAAGCGTTAAAAATGGCTGTTTCTACTAATTAGTTATATGGGAATTTCTTAAAACATATAGTTAAAATATTAAAATAATATTCATGTATTGAGGTATTAAATAAATAGAAGAGTGATACTGCAGTAGTTTGAAGAGTAAGAAAGTAAAAAAAGAGGATATCTTTTGTGAAAAAATAAAAAGTAATCAGCATTGACTAAACATTCATTAATCTTGTACAATGAGTACATGATAGAAGTCAAAAAATAAAATAAAAAAAGGCACTTCACAATTTGGCGGCCACCAAATTATGAAGCCCTGAGAAGTCAGCAGACACTGACCAATCAAGTTGCCCTCGTCAATGTAAAAGCACTGACATGATTCATTGTACTCAATTTTTAGGAAAATATCTACCCCTAAAAAGATGGGTAAGCTTACTCATGCCAAAGATTAATGTTGAACGATACAACGGTATTGGAAGGAATTCTGATATCGTTTTTTATTTTTTACTTCTATCTTTTCATTAGTGTATCCTGACTGGTCAAGCGAAGAAAGCTGTTGACAAAAGGGGTACTAGTATAAAGCTGACCACTATAGGTAGTTGATTTATCTATTGGGGAAGAAAATCATCAACTGAATGGATGTGCTCATTGTATCAGAATGAACTCTTGTGATGTACCTATAGTGGCAACTTTAACTAATAAGTATAAAAATGTAATATACTTTAAACTTATTATAATAGAAGAATTACTAATGAAGCAAACAAAAACATGGAAAAATGATAAAAAGAACGAAATTTATTGATTTTACAGTAGAAAGTATAGCTTAATAGTAATTTCATTCATATTTTATTTTTATTTTGTAATATCGCTTTTATCGGGTTGCGAATGAGCGAGACGACTCGCAGCCGCAGCCGCGATGGCGCCTACAATATCATCTAGAAAAGTATGAACTTGAGGCCCTTCGTGAGAATTCAGTTTTGCTAAGATGCCAGGCTTTACCTTATCAATATAACCATAGTTGGTAAATCCGATAGAACCATAAACATTTACGATAGATAAAGCTAAGATTTCATCAATACCATAAAGTCCCTCATCCACTTCCAGAATTTCCTGTAACGGCTGTAGCAATTGTTTCTTTTCAGCTAGAATATCTAACTGGATACCAGTAATAATTGCATTTTGGACTTCTCGTTTTGATAAAACACTATTGACGTTTTCCAGACAAGCGGCCAAATCTAAGTCATCAATATAAGACTTTTGTAAAAACATCACTAATTCAGCTAAATCTTCAACTTCCACGCCACGTTCTTTTAACAGCTGTCGAGCTTTTTGTTCTAAGGTTTCTCCTTTAATTACCATTCCGATTTCCCTCCAGTGCATCATTTTTAAACTTATAATACTTCAATGGTATACTAATTGAAGAGTGAAAAGCAAGGAGAAGATCAATGAATCCGTTAATTGAATGCTGCGAGCAAAACTTGGCTAAAGGCGGCGACTTGTTGTTAGAAGATGCTTTTATTGAAGAAAACACTGATGTTGTGACGTATTCATGTATGAACGAATGTGTACTTTGTGCTCAAACCTTTTTCGTTCTTTTTGAAGGGGAACGCATCGTTGGTGAAACACCGGAAGCGCTTGTAGAGAATATCAAAAAAGCCATTCTTCTCTGGCAAGAAGAAATGAATTAAAAATCCGTCTGACAACATTTACTTTAGTTTTGTCAGACGGATTTTATTTGTGTTTAAAGTGCCTTAGCTTCTTTTCCTTCGAATAGACTTGTGCTGTGCATTGGCTGTGTTCTCGTATCCGGTTTGATAAAATGTAGCGCATTATTCACGGCAGTTGGTGCTTCACCAAAGCCAGTGGCAATTAATTTTACCTTACCATCATAATTACAAATATCGCCAATCGCATAAATACCGGGAATATTTGTGGACATATCAGAATTGACTTCAATGGCATTACGACTGACCTCTAAGCCCCAATTTTTTAAGTGACCTAAAGAGGAAGTAAAGCCATAATTGATAATCAAAGAATCTAAATCCAAATGCTTAACATTTTCTGCTTTAGTTTCCTTTAATTGAATACCTTTGAAGGACTGATCTTCTACTAACAGCTGATCGATAACGTAAGGTGTATAAATGGAAACAGCTGATTTTTTCAAATTATCCACACTATGCTCATGACCGCGAAATTCAGGTCGACGATGGATAATTGACACTTTTTCGGCAATTGGCTCAAGCATTAAAGCCCAGTCAATCGCGGAATCACCGCCCCCGGCTATCGCCACCTTTTTACCGGAAAATTTATTCATATCTGTCACATAATAGTGGACATGCTTGCCTTCAAGTTCCTCAGCACCATCGATAGTTAGTCGCCGCGGCTGAAAAGAACCATTTCCAATAGCAAAAATAACTGCTTTAGAAAAATGCACTCCTTTTGAGGTTTCAAGTCGAAAATAGCCATCTTCCTGCACTAAGTTTTGCACTTCTTCTTCTAAGCAAGTGTCGTGATCAAAAGGAGCGATTTGTTTTTCTAAATTTTCCACAAGATCGCTGGCTTTGATTGCCGGAAAACCAGGCACATCATAAATATATTTTTCAGGATAAAGCGTAGCTAATTGACCGCCAAGCTGGGGCAAACTGTCAATGATTTTTGTTTTTGCTTTACGAATACCTGCATAAAAAGCAGCGAAAAGCCCAACAGGCCCTGCGCCGACAATTGTTAAATCATAAATATCTTTTGCGTCAGACATTAAAATTCCTCCAGTTTCTATAGTAAAAAGAAGTTATCATGAAGATAAAATCCAAAAAAGTAGTAAATCATTTTTATCAAAAAATAGCACTTGTAACAAAAAAAAGCAAGTGATCGTTGTGGAAAAAAAGGTTCTCTTAAAAGTTTAACAAAGATAATGGAAATTAAAGATAAAGTTGGGTATGATAAGAGAGATAAATAAAAGTATTGTAGGAGGAAAAATCATGTCACAATTTCCACAATTAGATTTGGCCAATGCCAAAGGCCCAAAAGCGGTCATTAAAACCAATCGAGGCGATATTACTGTGCAGCTGTTTCCGGAACAAGCACCGAAAACAGTTGGAAATTTTGTTCAATTAGCTAAAAAAGGCTATTATAACGGAGTGATTTTCCACCGTGTAATTCCTGATTTTATGATTCAAGGCGGCGATCCAACCGGAACTGGAATGGGTGGCGAAAGCATCTACGGTGAAAAATTTGAAGATGAGTTTTCTAGAGATGTATTCAATTTACGTGGTGCGTTGTCTATGGCCAATGCTGGTCCGAATACAAACGGCAGTCAGTTCTTTATCGTAAGCAACAAAAACGTTCCGGAAAATATGATGGGTCAACTGGAAGGAGCAGGCTTTCCTGCTGAAGTCATTGAAGCTTACAAAGCAGGCGGTACACCATGGTTGGACTTCCGTCATACTGTGTTTGGTCATGTTGTGGAAGGCATGGATGTCGTTGATGAAATCGGTGGCGTTCAAAGAGACTCTCAAGATCGTCCGACCTTTGATGTTGTCATTGATGCAGTAGAAATAAGTGAATAAAAAAATAGAAACAAGAGCTGATTTCAGCTTTTGTTTCTATTTTTTTAGTATAAGAGCTTATTCAAAAGCCGCTTTGATTCTTTTTAAGCCTTCGATTAATGTTGATTTTGGACAAGCAACATTTAAACGCATATGTTGAGTTCCATGAGGACCAAAGGTAATGCCGGCATTTAAGACAACTTTTCCTTTGTGAACCAGCTGCTCCTGTAATTTTGCGTCAGTCAGTCCGTAAGCTGAAAAATCCAACCAAATCAAATAAGTGCCTTCTGGACGCATCATTTTAATCTGGGGTAATTCTTTTTGAAGATAGTCGGAAACGAAATCAATATTTTCTTTTAAATAATCTAAAAGCTCGTTCAGCCAGCTATCACCATACCGATAAGCCGCTTCCGTTCCTACATAGCCAAACACATTAATTTCATTTTGGAAGTTTTGTTCTTGAATTGCGACAAATTTCTTCCGTAAATCTGGGTTTTCAATAAAAATCATTGAGTTTTTAATACCAGCTAAATTAAAGGTTTTTGTAGCAGCGGTTAAAGTAATTGAAAAATCACTAAAGCTTGGATGGACATTAGCAAATGTGGTAAACGTGTGTGGCGGAAAGATTAGATCCTGATGAATTTCATCGCTAATGACAAGAACATCATATTTTGCACATAATTTTCCAACAGCTTCGAGTTCACTTTTTGTCCAGACACGTCCGCCGGGATTATGCGGATTACACAAAATGAACAATCGAACATTTTCACTGATGATTTGTTTTTCCATTTCTTCAAGATTCATAACGAAATGCTCTTGTTCAATAGATAAAACACTACGGACAAGTTTGCGCTTATTTTCCTCCACGACTTTTGCAAATGGAAAATAAACAGGATCATGAATTAACACTGCATCGCCTGGTTCCGTGAACGCTTGAACAGCGATCGCTAAACTGGGAACGACACCGCTGTTAAATAAAATAGCTTCTTTATTAACAATATAATCGTGATGACGTTTTTGCCACTCTTGAATTGCTTCATATAAAGAGGCGGGAGCAGGCGAATAACCGAGAATTCCTTGATCAATGGTCTTTTTCAATGCGTCCAGTACTGGCTGGTTGGCTTTAAAATCCATATCAGCAACCCATAAAGGAAGTAAATCATCTTCCCCGTATGTTTCTTTGATCGAATCCCATTTGGAACAATTAGTATTGCGGCGATTGTATACTTTATCAAATTCTGTCATCTGCTATTTCCTTTCTATATACGTAGTATGGTCTTACTTAACTTTATTCTAACTATAACATATAAAAGATTCAATGAAAGATGAACCAAAAGCAAGATATTTTTTATAGTAGAAATAAATCTATGCATATTTACGCGGAAAGTGATATCATCATAACTGAGAGCAATAAAGTGACTATAGAGAGGACAAAATAATGGAATACAAAATTGGAATGATACTTGATGGGACGATTACAGGTTTGCAGCCTTATGGAGCTTTTGTTTCTTTAGATACTAATGTTCAAGGGCTAATTCACGTATCAGAAGTTCAAGCAGGGTACACTAAAAACATACATAGCTTATTAACCGTTGGGCAAAAGGTTCAAGTTCAAGTGATTGATATCGATGAGTATTCAAAAAAAATCAGCTTGTCATTACGAACTTTGGCTAAACAAGTACAGCAGCCCAATTATAGAAGAAAAAAATATTTTACGAATAAAAATAAGAAGATTGGCTTTGCAACGTTGAAAAAAGAACTTCCCGGTTGGAGAGAAGAAGCAATGAATAAATTACTTGCGAAATAAATCTGTTTTTTTTCAGAAAATATGATACAATTTTCCTAAGTTTATGAAAAAAATTAATTGAGGTGGAAGTTTTGTCTAACAAAAAAGTCGCTGGTACTATTATGTTGAACCTAAATGACGGGTCAAAAAAGTTTCTTGTTCATCCAGTTGGTGGTTTAATGGGGTTTGTTACTGCAAAAGTTTCTGAAGATATGACAGGGTTAGCAAGTATTCTGCAAATTTTCAAAGAAGAAATTCAATTAGATGTTACTTCAATTAGTTTGGTCGAATTAACAAATGCGCATTCGGCAGCTGAGAATATGCCGTTGTTTGTATTTGAAATGAGTGAACAAGATATGGTTGCCATCAATGAAGACTATGTATGGGAGAAACCATCAGAATTAAAAAATCTTTTAGCTTCTTACGAAATTGAAGGAGTGCCAATGTTTTAACCGTACAATAAAGTTTGTAAACAAGAAGCAGGATCTCGTATCTTGCTTTTTTCTATATAGTTTGGAGGAATGATAATGATTTTAAAACAAGCGACAACAGAGCAAGCACCAATTGCAATGGATTTATTAAAAGAAACAGCAGCATGGCTGCGTGATCAAGGCAGCACTCAATGGTCAGATGTCCTTAACGGTGAAGATAAACACGGTATAACTCAAGCTGTAATAAATGGCGATGTCTATTTCTATTATGATGAAAATGAACAAATAGTAGGAATGGCTGCAGCGTGGTCAAAAGCCTCTGCCTGGGACCAAAATCTATGGAAAAATGTGGAGGTACAGGAGAATGTACGTTATATACATAGAGTAATTATCAGACCTCCTTTTAGAGGATTAGAATACGGAAAACAACTTTTAGATGCATTAAAAGCTGAATTTAAAGGAAAAGTAACAGCTTTACGCTTGGATTGTCTGAGTAGTAATCGTAAACTGATTGCTTTTTATAAAAGAAATGAATTTGAGCACGTTAAAAGTACTAATGATCCCCAAGAAACTAAATTCGAACTATTCACTTACTCTTACAAAAAATAGATCGTAAATCTTTGTTTTTAAGGAAACAGCATGGATATATTTAGAAATTAATTGGAAGAAATACGAAAGTTGAAATATGAGTAAAAAAGCTGGGAAAATCTTTTTAAGTTTTTTGAAAAAAGTAGTTGACCAATCAGAAAAAAGTTGTTATATTATTACATGTCGCAAGGCGAGGGTAACCAACGCCAGATGACAACAATAGAATAACACTTCAGGTTTGAAAAAAACTTGAAAAACCAGGAA
>NZ_JBIYEU010000011.1:0-111207 GCF_044909655.1 Enterococcus sp. UD-01 | reverse complement strand
GCAAAATTAGGGTATCTTTCACCCGTTGATTATCGATTAACAAGATCAAATTGAGTTGCTCTTTTTATTTTGTATCAAAAAGTAGTTGCACTTCCATTTGTATGTCCAGACTCTTATGATTAAAGCCAGTCGTTTGCCAAAACAGTGTCTTGCTTTATTTAATTTTCATCGGTGTCAATTGTTCCTTAATAGCTTCTAAAGAAGTGTCCACCTGCAGCAGTGCCGCCGCTGTATAGGCACTTTCAATCAATGCCGTATCAAATAAAAGTACGTTCTTCTCCGTTGCATCAATCGCCATTTCTAAATTCATTTTAGCGCTTCCCAAGTCATAAAAAGCCAACAGCGTTTGAGCAGAATTTTCGTCAAAAGCAGCCATAATCTTTTCAAAAGAAGTACCGACTTCTCCCTGCTCTAATCCAGCCGCAACTGTGATCGGTACATCCTGCGCTACTTCCCGAATTAAACGAGTAAGCCCCTCACCAATTTCCTTTACATGCGAAACAATCACAATTCCGTTATTCATTAAAAACACCCGCCTCTATTAAAGATTCAAAAAAATATTTACTGGACATTGCTCCAGGATCAATATGTCCGATAGAACGTTCACTAACATAGGAAGCACGTCCCTTGGTTGCTGTAAGATCTTTTGTTGCTTCTACGGCTGCATCTAAATCAACCTGCGTCAATTTTCCTTTCCTAAGCGCTTCAATAGCAGGAGCCCATTCATCCAGCATCGTCTTTTCTCCCGGCTGACTATTCCCGCGTTTTTCAATCCCGGCAAGACCTGCCTCTAATATCGGCAAAGCCTGATCGGTTGAAGCACTAGCCTTGGCCATCTCCAACATCGCTGTTCCATAAAGCGGCCCGGAAGCTCCTCCCACCTTACTAATCAACGCCATAGCCGTTAATTTAAACACATCCTGAACCGTTTCAGGCTGCTTACTGTCAAGACTTTCCTTCACAGCAGCCATTCCCCGAACCATATTATTGCCATGATCCCCATCACCAATCGGCGTATCCAATTCACTCAAATAATCCTTATTCTTATCAATCTTTTCCTTAAACAAATCCAAAGCCTTAACTAAATTCACAACAGAAAACATAAAATAACCTCCTAATTTAAAAGTGGAACAAATCGTTTAATCTTGTAGAAAATTAGGAAATTGACTTTGAAACGCTCTTTGTTTCACTGGCAATTTATCTATTTTCCTAAAGATTGATTTGTGTAGCTGGATAACTTAAAAGCGGAACAGGCTCGTCCAGCTCTGACAGAAAAATAGGAAATTGAGAAAAAGGCGCTTTTTGCCTTATTCGCAATTTATCTTTTTTCCGAAGAGCTAGCCTGTGCAGCTGGATAGCAATAATGTTCAACACTTTCTTGCGAAAGTCTTGTACTGTTCATCATCAGTTCAATTTCATTTCACTGTGATTCTCAGCAAAAGCGGAACAGGCTCGTTCAGCTCCGACAGAAAAATAGGAAATTGAGAAAAAGGCGCTTTTTGCCTTATTCGCAATTTATCTTTTTTCCGAAGAGCTAGCCTGTGCAGCTAGATAGCAATAATGTTCAACACTTTCTTGCGAAAATCTTGTACTGTTCATCATCAGCTCATTTCTTTCACTGTGATTGCCCCTACCAAGCTGGTGTTTCTACTTCTTCATTCAATCCGTCCACCCATGCTTGTTCTGCTTTCAACATTGTTAATGATAAGCCGGCCATTTCCAAAGAAGTCATGTAATTGCCCACTTTTGAAAAGACAATGTCTAATCCTTTTTCTGCCAACAATTCCAACGCATCATTACAGAAAATATATTGTTCCATCAACGGCGTGCCGCCTAAGCCATTCACTAAAATCGCATAACGGTCTCCTTTTTCCCATTGAAACGCTGTTTTTAGCTTAGATATCAACTCTTGGGCCATTTCTTTTGAGGTTTTGATCTTTTCTCTCTTATATCCCGGCTCACCGTGAATGCCTACACCGAATTCAACCTCATCATCGGCCAATACAAATCCTGGTTTACCCACTTCCGGCACCGTTGCTCCTGTCAAAGCGACTCCAATCGTTTTTAAATTTTTAACGACATTTTCGCCTAATGCAGTTAATTCTTCCACCGTCGCCCCATTCCGAGCAGCAGCACCTATTATTTTATGCACTAAAATCGTTCCGGCAACCCCGCGTTTTCCTTGTGTGTAAGTACTGTTTTCTACGGCAATATCGTCATCGACGACAATCATCCCGACCTTGATTTCTTCCATTTCCGCTAAATCCTTCGCCATTTCAAAATTCATAATATCACCAGAGTAATTCTTCACGATCATGACAACCCCTTGTCCTTGATCAATCGCCTTGATCCCTTCAAAAATCTGATCCGGTGTGGGCGAAGTAAACACCTGCCCACAAACAGCAGCCTGCAGCATACCTGAACCCACAAACCCAGCATGCGCCGGTTCGTGCCCGCTTCCGCCGCCGCTAATCAATGCCACTTGCTTCGAAATCTCTTTTTGCTTTAACACAAAGGTTTCCGGTACTTGTTCAATCGTTTTCTGATGAACACGTACAAAACCGGCGACCATTTCTGGAACCACATCTTGTGCTTGATTAATAATTTTTTTCATGACGTTCCCTCCTGATTTCTATACTTTTACAATACTACCTTCCCATAAAATTTACAAAAGACAGACACCACTTGTATCCGCTTTCATTCATTTTATTAGCAAGTGTCCAATTTAGCAACTAAACACTATAAAAATGAGAGAGGCTGGGACAGAAGCGTTAAACTCCGAGAAATAAGAAGGAATTCACGAAAATTGTTCTTCAAATTTTTGTGAATTTCGGCTTATTTCCGAAGGAGTTGCTTCTGATCCCGCCGTTTATTCGTACTTAGAGCGTGAAGCAAAAGTGTTATTTACTTTTGTCTCACGCTCCTCTACTTACAAATAAACGATAACCAAATGTCAGACCCTTCGGCAATTTCATGAAAATCCGATCAATATAAAAAGTATACTGTTAAAGATTCTGCTTTTCCAATACTCTTAAAGAAATATAACCAAACACAACCGTTGAAATAATCGTTAGAAGTAATTGGAAAGTATACACGCCGTTGAAACTGAAATCAAAAGCAATGGTCAGCGTGCTTAAAATACCTGTTACCAAACTATTCAGCATGTTGAAACCGATAAACAGCATAAATGAAAGATTTTTTCCTTTCATAATAATGCACGCCGCTGCGATTAACATCAACATATTTATATAACCAAAGATCCCTGAGAAGATCAGCTTGACTACACTCAAATCAGTATAATAAAACACGCTAGTAAAGCCTTCAACAAAATCATTCCAGCCGCCTTCCTGTGCTATTTTTGCCACACATAAAATGAACGGAATCAACGTAATTGCCACGGTTAAAGCAATGGTACAAATAAAAATTGCGCCGACCTTTGCAAAAAATAATTTTCTGCGGTTTACACCAGATGCCACCATCATAGCCATCACATTATTCTTATAGTCCATTGAAAGCATATGAAAAGGATAAATATAAGCAAAGATAACATTCCCCATGATCAAAATAACCCAAATAATTGCTAAAGTCCCAATCATAGCAGCTGTTGAGCCTGAATCATAATAAGAATCGGTAAGGTTAAAGGCACTCAAAGCCAATAACGTGAAAATAATATTTAAAACACCGATTATTCCGGCTGCAATTAAAAAGCTTTTGTCACGTAAAAATTTAAACAATTCCATCTTAAAAATCAGTTTACCAGTCATTATCGCCCCTCCTAATTCAATTTCTCATCTAAAATTTTCACTTTAGATAATTCAGAAATCTCGATTTCTTCCTCTAACAAACGTTTTTTCACTTCGCTCCAACGTTCATCTGAGATATCTAATTTAATTCCGTCTTCATCCATCTGATAATAGTAATTCACTTCATCAAGAATCGCTTGTAAACGAGTATTATTTGTTGTAGCTACTCGACGGATTTGTTTTTCTTTTTCAGCATTAATATCAATTGTTTCTGTAATGCGACCGCGGTCGATCACATAAACAAAATCACATAACGCTTCTAAGTCATTTTGGACATGACTGGAGATTAATAAGGTTAAGCCTTGTTCTGTTAATTGTTTCAAGTATTTCTTAAACCATTTTACTGTATCAATATCCAACCCGCGAAACGGCTCATCTAAAATTAAAATTTCCGGCGTATGCATTAACGCTATCAACAATATCAATTTCTTTTGCATGCCATAAGAATAACTTTTGACTTTTTGGTCCAACACAGAATATAAATCTAATTCCTTCGCTAAATCTCTAGCCTTTTCTTCATCAAAATTTCCGCGCAAACCAGAAAAGTACTGAATATTAAACCAACCCGTACGATTGGTATAAACGGACATTCCGTCTAAAACAATCCCCACATTTAGCAGGACTTCATTATGCTGTTTGACAGAAGTATCATCAATTGAAATATCCCCTTGATAATTAGAAATAATATTTGTCATACATTTGAATAACGTTGTTTTTCCGGCACCATTGTGACCTACTAAACCATAAGACGTGCCTTTTTCAAAGTCCAATGAACGAATATTCAATACTTCTACTCGACCATAGCGCATGATTAAGTCTCTTACTTTAATTTCCATAGTAAACTCCTTTAATTTTTTCTGCTGCTTTTCTTTTATTTTTCCTATATATAAAAGCTAACATTATCAGTTTATCATGTTTTTTCATGTACCGGGAGATAATTTCTGAAATAAGATCGTTTCATAAGATAATTTAAACTTATATATTGCTTTTTTCTAAACATTAAATATCATGATACAAATTTCAGACGATAGAAGCCAAACGACGCACCATGTAAAAGCTTCGTCTACTTCTCAGCTGAAAAATCCGAATAATTAGCCAATACTGTATAAAGCGCTTTTTTATCGATATATTTTTAGTCGTTTATATTGGTTTTCACCTGATTGCTATCATCATTTTCTCTTGTGAACAATAAAGTAAACGTACCATCACCGTAAGCAAAATCACTGATTACAAAGCGATATGTCCATTCCTGCATGTCAATCTTTTTAAAATGTTCCGCAACAACATTGTATACACCTCTTTCTCGATGCATGCGCCCTTCAATTTTTATTGTGTCATCTTTTATTTTAATGGTATGAATCGCTTTTTTAGAAAAAGGAAGTTGTCTTAATTGTTCTGGAAACTCAGCGATTGTGCGATCGATGAACCGCTGATGAGTATAATTATTGATAGCAATAATTGTTGTTAAAAATAAAACAACACAACCTATTCCTGCTAAAAAATAAGGCTTTTTCATATAATCTCCTTCCAGCTGTTATCTTAGGATCGAAATTGCTAGCCTATAACTAAGATAAATTAATTTTTCCAAAAACACTGTATTTTCTGTCTTTATTAAACAAAATTTAACCAAAAAACACCAAAAAAGGCGAGACAAATGGAAAAAACAGGTTTGTCTCACCCTATACTTCCTAATAAATAGCAGCTTCTGTTACTTCTTCCGCCCTTTGCGAATAATATCAATGACTAAAAATATAATCGCAAACAAAGCAATTCCATAGCCCATGATCCCTAAAATTGATACAAAATTACTTGTCACACCCTGATGAAACTCAACCAGCATAGAAGAACCAACAATCAATGCAGCTAAAATCAAACCAATCACGACACGATTTACCATATTTTCAATGCGATTTAGCAATTCATCTTGTCGTTTTAGTTCAAAATTAATTTTGGACTTGCCTCGCGTAAAATCATCCAGTGCTTCAACTATTTTCGTTGGGATTTTCGGCGCAGCTTTCGCTGAATAAAGCAAATCAATCCCCGCTTTTTTCGCTTCAAATTCCCAATTTATTTTTTCTGTAAAATACTTTTTGGCAAACGGCGTCGCAATTTCCACCAAAGAAATCGTCGGGTCCAGTTCGCGGATCATTCCTTCGAATGTCGCCACTGCCTTAATCAGCATCGTCACTTCCTGAGGAACCTGCAAGTTGTTTTGGTGACAAATATCAACTATTTGGAAAAATAGGGTCTGCAGATTCATTTCGCCGATACCTACATCATAATTATTATCCAGCAAAGGAGCCAACTGTTCAAAAAACAGATCCTCATCAAGTGGTCCTTTTTGTCGACAAAGCTGCAAAATCGCCCGGCCAATCACTTTCGCATTATTCCCATACAAGCTGTCCATGACATTCGTTAATTTTTGAATCATCGCAGCATCAATGCGGCCCATCATGCCAAAATCTAAGAAAACCAATCGATAAGGCGGCAGTTCTTGCTCTTTTTGATAATCAAATGAAGCCGAACCAAAACCGAAGGAACGCTTAATGTGCTGTTCTTTTATCGTTTCTGTTGCTTTTTGATGATCTGTTGGAAGCAACTGTACAAAAATATTACCCGGATGAGGATCTGCATGGAAATAGCCATCCTCAAACACCTGCTTCACAAAATTTTGAACCAAGATATCACCGAAATATTTCTTCCGCTTTATCTCCTGCTCTGATGGCTGAGCGGTGCTATTTTTCACAAATTGCTTAATGCTCATGCCTTCCATAAATTCCATAACCAATACTTTAGAGGTACAATATTCCTGATAAATCATTGGAGATCGAACGATTTTCCACCCATTATTTTTTGCATAAAATGCTTGCCCATTCTCCGCTTCCTTTAATGAATTCAATTCATCGATCAACGAACGTTTAATTTCCAAAAAAAACTCTCTGGGATCAGCAACCGTAACTTTGGGGATATATTTCATTAAAGGCAAGGCTTTTTCCAACAATGATAAATCCAGCATGATAGCTTCTTTAATTCCAGCGTGCTGGACTTTAACTGCAACCTCTTGACCATTTAGCAACGTTGCCTTGTGCGTTTGACCAATGGATGCAGAAGCAAATGCCTCCTCTTCAAAAGTCAAAAAGATATCCGTTAAGGCCAGCTCAGTTTCCGCTTCAATAATTGTTTTTACCGTTTGAAAGTCATCTTTTTTTACATTATCCTGCAATTTTCGTAGCTCTTTAATGAACGCCGGTTTTAAAATATCCGTTCGTACCGAAAGCATTTGTCCAATTTTGATGAATGTCGGTCCTAATGACTCAAATGCCTCTCGTACCTTTTCAGGATGCTCCTGTTTGGCTAAGTTTTGCAGTACATTATACGACAAAAAAGTTTTGAGAATTTCTTTGAAACGTGCCCGTTTAGTCTGTTCTTTTGCTGCTATTTTTTGCGTGTCTTCTTTTATTGAAGGTTCTGTCATAGTCATGCCCTCCCTTTGTCTTAATAGTAACGGGAAGCGGCTATTTGAGCAACTTAGACGATATCGGAAAAGAAGTCCTTTTTTTATTCCAGCCTCTTCATTTTACTGTCCAAGATACACTTCAAAATATTCACTTAGTAATTCATAGCCTGCAATTTTGTGCTCAATCTCTTTAGGACAATAGAGCCATTTTCCCATGACTTTGCGTTTTTGCGAAATTTCATTCACTTCTTCCAAAAACTCAGGCAATGCATCAATCAACTGCTGACAGCTTAACTCATTTCCCAATAGAATATCCCTTTTTTCTCTTTCAAAAACAGATAGCCAAAGATATGGCAGCACCTCGATTTTACGAATACTGGTATAAAACTCTTTTTTGGGCAGCATTCCTCTATGCCCTATTCCACGACTTACTTGAAACAATGCATGAATATCCCATTCTAACTTTTTTAAATGACTTAAGGTAGCGATGTCTCGTTTACTATGCTGCTTGTCGTTTGCCTGTCCGTTCCAAGGTCGGATGGAACTGTCCGGACGAGGATGTTTTTCTGACACACGCTCAAGCATTTCTTCAATAGCTAACGTTACTGTTGGTCTTGCTTCTGTCTGTTCCGCAGGACGATTAGGTTTAGTCGCTTGTAAAAAGGTTTCTTTAGATGGGAAATTCCGCTTATTTTCAAAGGCAATTTTTTCATTTTCCTTTGTATATGTATGATTTGCTGCAGCAGAAACCAAGGGTTGAATTGGCGGACTCGCCTCTTGTACTGTAGTTTCGTTACTTACGATTGCTTGATGCAGCTTTCGTTCCAAATCAGCAATTTTTTGATTCGCTTGAATGATCTGGCTATCTACATCGCCCACCGTTTTCGTTAACCTTTTAATTTCAGTAATATTATTTACCAATTGTACTTGTTCTTTTTGCTGTTGTTCTGTCAACTTCTGCTTATTATACAATTCAGTTTCAATTGTTTGTAATTTATTGGTCAGCTGATTGATTCCCTGAGACAAATTAACTATTTTGGAAATCGTTTCCTGTAATTGTCCATGATCTTTTTCTATTTTTTCCATTATTTCATCTTTAATCGCTACTTGTTCCATAGTGACTAATTTTTGATTCATCTGCTCCAGCTGTGTAGTGATATTCACTATTTCCTGACCGGTCTCTGCTAGTTTTTTGTCTAGCTCTGTTTGACGCTGGTCTACCTTTCTTGCTGTTGCAAACGTTACTTTTGGCTTTTTTTGTTTGTTTCTTTCAACAGATTGATTCAAGGCAACTATTTTTTTGTCAGAATCTTGAACCGCTTTATTCAGTTGCTCAATTTTAGCTAAAGCTTCTTCTAGGCGACTTTCAAGCGTAGGCGCTGCCTCATCTCCCGGTCCTAGAACGATTTTAAACTTAGGCGGCTTTTTAACTTTAGCGCGTTGCGCTACTGTATCTTTCACATGCGCTTTAACCTCTGTAAATTCAGTCATTAGCTGCGCAAGCTTTTGAGACAGTACTTCTAATTTTTTACTATTTTCACTTTCCAGCGCCTGCTTCCCAACTGCTTTACTTGGAACTACTTTGACAACCGGCGGCGTTCGCTTTTCTTTTATTGTTTGTATGTCACTATACACTTCATTCAAATTTTCGTTAAATTGATTCATCATTTCGGACAACAATAAAACTTCACTATTTGTTTCTTGTAACCCTTTGACCATCTCTAACGGAATTTCTTCTGAAAATTTGGATACATGCTCCAGAGCGGGCGTCATTACATTTAAATCGCTGAACCAATTGCGCAGTTCATTCATTTGTTCTTTATTTAATGGTTGCGCTAAGGCCAATAACACAGTCAGATAAGCCGCTTTGGCTGTAACACGTAAATAGAGTTTTTTGATCATATAATCATCGAAGGCTTGATTAAATTGGTCTGGTACATCTACAAGCAATCCTTCAATTTGCGTTAACTCTTGATAATCTACTTTCCATTCAAATTTTCTTAGAACATACACTGAATAATGACTTAAAATGTCATCTGAATAAAGTTCTTCCCCTAAACGATCTACCTCAACTTCTTTTCTAAGGAAAACCTTTTTATTAATGGCTGTATTTTTTGCAAAATTCAACTTTTCCATATGTACTAACGGCTCCTTTTAGTTATAACCTTACCCTTTTTATCCGTACTTCTATTTGCTAACTATAATTTTAACTCATAATTCAAGCTCTTTGTTTTCATAAAATAAACAATAATAGCAAAAAAATGATAATATAAGCTATTTTTTTGTCAATAATTTCGTTTTTACGTTTTTTATAAAATAAAACTAAAATAGCTAGTTTTTCAGTCTTCATTTTTATATTGATTTTCAATGCGCCGATCCGGAATGATCCACATGATTAAAATGCCAATATTCATTACAATCACAAAATAAGGGTGCAGCAGCCAGCCCAGCAATAAGCCGACGATGTTCAAAAAAATGGAAAAATAGGATTTATTGTACCGACGAAACAGCTGACTCAACTGAGATTTTTCTCCGTTAGTACGAATTAATGCGATGGTTAAAAGTAAATATGCGCAATTTGCCAGCAGTGTCACTACGCCATAAGTTAACTGTGGAATCAGACTATCAAGAAAATCACCCACCCAAGCCGTTGCAAAAGGAACCAGTGTCAGCGTAAAAATAAAAAAGTTATTCGCCCAAAGTACTCGGCCATCGATTTTTTTTACCAGCTGGAACATATGATGATGATTATTCCAATAAATGGCCAACATTACAAAACTGATAATATAAATAAATAATTTACGCTCAACTCCGATTAAACCAGCCAATGTATCGGATTGAGGCTGATGCAGCTCTAAAACTAGAATCGTCATAACAATAGCAATCACAGCATCTGTGAAGGCTTCAACTCTTGATTTTGACATACGATCTTCTCCTTTAATGTAAATGAAATGCTCCGACTTAAGACAGTCGGAAAATCAGCCTCAAGATGGATGCTCCAGACTTCTTTCCTTGCTATACTTTATTCATAGACAAAGACAAAGCGGAGGATGTACAACATGAGACAACGATCAATGGTAATGAACATATTAATGGTTATTGGGTTATTTATTGCAGGAAGTATTATTTTAAGTATAGTAATGGGCATCGTTGGCAGCCTATTATGGTTCGCCGTAAAAGTACTGATTCCTGTAGCGATCGCTGTTTGGCTGGTTCGCTTAATTGCAGGGCCTTCTAGACGAAACCGCCGATATTACTAATTCTAAAAGCTTAAAAGGATGAGGCAAAAGTTTGAATAACTTTTGCCTCATCCTTTTTCCAGATTTTATCTAAAGGCATACACAATATGAGTAATTCCGTAGAGCATAAAATAAAACCCGACTAAAAAGCTCAAAGTAAGGGCGGAAGACAATGGATTAAAGAAAAGCATTACTCCTAAAATAACCCCTATAACATCTACAATTAAGCGAAACCAAAAATAACCCGTACTTACACCTTTCGCTAAATCTAAGGTAAATAAATTAATAATAGAATCAAAAATAAACCACAACGCAAAAACAAATGGTAAAGCCGCTACACCGATTGCTAGATTAAATAATAAATAAATACCAATAATAATATCAATTACACCTAAAACAATCGGTGCATACGCCTTATAGCCCGTCAGTTCTTTCATTCTGTTACGGACAAAAATTTCAAAAACTCCTTTTAGGATCGCAAATATCGCAAAAACAATCACTAATGCAAGTAAGTTGCCGGCCGGATCTTGAAAAGATATTAATGCAGTTAAAACAAAAAGAATTCCTAAAATTAACGAACCCCAGTCAACGCCATTTTTCTTAACATCATTCATAAGCTTGATCTCTCCTTTACTATTATTACTATAATATTATGGTACTCCCAAAAATTGGTCTAGTCAAAAATAAAGGTCTTTAGATGCTAGCAGATCAGAAGCTTTATATATTTTAAAATTTATTATATATATCCCTTTATAAACAAGTAAATATCAGGTTTATAAATATATTTAAGTGAAAAATATCAAAAATAAACAAAATAAAAACAAAATTTGACAAAAACTTCTTGATAAGTTATTTTAAAAAAGTACGTAAAAAGTACAATAATAAAAGGGGGACTATTGGAATGAGAAAAAAATTGGGGCTATTGGTTATGTTGATTGGTACTGTCTTTGTAACATTAGCAGGCTGCGGCAGCAGCAACAATACTAACGGATCAAATGAAAAAGCCAAAGAAAACATCACTAAAAAGGCTAAGAAATCGACTGTTGAGGAATTTACTAAGCTGACAGAAGCTTACTATGAAAAGCAGCAGAATTTAATGAAGAAACAAGCTGAAGCACGTTCAGGAGATTTTGAGGTTGTGAGCAAGCACTCTAAGGATTTAGTTGCTTCTGAGGAGTACAAAGTATGGAGAGATGCAGCTGACCAGATAGATGCCTTCAAGATATCGGCAAAGGAAGAAAATGCTGGCCAACTTATTGAACTACAAGATGCCTTTAAAGAATACAATAAGGTACAAACAGAGTTCTTCACTAGATTAGCTGAAGCCACAGATGTTAATATGTATAACCAAGTGAATAAAGATCTGGTTCAACAATTGAATGATACACAAACGAAATTTATCAACATTATGAACGATATGAATCAATAATTTTATAGGCAGCCGGGACAGAAGCGTTTAACTCCGAGAAATAAGCCAAAGAGTTGCTTATGTTCCTGCCGTTTATTCCTATTGAAAGTGTGAGGCAAAAGTGCAATTTACTTTTGTCTCACATTTTTGTCTGTTTCTTGCTTGTTCTAACTATAGTAAAAAGCTATTCTTCAATGTTAAAATACTTTTTTAGCAAATCGTGGTATGATAGTTAAGAATATTCATGAAAAAATATATGTTTACCGGAATAGAGGCTCGAGACATGAACAAGTCATTCACTAAACAAAATAACAAACTAAAAGAACAGCTTTCTCCAGAAAATCAACAGTACTATGAAGAATTGTGCGCACACCTTAAAGGTCGCGACAGTAAAAATGCTGATGATTTAGAAGAAAAGCTCAATCAAATCTTAAATAAAATTCTAGCTGCACAAAAAAAACAGCAGTCTGCTCAAGAAGCTTTGGGTCAATCGCCCGCAGCATTAAGCAAAAGACTTTTAATGGAAAAACCCGCGCTCATACAAAAGTCCGTGAGTAAATTTATTTTTTTATTCTTTTTAATTTTCTTGCAATATAATTTATTTGATCATCTTTTACAACCAGTCATTGTGATTCGCTTTTTCAATACTGTACTTCCGATCGTTCTTTTAATAACCGCAACATTTTTAGGTCTTGCAGCAGCCAGCGCATCTTTTTCATCAAGAAATCGCAAAAAGCAATATAGCTTAGTAATTTTAACTTTGGCTTGTTGGCTTGGCAGCATTTTCAGTCCGCTATTCGATAAGCAGCCGCTACTTGCTCAGCAACAGATCGTTTCGCAGCAGTTATTTGCCGGCATTTTACTGCTCATTACAATCGCACTGTTGGTTATGCAGTTTCATTTTAAAATGAGCTCCGGCGGTATTTATATTACTACGTTTTTTGCTGTCTTAGAGGGGTGTATTCTGCTTCAATTAATTAATCCAATTTTATCTGCAACAGGAATTAGAATTTTACTTTGGCTAGTGAGCTTTATCATCCTGATGTTCAATTTTTGGAAAATAGCGCCAATAAAAAATAAGATCTAAGACACACCTTGTCTTGGATCTTATTTTTTTATTTATAGGTACCAAATAACCATTCAATGTATTCCTATTCTATAGCAAAGCAGATCGCTGTCCGCCTGCTCATTTTAAAGACATTCGACAGCTTTAGCTGTTTTTTTTCTTCCCCATTGATCGAAATGCGCGTTTAATGACATCAAAAAAGCTTAAAGACTGTACCATTCTTTCCGGTGCTACATAGGTCTGCATTTGACGCAGCACTTTTTTCGGTTGCTTAGAAGAAAATGTAAAAGTACCGTTTTTCTTTGTTTGAAGCGCGTAGCGGGGGATCCATTTACCTTTAAACATGACAGAGGCTATCACGTAATCCACTTCTTCCCAGGGAATCTGTATGAATTTTCGTGTATCGCGAGAATTGTAAAATTCAAAGCCTTTATCGCCTATCATGATTTTTCCATAATCAGTCAGTCCTGTAAAAGCAGTAGCATCTGTGATGAAATCTACTTGTGTGTTTAATGATTGAACCATTGTTCTGCCCTCTTTTCTTTTACCTGTATTTTCTATGTTTGTCTTTTGATTGAGCTATGTAAGGAAACTTGGGATAAGCAATAATTCCCCCAAGTTTCCGTGTTAGTAGATTATAATAAACCGATCAAATGTCCAACAACACCAACGACGAATAAGCCAAGGATGATGACAATTGGAGACACTTTTTTCTTAAGCAGCCACATACATAGGAATGTAAGCAACAATGCTGCTAAGCCTGGTATCAATTGGTCAAGGTTGTCTTGTAAAGTCGTTACCTTTGTAGCGGACAGTGCTTTACCTGAAGCTACATCTTGAAAGGCTTGCTGTAAGCCTGATCCGTTCATTGGAATTTTATCCCATTCAACATAGGCACCTTTATCCAGTTTAACGCTGGAAACGACTGGCAGGAATTTAATGGATACCCACCGTTGTACTAATGCTGCCAGAACGAACATCCCTAGTATAGAGGCACCTTTTGTTACATCCTGTAATAAACCACCGGAAAGGTCATCTGTGATTTTAGAACCTGCTTTATAGCCGAATTCTTGTGTATACCACATGAAGGCCCAACGAATCACGTTCCATGCAACGAAGAAGAGAATCGGACCTAAAATGCTGCCGCCCATAGCTAGAGAAGCACCTAAGGCACCAAGCATCGGACGAACTGTAAACCAGAACACAGGATCGCCGACACCGGCTAAAGGACCCATCATCCCAACTTTTACCCCTTGAATCGCTACGTCATCAACTGGTGCGCCATTGGCACGTTCTTCTTCAAGTGCTAAAGTAACACCTAAAATTGGGGAAGCAATGTATGGGTGAGTATTAAAGAATTCTAAGTGACGTTTCAATGCTGCGGAACGATCTTCTTTTGTTTTATATAATTTTTTAATTGCCGGAATCATTGAAAATGCCCAGCCGCCGTTTTGCATACGTTCATAGTTCCATGATCCTTGAATGAAGGTAGAGCGCCATGCAACAGCTAAACGATCTTTTTTCGTTAATTCAATTTTTTCTGCCATTTTTTTCTCCTCCTTCAAGACTAATAGTCATTTAAAATATCATCGAGCGGATCACCAGTATTTCGGTTGCCGCCACCGCCGCCGTTTGAAGAACCACCCATTTTAGATAGGTTCAAGTAAATCAAGGCTAAAGCAACACCTAAAGCACCAAGTGCGATTAAAGTTAATTGAGTGATTGCTGCAACAACGAAACCGATAATGAAAAATGGCCAAACTTCTTTTGTCGCCATCATGTTGATGACCAATGCGTAACCAACCGCTACGACCATACCACCACCGATAGCCATCCCATCAGTCAACCATGCAGGCATTGATTCCAATGCTGATTGTACCGTTTGTGCTGGAATGAATAGAAGTGCGCCGGCAGGGATTGCAATACGTATCCCTTGCATACATACAGCTAAAATATGCAACGCTTCAATTTTTCTGATATTGCCTTTTTCAGCCGCGGAATCCATCATATGAACGATTGGTACAGCTAAGGTACGCACGATCATTGTTAAGAATAGTCCTGCTACTGCAAGCGGAACGGCAATGGCGATTGAAGAAGAAACGGCATCTTTTACTGAAATACTTTGAGAGCCTAATGCTTTAACTAAAATAATTGCTGATGCAACAGATGCTAAAGCTGCATCCGGTGCGACTGCTGCTCCAATATTTGCCCAGCCTAGTGCGATCATTTGTAATGTTCCGCCTAAAATAATACCAGCTTCCAAATGTCCTGTCACTAAACCGATTAACGTACATGCAACTAGCGGTTGGTGAAACTGAAATTCATCAAGAATTCCTTCCATACCAGCTAGAAAGGCAACAATGATTACTAAAATAATTGATATAATAGACATGATAAGCCTCCTACTTTTGATTAAATTTTTAATGATTAATGCGCTTGTGCTAACTCACTTTTTGCTTTTTTAAGAATTTCATCCATGTTTGCTTTGGAATCATTCGGTACTTTGCGGACATCGAATTTCACGCCCATGTCAGCTAGTTTTTCAAAGGACTCAACATCTTCTTGGCCCATTGACAATACCTTGCTAACCACAACTTTACCGACTGAATGCGCCATAGAACCCACATTTACCTCTTGAATATCAACGCCGGCTTCTTTCACTTTGACCACATCTTCAGGATTTTCAAAAAGCAGTAACGCTTTCGTATTACCAAAACGAGGATCTTTAGAGATCTCAATCATTTTGCTAATTGGAATAACATTGGCTTTTACGCCTGGAGGGGCAGCCTGTTCAATTAATTTTTTACGAAGATCGTCTTTAGCCACAGCATCTGATACAACGATGATCCGGTTTGGTAAGACGGATTTCGTCCATGCAGTTGCAACTTGTCCATGCAGCAAACGTGAATCAATCCGTGTCAACACAAATTTGATTTTACCGTCTCCGACTACTGTTCCTTCCGGCAATGCGCCTTTAGGCTGTGCATCTTGTACAGCCGCTTTTGGAGCTTCTGCTGGTTCCAGCTCTTCCGGTTTAATTTTTACGCCTTCTTTAGCTGTTTCTAAAATATGAGCGGCAATTTCTTGAGCAGAGTTCATAGAAAAACGAGAAGCGTAGGCTTCGATCAGCATTGGCAAGTTCAAGCCGCTGACAATGGCCCATTTATCTTTGTGTTCTTCATATAAAGTATTTGCTTGGTTAAACGGAGTTCCTCCCCATAAATCAACCAGAAACAGAACCTCATCCTCTGGATCAAATGTTGCAATGGCCTGTTTTAATTTTTCTTTTAAATCTTCAGGTCCTTCGCTCGGCATCAATACAACTGCTTGTACTTTTTCCTGTTCCCCGAAAATCATGGAACCGGACTGCAAAATACCTTGAGCAAATTCCCCATGGCTAGCAAGAATAATTCCTACCATAATTTGATACCTCCCATTTAATTTAACGTTTTTTCAACTATCTGATCATTAGCATATCACTTTCTTTTCTGAAACAGCTTCTATAAAATAATGTAGATAGAAAATGGCTGGAGCTTTTTTAGTGTTTCAGTAAAGTGTATCCTTCACTCGCTGGTCACTGACCCTGTTTTCGATAGATCCACCTCTTTCATTCCTTTTACCTGACTCAACTGCTGCACCTACCGTGACCTAGCAACATCTATAGAATCTGAAAAAGGAACGCTTAAACCAGCTGCTCTTTTTTCAGTAATTCCATCAAATTTACTTGGTTGTCGGCGACCACTTTCCGGATTTCCAACTCGATACCCTGCTCATGTAAATATTTGAACGCTTGAATATCTTGTTCATCTACTGCCACTGCATTGGTAATCATTCGTTTTCCACCGGTGAAGCTCATACCGCCAATATTGACAGAACGAAAGGAAACATTTCCCTCTACTACGCGTTTGACATCAATGGGATTCGTGAACAGCAGCATGACCTTTACCTGTTCAAAGCGTGCATCGGCAAAAATTTCAATCATTTTTTCAACCGTAATCACATTCACGATAACGCCGGGCGGTGCTGCTTGTACCAATAAAGCTTTTCTTAACGTATCGTGTGCGACAGCATCACTAATAACTAAAATGCGATCAACGTTTGTACTTTTCGTCCAGACCGTTGCTACTTGTCCATGGATTAAACGATCATCAATTCTTACTAAGCGAATATCCATTCTCACTTGCACTCCCTTTAGTTCAATGCCACTAATACACAGGTTAACGCCAAGCCTAGTGGTTCCCTTTGTTTTGCTCTTTAGTATAAAATACTATGTCACGCCATTTATTGCCAAAATAACGACCAATAAAATTGTATTCTGTCACTATTTATTTAAAGCAAGTTTCGTGCCAAAAATAGTGTATCTATCTAAAACGCTGTTTTAACAATATTCTTAGAAAAAAACGAAACAAAAGCGATACACTTTATTTGTGTATCGCTTTTCTGTATCTAAATTAGTGTATTATCTGTATCTATTTGCTGATTTAACTGCGCGTTGGCTACCAGCTTAATAATGTAATAAATTTCGCCTGGCGGTAACGTTAAATTCAAGCTTTGTTTTAAATATAGTGCAGCTTTCATCGTTATTGAATAATTCGGTTCCTCCAACAGCACATCTAATTCTGACTGCTCCACACTAAGAATATCTCCCAACAAGATTCTTTCTACGGCTCCTGCTAAATGCATCACTAGATTCACATAAAACGAATAATCCTGCTGCATGGACAGTCCTGTACGAATAATATCCGCAAACGTCCATAATGGTTCAATTATTTTTTTACCATTAATATAAGTAAAGCTTTGCTCCATGTAGTCCACACAGACTTTTTTCGCTGATAATTCATTCAATTCCTGAGCTTCTACAGAAATATCGCTTTCCATTAGTAGCTTTTCGATAATTTCCTCTGCTTCACCGGAGAAGAAAGTTTCCATGGAGATGTAAGGCGCAGCAATTTTAGGATCTGTAATCCCTGTCGTTGCCAGCACATAATATTGCTTTTGGATATCTGCCAGTTGTTCCTTCATATCAATAACTGATAACGGCAACACTTCAAGCTCCAAGCCTAAATGCACCGAAACCGACGATTCGATCATTTCCTTCATTCGCTTAGCTGTTCCTTCACCAGACGCACAGATCGCTACAATCACCCGCTTTTTAGCATGAGCTGCAGGATCTGGTTTTTCCTGACGAATGCCGGCATATCCTTGGAAATTTTTCAGGGATTCATACAATGTATCTAATTGTGTATCAATTAAAGACGTTTTCCGAGCGGTTTCTAAAACGACCGGCGTTGTAACCATGTCAACCGTCCGTACATCAATTCCTGTTTGTCGTTTAATTTCATCTGTAAACGTTGCTAAAGAACCCATGTCAACTAAAAGTATAACCCCGCTATCTTCGTTCACTTCTTTGACTGCACTGACAATCTGATTCAGCGCTTCTTTGGGCTGCATCTCCAAAGGCATATCAACAGCTCTTAAATTATCTACATTCAACAGCTGTGACACAACCTGTACCATGCTGGTAGCAGTACTTTGCCCATGCGCAGCAACCACAATGCCAATGCGGCCGGCGTCTTTGTTTTCCCGTAAAGAAATTAGCAATACAGCCAAATAATACGTTTCGAATTCAGGGATTTTCATTTGATAGCTCATTTCAATAATCCGTTTAATTTCCTGCGCGGTTTCAAACTCCAGAGGATAATCAAGAACCATGTCACGAATATTTTCATTTAATTGCTGGCGCCGTTCTTCACCATTTTGAATACGTTTCAAAAAAGAACTGATATGCAAGCTCATAGCATAAACAAAATTGGACTGAAAATTATAGTTGAGCTTTTTCCGAGCAAAATTATAAATTTCCTTGGTCACGTCAATAATCCGTTGATCGACAATCTCGGCTAATTTATTTTCTGTATCGAAGGTAAAACCATGATCTTTGTAAAAGGATTTTAAATGGACGTTAATATCGGTTGTAATGAAGTTATTGATTACTTCTTGATCTAAGCCGTCCGCTTTTAACAAGGCAGCCTTATCTCCAATAATTTCATAAAGATTGTACGGCAGCTCATAGGAATCTGACTGAATCGTTACCAGCGGCTCATTTGGCGTAACCAGCATTTGCGGCTCCAGATATTTAGATAGCTCAGCCAACGTTTCACGATTACTGGCCAGCTGCATCATGCCGTCTTTGATACTATCGGTTAATTCATCAAGTGTGATGGTCAATTCATCCTGATCAATATGATTTAAAAAGCCTCGCGCAGTAACCAGCTGAACATTGGATTTCAGCTGGCCGACATTTCCGTAAGAAACACTGCCGATTAGTGCTTTAACCACATCCTCGGACAAGGAAATTTTACGCTGAATTCTGGAAGCTTCCATAGAAATCATTACTCTCAGCAAATCAATTTTTTCCTTCGCCGGACGATCAACAAAATTCGGCAGTTGAATAATGATCGGGATCCGCCGGACAAACGTATTTAACAAAGAAGAAGTTGGATTTTCCGTTGTAGCGCAAATAATTCGCACATCTGCATGCCGATTTTTTACTGTTTCACCTAAGCGAGAATATGTTCCATGATCCATAAAATAAAAGACCATTTCTTGTCCTTCCGGCGGTAAGCGGTGAACTTCGTCTAAAAAGAGAATACTACCATCTGCTTCATGAATAATGCCTTCTTTAGCTTTCGTTGCTCCCGTAAACGCTCCTTCGGCATAGCCAAACAAATGCGACATCAACAGCTCAGGGTTATGCGCATAGTCGGCACAATTGAAAACAACGAGTTTCTTATCCGCTTCAACTACATGATTTAACAACGCAAATTGAAACATGGCATGCGCAAAATAGGTTTTCCCGGATCCTGTCGGGCCAGTGATTAAACAGTTTAACCCTTTTGGCGGATACAAAATCGCTGCCTTAGCTTGTTCTACCGGTGTTCTCATACTGCCGGTAGAGCCGATCATGCCTTTGAAAATATCTTCAACTGGATACTTTTTAACAGGACGTTGCTGTAGATTATTTTCAGCAGGCTCTACCAAATTATTTTCACGATAGCTTTTGACCGGCTTCGTCAACGGTTGATATTTGAAAATGGCTTTATCGACATACTTCACAGGACGACCAGCTGTTTTTTCCAGCAAGCCATCACGCACGAGCTGATTTAAATCTTTACTGGCATTGGAACGCTGAATCGCCAGTACCATGGATACCTCTTCTGTTGTTACCCCTTTACCAAGAGAAACATCAGCGGGCGTTAGCTCTTCTGTTTGCTCTTTCACATACTGATAGATACGTTCAATCCGTTTCATCGTTATCTCTCCTTAAAAAGATACACTAAATTCTATGTGTATCATACAGTGTGTTGCTTAAAAAGTACACTAGAAGCCCTTGTAGATTAAAATGTTTCACATGGAACAGCATTTTTAAGAAAACCAGTAAGATTTTCAGGAAAAGCAGCGGCTATTTGTGAAAAAGGCTGAATTTCCTTGAAAAATGCCGCTTTCCTCGCTATAATGCAGAGAGGTTTACTATTATAAATAAAGTGAGGAAAACTATTGATTACTGTAAATGATGTAAGTTTGTTATTTTCTGACCGCAAACTTTTTGATGATGTAAATATTAAATTCACTCCTGGTAATTGTTATGGTTTAATCGGTGCTAACGGTGCCGGTAAATCAACGTTTCTTAAGATTTTAGCTGGTGAAATTCAACCAACTACCGGAACAGTGACACTTGGTCCGGATGAACGGATGGCGACTTTAAAGCAGAACCATTTTGACTACGAAGACCATACCGTTTTAGAAACAGTTATTATGGGTCACAAACGTCTTTATGAAGTTATGAAGGAAAAAGATGCTATTTATATGAAAGAAGATTTCTCTGATGAGGATGGTATTAAGGCAGCTGAGCTTGAAGGTGAATTTGCTGAGCTTGATGGCTGGGAAGCAGAGCCTGAAGCGGCTGTGCTGCTGCAAGGCTTAAACATACCAGAAAGTCTGCATGACCAAAAAATGAGCGAATTAACCGCCGGACAAAAAGTCAAAGTCCTACTTGCTCAATCTCTGTTTGGCAAACCCGATGTATTACTTTTAGATGAGCCGACAAACGGACTGGACACACGCTCCATCAATTGGCTGGAAGAATTCCTGATTAATTTTGAAAATACCGTTGTCGTTGTTTCCCATGACCGTCACTTTTTAAACAAAGTTTGTACACACATGGCTGACCTTGACTTCGGCAAAATCAAATTATTCGTCGGAAACTATGATTTCTGGCTGGAATCAAGCCAATTAGCGGCCAAACTACAAGCGAATGCCAATGCTAAAAAGGAAGAACAAATCAAAGAGCTGCAAGACTTTATCGCTCGTTTCAGTGCGAATGCTTCAAAATCCAAGCAAGCCACTTCTCGTAAGAAAATGCTGGACAAGATTACCCTTGAAGACATTCAGCCTTCGTCACGCCGTTATCCTTTTGTCGGCTTTACACCTGAAAGAGAAATTGGCAATGACTTATTACATGTCGAAAATGTTTCTGTTACAATTGACGGTAAAAAAGTGCTGGACAACATCTCCTTCTCTTTAAACAATACAGATAAAGTAGCGTTTATTGCGGACAATGATATTGTTACCACGACCTTGTTCAAAGTCATTATGGGTGAAATCACCCCTGATACCGGAAGTGTTCGCTGGGGTGTGACCACGTCGCAGGCTTACTTGCCAAAAGATACCAGCAAAGACTTTGATACAGATTTAACAATTCTGGACTGGCTGCGTCAATTTGCTGGCAAGGAAGAAGACGACAATACCTTCTTGCGCGGATTCTTAGGCAGAATGCTATTTTCAGGTGAAGATGTTATGAAGCCTGTAAATGTACTTTCAGGGGGAGAAAAGGTTCGCGTTATGCTATCTAAAATGATGCTTTCAAAAGCCAATGTACTCGTTTTAGATGATCCAACCAATCACTTGGATTTAGAATCCATTACTGCCTTAAACGATGGCTTAATGGCCTTTACCGGCGCGATTCTTTTCGCTTCACATGACCATCAATTCATCCAAACCTTAGCAAACCGAATTATTGCAGTTTCTGATAAAGGTGTGGTTGACCGTGCAGACACCACCTATGATGAATTTTTGGAAAATAAAGATGTTCAAAAACAATTAGAGCAATTGTTTTCTGGGGAATATTAATTAGATAAAGTTAAAAACCGCTCCTTCACTGTATCAGTGGAAGAACGGTTTTTATTTTTAGTAGTAAGTTCTTTTATCTTTTTTCACCCATAGAAAAGACAGCAATACAGCCATTGCCTGTATGACTAGTAATTGTTGGTCCTAAAGGATAAAGCTTAATTTCTTTAACTTGAATTTCCGCTTCAATCATTTCCTTAACTGCTTCAGCACTTTTCAAATCACCAGCATAAGCAATAAATAGGGTTTGTTCCAGCGGCTCTTTGATTCCTTTCACGGTTTCATCCGTTAATTTTTTTAACGCTTTACTACGGCCTCTAACCTTACCGATATTCTGTAGCTTGCCCTGATCGTCAACAACGATAATTGGTTTCACATTCATTAAACCGCCAATGGCTGCCGCAGCTTTTGAAATCCGACCACCACGTTCTAAATGCTTTAGATCATCTACCGTTACCCAAGAATGCACACACATTTTATTGTCAGCTAACCATAATAGAATTTCTTCTAGAGAATGACCGGCTGCTTTCATTTGAATAACCTTGCTGACTAGCAAGCCTTCGCCTAAGCTGGCTGCTTTCGTATCAATCACATAAATCTGAGCTTCCGGCGCTTCTTCTTTTAAAATAGCTACGGCTTGAACCGCACTTTGATAAGAACCACTTAAGCCGGAAGAAAAAGCTAAATATAAAATAGGCAGCTTCTTTTCAACATACGGTCTAAAAAATTCAATGTAACGACCCACATTTACTTGAGAAGTTGTCGGCATCGCACCACTTTTAATTTCTTGTAAAAACCAGTCATAATCAAAGGTTTTCCCTAAGTCATCCACTAATTCTTTTCCATTCAATTGAATCGTCATACTAATAAAATCAACATCATTCGCTTCCAAATACGTATAAGGTAAGTCACAACACGAATCTGTCATTACTTTAAATGGCATAATCTGTCCTCCCTGCTTTGGTTTCATTTTACCATATATATTAAGGATACTCCTTATTTATTAAAATAGAAAAAACTGGAACAAAAACAACTCCATTTTTCAGAGTCTTTCTGCTCCAGTACTTTTTTAAATTTGCGCCCAAACACTTTCCAACACATTTGTTTGGTTACGGTCAGGTCCTACTGAGAAGGTCGAGATACGAACACCAACCAGCTCAGAAATACGATGCACGTAATTTCTAGCATTATCCGGAAGATCTGCTAACGTCTTACAGCCAGTGATGTCTTCTGTCCAACCTGGTAATTCTTCATAAACAGGCTTGCAACGGCTTAATTCCTTTAAGCTGGCTGGATAATGATAGATCAATTCGCCGTCTAATTCATAAGCTGTACAAATCTTCACTGTTTCTAAACCACTCAATACATCGATTGAATTCAATGATAAGTTGGTAATGCCGGACACGCGTTTTGAATGACGCATAACCACAGTATCAAACCAGCCCACACGACGCGGACGACCTGTTGTTGTGCCGTATTCTTTACCGACCTTACGAATCGTTTCACCAGTTTCATCAAATAGCTCTGTAGGAAACGGACCGTCTCCAACGCGCGATGTATAAGCTTTACATACACCAACGACCTTATTGATTTTTGAAGGACCTACACCACTGCCGATAGTTACTCCGCCAGCCACTGGATTAGATGACGTAACGAATGGATAAGTTCCTTGATCGATATCCAGCATAACCCCTTGTGCTCCTTCGAAAAGAACCCGTTTGCCGGCGTCTAAAGCGTCATTTAAAATAACAGAAGTATCTGTCACGTATTGTTTAATTTGTTGGCCGTATTCATAATATTCTTCAAAGATATCTTCAAAAGCAATTGGTTCACTGTCAAACATTTTGACAAATTGACGATTTTTATCTTCCAAATTGATTTTTAAACGTTCTTCAAAAATTTCTTTATCTAATAAATCAGCGACACGAATACCGACACGGGCTGCCTTATCCATATAAGCAGGGCCAATTCCTTTGATAGTCGTCCCGATTTTATTCTCGCCTTTAGCATCTTCTTGTAATTGATCTAATTTTATATGATACGGCAAAATGATGTGTGCGCGATCAGAAATACGTAAATTGTCTGTAGCAACATTATGTTCCTTTAAGTAAGCAAGTTCTTTTACTAAAGATTTTGGATTAACCACCACGCCATTACCAATAACGCTGATTTTTTCTTTGTAAAAAATACCTGATGGAATCAAGTGTAGCTTATACGTAACACCATCAAACTTAATGGTATGTCCTGCATTATCTCCGCCTTGATAACGTGCGATGACTTCAGCATTTTCACTTAGAAAATCCGTGATCTTTCCTTTTCCTTCATCGCCCCACTGCGTTCCGACTACTACAACTGATGACATTCGAACACCTCGTTCTAAATTATTTTGTCCTGCTACATTGTACCAGTAAACAGCCATGCTTTCAACTTAAAAATCGAATAATATTTTCTTTGAAAAATGAAATACAACTAAAACACGAACATTAATTTTATAAAAGTGAAATTTTCAGTAAAAAAACGAATTTTTAGATATGTGCTGTCTAACTCAATCAACGCTTAGCAGGATAAAAAAATAGGAAAGTCGAACGAAAGTGCTACGCACTTTTTTTCAACTTTCCTTTATTAAAATTCTTCTCTTGGAGATAAGGACGAGAATTTATTATACTCTTTAATGAACAGCAGCTCCACCGTTCCACGGGCACCACTTCTGTTTTTTTCAATAATAACTTCGATCACATTATCAATTTCAGGCGGCTCATGGTCGCCGTCTTCACCACCGTCACCACGTTCGTAATAATCATCACGATATAAGAAGGCAACAATGTCCGCGTCCTGCTCAATCGACCCGGATTCACGAATATCACTCAACACCGGGCGCTTATCCTGACGCTGTTCCACCCCACGGGAAAGCTGTGACAAGGCAATAACCGGTACCTTTAATTCTTTTGCCAGCTTCTTCAACTGACGAGAGATTTCAGATACTTCCTGCTGACGACTTTCACGACCTGTACCTTCAATTAGCTGTAGGTAATCAATGAGGATTAACCCCAGATTTCCTCTTTCCTGTGCTAATTTTCGACATTTCGCGCGGATTTCAGTAATTTTAATACCGGGCGTATCATCAATAAAAATTTGCGCTCTGGACAAGCTGCCCATTGCAATAATTAAATTTTGCCATTCTTCTTCTGAAAGCTGACCGGTACGTAAATGACCGGCTTCAATTGAACCTTCTGCGCAAAGCATCCGGTTAACCAGCGATTCAGCCCCCATTTCCAGACTGAAGATTGCGACGGAGCGGTCTGTCTTAGTGCCAATATTTTGCGCTATATTCAACGCAAAAGCTGTTTTACCTACGGCCGGACGTGCGGCTAAAATAATCAATTCCTCCGCCTGTAAACCAGCAGTCATCTTGTCTAAGGCAGGATATCCCGTCGGTAGTCCGGTGATTTCTTCATCATTTTGATACAGCTGGTCGATATTCGCAATCGACGTATTCAAGACATCAGCGATGGATAAAAAGCCGCTGCGGTTTCGCTTTTCAGAAACTTCCAGAATGCTGCGCTCTGCATCATCCAATATTGTTTCAACATCTTCACCTTGTTCAAACCCTTTAGTTACAATATCTGTGGCGGTTTGAATCAAATTGCGTAGCAAGGATTTTTGTTCAACAATTTTCGCATAATAGACGATATTTGCTGCTGTCGGCACAGCCAAGGCCAAATCAGAAAGATAGCTTAAACCGCCAACATCCTCCAGTAAATTTTCCTGCTCCAAACGATCTTTAACAGTGATCACATCAATTGCTTCATTTCGATCATTCAACGTTAGCATAGTCTGAAAAATCAATTGGTGATTACGGCGATAAAAATCTTTGGGTTCTATGTATTCTAAAGCGTCAATAATGACCTCTGCATCTAAAAAAACCGACCCTAAAACAGCTTGCTCTGCTTCCATGCTTTGAGGCGGTACACGATCTTGCCATACTTCACTCATCTTTTTCTCTCCTAATGTGTTGAAATAAAAACAATAAAATCCTTATAATACAGGATTTACAAGCCAAATTTGCTCTCTTTGTTTTTACCGATTTTCAGTTCATTCAGTCTTTCTATTTTAACAATAAATAGCTGAAATGTACACCGAGAAAAATGTTGTCTTCTGGCCGAGTCTATAAAAAAACTCAAAGTAAAATTGTTTGTCAATTTTACTTTGAGTCCATCTTCTGCTTATTCTTCAATAACGTGTACTTTGATTTTAGCTGTCACTTCGTGATGTAGCTTCACTGGTACATTCGTATAACCTAAAGAACGAATGGGCTGTGACAATTCCAGCTTACGTTTGTCTAATTTCACCTTATACTGCTTATTAAGCGCTTCTACAATCTGTTTTGAAGGAATAGATCCAAATAGACGTCCATCCTCACCAGCCTTCGCTTTTAGCTCTACAACAGTTTCTTCCTTTTCCAGAAATTCCTGCATTTTTTTCGCTTCAGCTAAAACTTCTGCATCCTGTTTATCTTGTGCTTTCTTTTGAGCCGCTAAAGCACTGATGCTGCCTTTATTTGCTTCCTGCGCATATCCATTTTTGATTAGAAAATTTTGTGCATAACCAGTGGGAACTTCCTTAACATCACCTTTTTTACCTTTGCCTTTTACATCCTGTAAAAAAATAACCTTCATATAAAAAACCTCTTTCCTAAAAATTGATTTGTACCTAGGAAATTGAAGATGAGACGCTCTTCATCTCATTCACAATTTATCTTTTTCCCAAAAAATAGCTTGTTTAGCTGATATTTCCTTTCACGAAGTCGATTCATACATAACATCTTTATTTTGATGAATAACTTTCAGCAATTGTTCTTTTGCCTCTGCCACTGTTACTCCAGATAATTGTACCGCAGCATTAGTAAAATGACCCCCACCGCCGAGGTTTTCCATAATTAATTGGACATTGATTGAACCATTACTACGAGCACTAATGCCTATTTGCTTATCCGTTCGTTTAGTAATGACAAAAGCAGCATTGATTCCCACCATCGACAATAAGGTATCCGCAGTTTTAGCGGCTGTTACACTATTGTATTCCTTCTCTTCACTGCCACTGACAATCACCGTATCCGAGGTAACATATTCGCTTCTAGCAATTAAGCTGTTCATTTCTAAATAGCTCGTCAAATCTGAACTTAGTAAATATTGTACTAAAGATGAATCCGCACCACAAGTTCTTAAATAGCTAGCTACATCAAAAGTTCTAGCTGTGGTGCGAACACTAAAGCTTTTTGTATCAACTACGATGCCAGAAAGCAGGAGTGTCGCTTCAAACTTGTCTAAACGTCGTTGTGCATTACTTTGATATTCAATCAGCTCTGTGACTAATTCTGAAGCTGAAGAAGCAGAAGACTCGATATATGAAAGTAATGGTTTAGCTGGAAATTCATCTCCTCGACGATGGTGATCAATAATGACAACTTTAGCAAATTGTTCATAAAGCTCCTGAGAAATTGACAGCGACGGTTTGTGGTAATCAACCATAATAAGCAAGCTACTTTCTTTTTTCCGTTTCATCGCCTCTTTTGGCGTAATAATCTGCTTCGCAATATCCGGATAGTTTTCTAGCTCTTCCATTACTCTATCCACATCTGGAATGCTTTCTGTTTTATCTAAGACAATCCAAGCTTCTTTAGCATGAAATCTCACCAGCCGCGCCATTCCAAAAGCTGACCCAATCGCATCCATATCAGGAAATCGATGACCCATAATATAAACATCAGAGGCCTCTGACAAAATCCCTTGAATTGCTGTACTCATCGCACGAGAGCGAACACGTGTTCGCTTCGCTACTGAAGCCGATCTGCCACCGTAGAATAGCGGTTTCGCATTATCTTTAGCCTCTTTAACTACCACCTGATCACCGCCTCGAACTAACGCTGTATCTAAGTTGGTTTGGGCGATATTTCCTGTTTGACTCAAAGTTTCCCCACCATAAGAAATCCCCATACTTAAAGTAATAGCTAATTCTCTATCATTCGCTTCTTTTCTAACTTTATCAAGTATTTGAAATTTCGTTTCCATCATCTTTCGAATATCTTCCAATTGAGCAATAAAGAAATATCGTTCTGCATTCAACCTCTTGTAAAACACTTGATACTCATCCAGCCAATCAGAGACCATTGTCGTAATGAAGCTATTCAAATAGGATACTTGCTTATCATCCATACTATCCGTAATATCATCATAATTATCTACTGAAATAATACCAATAGCTGTTTGCATTTCAATTTTTTCTTGGTATAGATTACTTTCTTCTGTGATATCTCTAAAGGTAATAGTATTTTGTTTTTCATCTACATTAAAGCGATAAACATTATCTCCAACTTTAAAAATATCTTTTCCTTTTTCAGCTAATGATACATATGTTGTAATTAATTCAGGGCTGATTAATGCTTGGCCGTCTTTTTGAAAAATTCCTTCCGCAAACGGATTTAACCACTTAGCTTCTTTTGTTACTGGATCATAATTTATGATCCCTACTGACACTTCATTAAAGGCATAATCTAATGATTGTTCAGCAATTGTACTTGCTTCTCTGATTTTTTCTGTATTAGATATCTCCATCTTTTTAATTAAATAAAGAATCCAATTAACCAATACCACATTAAGAATGAGTAAACCAGCTACAAGAAAATACTTATTAGAAACAAAGAAATACAGCATCACTTCTAATAAAAAGAGAACGAACACAGAACCCAAAATCCGTTTCATTCTATTCTTTTCCATTATTAAGACTCCTCCACGGTTCTACAAGTTAACGTTATTTTAGCATAAAAATGTTAATTCTGCGAATCCCGTAATGTTTCACGTGAAACATTAGAATTAATCCTATTATATAAAAAAGGATCAAAGAATTAATTCTTTGATCCTCTCATTTATCTATATCTAAGTTCTTATTGTTCTTCGCTAACGAATGGTAATAAGCCCATGATACGAGCACGTTTAATCGCAATTGTTAATTTACGTTGGTTTTTAGCGCCAGTACCTGTTACACGACGTGGCAAGATTTTTCCACGTTCAGAAATGAATTTTTTTAATAATTCAACATCTTTATAATCAATGTATTCAATATGGTTTGCTGCAATATAATCGACTTTACGACGTTTACGTCCGCCTCTTCTTTGTTGTGCCATTCTTATTCCCTCCTATCAAATTCGTTTAGAATGGTAGATCATCATCTGAAATGTCAATAGTTGAACCTGAACCACCAAATGGATCAGCATCTCTATCGAAATCAGGCATACCGTTGTTGTTAGACTGAGAGGATGATGGTTGATTAAAATTGTTTTGTCCTGTTGAGAAATTATTATTTTGTGCTTGGAAACTGCCACCGTTGTTATTGTTATATGATGAAGATGAAGTACCGCCTTCTTGTTGTCTTTGTTCTGATGCAGAACGTGATTCTAACAATTGGAAATTCTCACATACAACTTCTGTAACATATACACGTTGTCCTTGCTGATTCTCGTAGTTTCTAGTTTGAATACGACCAGTAACACCAAGTAATGTTCCTTTGCGCGCGTAGTTTGCCATAGTTTCAGCAGGTTTACGCCAAATCACACAGTTAATAAAATCTGCTTCACGATTTCCATTTTGATTCGTAAAATTACGGTTTACAGCTAGAGTAAACGTCGCAACAGCTGAACCACTAGAAGTATATCGTAGATCTGGATCTTTTGTTAGTCGACCGACTAATACAACATTGTTAATCATTTGAACATCTCCTTTCGTCTATATAAATGTTTCACGTGGAACATTTATTATGCTTCTTCTTTAATAATCATATGACGGATAATATCCTCATTGATTTTAGCAAGACGATCAAATTCGTTGACAGCACTTGCTGTTGATGGAGAAGATACTTTAACGATATGATAGATGCCTTCACGGAATCCGTTCATTTCATATGCTAAGCGGCGTTTTTCCCAGTCTTTTGATTCGATAACTTCTGCACCGTTATCTTTCAAAATTGTGTCGAAACGTTCTACTAAAGCAGTTTTTGCTTCTTCATCAATGTTCGGACGAATAATATACATAATTTCATAATTCGTAGCTTGACTCATTGATTTTCACCTCCCTGTGGACTTTAAGGCTCTTAGGTTCCTAAGAGCAAGGAGAGTTATCTAAAATTTATAGACTACTCACAATAGTTCATTGTACAGTAAAACCTTGATAAAATCAAGCGTTCTTATATGTTTATATGAATCTTTTTGAAATATTATTTGTCTTCGTCCTTACTTTAAACATACGCTTAATTATGCTCTTTTTTCTTTTCATTCTGAAAAAATATTTATTTTTTTATCATATCAAATTTATTTAGCTAAAAACTTTTTCATGATATACTGTCTTTGTTCAATTTTACACAAGCTTTCAGATTAAACCATTATATTCTCTATTGAAAGGATGCTTAGCTGTTGAATCAACTATTAGAATACCAACCACTTAATCTGTATACCAATTACAAGGATGCAGCGAATGCTACACCTGAAGTTCCAATTATCCATGATGAAATTTTGCCGGCATTTCCTGAATTAGGCACAAACTACACTTACAAAGAAAGCCATGAAGCGATCTTAAAACGAGCATACCAATTAGCTAGCTTAGGTGTAAAAGCAGAAGATAAAATTATTATCTTCAAAAGTTCAAAATTCGATACGTATCTGTTAGCCGTGGCAGCCTCTTATTTAGGCGCTGTTCCTGCAATGATTTCCTATCATTTTCCGGCTGAAACAATCGAAGTCTTTGTCGATCGCTTAGAAGATCCTTTCATTCTTTTTGACGAAGAAACCCAAACAAAAATCACGGCAGTTAAAAACAGCTCACCTGAAAAACAAATTTCTGTTACAAGACTACTGGAAGCTTCTACAACGGAAGTACCCCAAACGGAATTGCCGAAGGATATGATTGCCTATATGACTCATACTTCCGGAACCACAGGCATTCCAAAGCTTATCTGCCATTCAGCGAATTCTATGGGCTGGCGAACAAAATGGCAAAAAACAATTTTCACTAAAATTGCTGAAAAAAAATTAGTCGGTTTTCATATTTCTCCTGTACACTCACGCTTTAATATCGGTATTTCTTCATTGATGGCAATGGGTTTCCCAATGATGCCTTTGTCTGTTTCAGCTAGTGACTCTGTCGCAGCGATGCTGCTTGAAAATCAGCCAATTGCCTTGGAAACACATCCGAATAATTTTGTACAATGGACTTCTTTAGCAAAGAATCACCCTGAAGCCTTTGCTAGTGTTCGTTATTATCATTCTACCTTTGATGCTATCAATAACGCGACCATGGCAAGCTTTTTGAAGGCTTCTGCTAAAAATGATCCGATTTTCCTACAAGTTTATGGTCAAAGTGAATGTGGTCCGATGATATTAAAAGCCCATACAGTGGAATCCTTAAAGACCTCTGATGCCAGAGATATGGGTGTGGGTCTAGCTGGTTTAACAGAAGCTAGAATTGCCGACAAAGAAGGCAATGTTTTACCCGCAATGACAGACGGACATATTCAATTTTTATCGAAAGGTCGCGCTATAACTTACTACAAAGAAGACGAACGTTTCCAAGCAACAGTCTTTGGTCCTTGGTGGGACAGCGGTGATTATGGCTATATTGACGAAAATGGACATCTTTTCCTAAAGGATCGTCAAGTTGACTTGATCGAAAAAATCGATAGTAATTTAGCTATTGAAGATCATCTTTTGGATGCACTGGATTTTCTTCAAGAAGTGATTATTGTTCGCGCTAAAGATAATTCACCACAACCGATTTTAGCTGTTGATCCAAAGCAAGGAATGAACTGGGAAGCTTGGTGGGAACAGGTAGCGGATCTTCCGCGTTTGAATGAACCAATTATTATGGCTTGGGAAGATATTCCTCGTACAGCGACGATGAAGGTGCAACGTTTGCAAATCGAAAAAATGTTAAAAGAACAATAATTCGACAGCCTTTGAGCCAGATAATGCTGGTTCAGGGCTGTCTTTTTAAGTATACAAATTTTCATACGCACCATACTTTAATAACGTCTCTTCGGCTAAAGAAACACCAATGCCCAAACCATCCGGCACTTGAATCATGCCATTTTGAATAGCAATCGGCTCAGACAAAATATCTTCATAATAATAACGATCAGAGGCCGAAATATCTCCTGGAAAAGTCAGCTGCTGCTGTGAGGCAAATTGTAAATTCAATGCTCTACCCACCCCAGATTCAAACATTCCGCCCAGCCAGACAAGCAGGTCCTTGTCACGGCAAAATTCAGTTATTCGTAAAGCTTCACTTATTCCACCCACACGTGGAATCTTTAAATTAATGCTGCGGCAGCTCCCTAAAGCAAAAGCAAGCTCACAATCCTTTAATGTTCGTATATTTTCATCTAAGCAGATGGCTGTTTCCAGCTCTTTTTGGAGACGTGCATGATCTAGAAAATCATTCGCTGCAAAAGGCTGTTCAATCAATGCCAACTGATACTTATCCAGCTTTTTCAAATGAGGAAGATCCGCTATTGTATAGGCTGAATTGGCATCGACCATCAGCAATAGATCAGGAAATTGCTGGCGAATTACTGCGATCGGTGCTAAATCGTAGCCGGGTCGAATTTTCAATTTGATTCGCTGATAGCCTTGATTCACATAATCAGTGACTTGTTCCAGCAATTTTGTTAAATCAGTTTGAATACCTAAGCTAACGCCAACCGGTACTTTCGCTCTAGTGTCCTTAAAATACGATTTAAGGCTCTTTCCCTGCCGTCTGGCATAGAGATCCCAAATCGCTGTTTCAAGGCTGGATTTCGCCATATAATTACCTTTTACTTGATCGAAATAATCAGCTGTTTCAAAAGGATGCGTAATCCAACGATTATGCAGTAATGGAATCAAATGCTTTTCGATAACAATACGTGCCGTATCCAGTGTTTCTTCAATATAGTCAGGCTGTTCAAACGGCACCAACTCACCAATACCTTGATTGCCTTTTTCATCAGTCACAAGCATCAGATCAAAGGCTTTCTCTGAAATTCGTCCATAGCTGGTTTCAAACGGCTGTTTAAGTGGCAGCCGCACACAGTAACGATCAATTCGTTTAATCTGCAAAAGTACTGCCCCTTTCTAAGAAGGCTAAAACCTTCTGTTCAAATGTACGCGGCTGTTCTAAATGAACACAATGTCCAGCCTGAGCCAAGCAATCAATCGATAAACTAGGTTGTTTTTTCTGCATATTCTGAGCAATTTGCTGAAACTTGCTGTCCGACTCCCCTACAATCGCCAAAATAGGCATGTTCAGCTCTGATAGTTGCTCCCAACAGCTTGGTTGTGCACCAGTTCCCATAAACCATAAGCTGCAGGCTAGACCAAATCGTTGCTGACTGATGCGCTCTTGATGAACTGCTGATTGACTCTCCAAAGGTAAATTCTTCTGGGTCGCAAATAACGGTAGTTGCTGCCACTTTGCAACAAATTCTTCCAGTGAATGTTTCATGATAAAAGCGGCTAAATGCTTATCCGAAAAACGGCGTTTTCTTCGTTCAGAATTCGTTTCCAACCCCGGTGAGCCACTTTCCAAAATCAACTGCTGGACTTTTTCAGGATACCGACAAGCAAAACTTAATGCCGTCCTCGCGCCCATTGAATACCCTAATAAAGCAAATGAAAAAATTCCTAATTGCTCTGTCAAACAAGCAAGATCATCACATAAACAAGCCATCTGATAGCGATAAGGGTGAACATACGTATCTGTAAACCCATGGCCTATTAAATCAATAGCTAGAATATTCAGCTTCTGCTGTTCCTGAAATACCGGCTCAAAAGTCTGACTTGTTCCAGTGAAGCCATGCAGACAAACTAATGTTGCCCGTCCTGCCTCATAAGGTGTAAGCCAGCTATAATAATAATTTACGCCGTTTATGTCGATTTTCATTTTAGTTTACTCTTAATTTTTCTGCCAAGCGTTTAGAAATTTCTTCATAAAGCTGTACATTGTCCTGACGATCACCCACAACCTCAATCAGCTGAAATTTAGGCGCTTTTTGTGTTTCTTCCAGTAAAGTAGCTAATTGCTCCAAGCTTTCGACTTTGGCATAAGCAGCCTTATACAATTGCGCTACTATAGAAAAATCTAAATCAATAGGCGTCCCGAATATTGGTTCAAAATCAGTTTCTGTCAATTGACGTTGAGATAAAAATGAAAAAATACCACCACCATTATTATTTAATAAAACAATTGTTAGTGGTAACTGATAACGTTTAGCTGCCAAAAGTCCATTCATGTCATGATACAAGGCTAAATCGCCAATCAATAAGACATTTTGCTGTTCAGGCTGTACGGCACACATCCCTAAAGCAGTTGACACAACGCCGTCAATGCCATTAATTCCACGATTACCGAAAAGCTGATAGCCTTGTCCAGCTGCAACGGTGAAACGGTCTAAAAAGCGAATAGCGTTGCTGTTTGATACAAATAATTGACCGTTTTTAGCCATTTTTTGATGAACTAAAACACTGGCAGAAGTCTCATTCAGCTCTTTTAATTCAGCAGCTTCAGCTAAAAACTCGCCCGTTACTCGCTGCTGTTTCGTCCAAAGCTGACTCCATTCTTCATTCGTCTGTTTTTGAATTTTAGTAAGAATTGCTTGCACAAAAGCTTGTTCTTCTGCTTGAATCACAACTTGCGCCTGCTTTAATTGATCCTGCCATTGACCAATTTCATCTACTAAATAAATAGCGGTTTGCTTTGCATCAAGGGCTTGCAGCCAGAACATCGTATTTTTCGAAACTGGCAACGGACCAAAACGAAGCACCACTTCCGGCTGAACATCTGATAAAACAGCTTGGATAAATAAATCCACATTGCTCATAATCAGCGGACTCGTTTTCCCGCAGGTAGTGATATTCGCTAAAGGATCACTGATAAGCGGCCAATTTAGTGCTTCTGCTAAGGTCACGAACTGTTCTGCTTCTACTAATGAATGGCTACCGCCAACTATCAGCACTCCTTTTTTTCCTTGCCATTGATTAACACATGTCGTAAGCTGCTCCTCACTAAGCTGTTGTTTGCCAGCAAGAATCATAGTTTTTTGCTTTACCTGTAGCTTTTGAGTTAAATCCGGTAACAATGGCTCTCTCAACGGAAAATTCAAATGAACAGGCCCAGCAGGCAGCTGACAAGCAGTAGCTGCAGCCTTTGCTCCCTGCCAATAGGCATAATCCAGCATAGTTGCCGAGCCTTCGGGAAGCGCCATTTCGACAAATAATTTCACATGATTTTGGAATAGCTGTAATTGATCCATGGCTTGTGGTGCCCCTACTTGTCGCAGCTCATGCGGACGATCTGTCGTCAGTACAACGAGAGGAACCTGACTAGCGTTGGCTTCACAAATGGCGGGATAATAATTTGCCGCAGCCGTACCGGATGTGCAAAGAAGCGCAACTGGTTTGCGGCTCGCTTTACTCAAACCTAAAGCAAAAAAAGCCGCAGAACGTTCATCTACTTCAATAAAGCTTGTAATCTGCTCTTGACGGTGCAGTAATAAAGCTAACGGCGTAGAACGTGAACCAGGACTAATAACTGCTTGAGTAACTCCGCTTGAAATCAATCCTTCAATAAATCGTTGCAAATAATTAGTTGTTTCTATTTGAGTCGTCACTTATTTTCCCACCTATTCCTCTTAACATTGGCTGAAACTTAATCTTTGTTTCGATTCGTTCCAGTTCAGCCTGCGAATCTGCCACAATTCCACAGCCAGCATATAAAAAGCCGGTGTTTTTATTCAAAATAGCTGAACGAATACCTACTGCAAATTCGCCTACATCTTCTTTTAATGCAATCCAGCCAATCGGAGCACCATATAACCCTCTAGCCAGCTTTTCGTGTTCATTTAACCAGTTCAAGGCCAGCTCCTTCGGCTCTCCGCCTAGTGCAGGGGTTGGATGCAGCTGCTGAATGCCTTGCAAAAATCGAAAAGCTTTTTGCCGTTGACCGATGATTGGAACATACAAATGCTGAATATCTCGATTTTTCAATAAACTGGGGGCTTCTGCAATTATAGGTGCATCCGTCATTTTTTCTAATTCTTTAACAATACGATCTACAACAATCTTATGCTCTTGACGATTTTTCAGATCATTCATAAGGTGAGCGCCCAGCTGCTCGTCTTCAGGAACATTTGTTCCACGTGAAACAGATCCGGCAATGCTCGCTGTTGAAAATGTCTCAACAGAGGCTTTTAACAGCCGTTCTGGTGATGCTCCAATAAACACTCGCTGCTCCGCTTCTAGAACAAAAAAGTACGTGTTTGATTGCTGTTCCTGTAAATGTTTTAAAACTAAATCCGCTTGAAAAACAGCCGTACTGCTTACTCGCATTTTTCTAGCAAGCACGACCTTTTTCAAAGGACCTGCTTCTTTGAGCTGAGCCACTGTTTTATCAACTAAACGCAGCCATTCTTCCACACCTATCTCCTCAGCAATTACTTCACCAACAGAAGTTTCAACGATATCTGTTTTCATCATTTCCGTAAACTGATTCATTAAATACGTCCACTTATCCTGTAATTCTTCTTGATTTGCAGCACTGAAGGTTACTGTCAGGTACTGCTCCTCTTCAATCTGAGTGATCAAATAGGTTGGCAAATAAAAGAGTCCTTGTGTCATTTTTCCCCACTCAGCTTGTCCAGCATGTTCACGATCAAAAGGAAATGCGCCAAATAAAAGTGCTCCTGTACCTGTAATAGCGAGATTTTGATAAATTTTATCACGTTCCTGTTCGATAAAATGCTCGACCTGCTGAAAAGTCGTCTGTTCAAACGTCAATTCCTCTTCCTTACCAAAACCAACTAGCGTCATCTTTTGATCCGGCGTCTGCCAATAGAAACGTTCTCCCTGAAAGAATTTTCGTCCCTTCTCAAAATAACTACGCAAAAGCTGCGGGTTTTCATTTATTTTTTTGACCCAGCTGAATTTTCGATATCCAGCATGATATGCTTCTATTAATTCATTAGGAATGCTCATTTACTAAAAAAAGCCTCCCTTTCTTTTGTTGTTAAACGTTGTTTTGCTAATTTCCCGCTTGCCGTTCGTGGTAAAGTGTCGCACAAATAAACCCTTTTAGGCAATTTAAATTTTGCTAAATAGGCTTGAGCAAATGTGTTCACTTTTTCAACAGTAATGGTAGGATCACCAACAATATAAGCGACTGGGACTGCTCCCCATTTCTGATCCGCTTCACCTACAACTGCTACTTCCTTTACACCCGGTAGTTCTTGTAAAACATGTTCGATTTCGGTCGGATATATATTTTCTCCGCCTGAAATAATCAATTCACTTAAACGACTGACTAAATATAAATAACCATCGTCATCCAAATACCCCATGTCACCTGTTCTAAACCAGCCGTCAGCCGTCCATTTTACCGCTTGCCACTGAGCACCGTTTAAATAATTTCCTACAACATTTTGACCTTTAAGCAAAATCTCACCTACTTCATTTGGTAAACAATTCTGCCCTTTATTATCAATAATCTTGATTTTCATTCCAGTTAAGGGCTTACCGGCCGATCCTCGTTTCGCCTGAGCATCCGCAAAACTTAACGCTACTACCTGCGAGCAAGTTTCAGTCATGCCATAAGATTGAATAACGCAAAGTCCATATTCCTCACATAGCTCCAGAGCTTTAGGTGCAATAGGACCGCCGCCCAAAAGCATTGCTTTAAAAATAGTAGCGTAGCCGGAAGCAGGATACCCCGCCAGCAGTTCTTTAAGCATCACTGCCACCACTGAAATAATGGTGCCTTTTCCCTGTACTAGATCTGCTGTAATTGCTGATGCATCAAATTTTGCATAAAGACGTACACTGCAGCCTAAAACCAGCTGTCGAATGATGATGGACAAGCCGCTAATGTGAAATATAGGCACTGGACAAAGCCAGCAATCTTCCGCTGTAAGCTGCATATTTTCCTGCGTAGATAAAGCACTCGCACGATGATTTTCAAAACGCTGCACCACGCCTTTCGGCTTGCCGGTAGTGCCGGAAGTATACATAATTGACGCTGTCATTTCAGGTTGATAGACATCTATGTTCGGTAACTTCAGCTTTGCTGCTTGTTCAGAGCGCTGCATAGCTACTGTCGTTACCTGTGTAATTTCAGCCAAAATAGCCATTTTTTCTTCTGCAACAACGACATAATTCACTTCAGCATCTGTTAATTGATAACGCAGCTCCTCAACACTCAACTGGATGTTTAAAAATACTAGCTCTTTGCCTAATTCCCACAGTGCTAAAATAGAAAAATAAAGCTCTTTGGAATTACGACTGAATAAAGCAACACGTTTTTCTTTAAATGGAATTTTTTCTGCATATTCGTTCGCCCAGTAATTCACCTCTTGAGCCACTTCTGCAAAAGACCAAACCTCATCCTGCCAATAAAACGCAGGATGTTCGGGTCTTTGACTAGCTTGTTTTTGCAGCCAGCTATTCATGTCTGTCACCTTCTATGGAAATTTAGGAAATTGATCAAAGTCAGGCTCCCGTTTTTCTTTAAATGAATCGCGGCCTTCTTTTGCTTCATCCATTGTGTAATAAAGCATGGTTGCATCGCCTGCTAATTGCTGAATTCCTGCAAGTCCATCCGTATCTGCATTCAAAGAAGCTTTAATCATCCGCAAAGCAATCGGACTTTTCTTCAGCATTTCATGCGCCCACTCCATCGTCACATCTTCTACCTCAGCAAGTGGCGCAATCGTATTGATCCAGCCCATATCCAAAGCTTCTTGAGCAGAATATTGTTTGCATAGGAACCAAACCTCTTTGGCTTTTTTATGACCGATTACTCGTGCTAAATAACCGGAACCATAACCGCCGTCAAAACTACCGACATTAGGGCCCGTTTGACCGAATACTGCATTATCTGCGGCAATTGTTAAGTCGCACACTAGCTGCAGTACATTCCCGCCGCCAATAGAGTAGCCTTTTACCATGGCAATAACCGGCTTCGGAATCACACGAATTAAACGCTGTAGATCCAATACATTTAATCGAGGCACACTATCTTCACCGACATAGCCACCATGCCCGCGCACCTTCTGATCACCGCCGGAACAAAAAGCCTTATCGCCAGCACCTGTTAAAATAATGACACCGATATCTTGTCTATCACGACTAATGTTAAACGCATCAATCATTTCCATCACAGTCTTTGGCGTGAACGCATTATGCACCTGAGGACGATTAATGGTAATTTTCGCTACTTTACCTTCTTGTTCAAATAAAATCTCTTCATATTCCTTGATTACTGTCCAGTTTCTCATGGGAAACCTCCTTAAATAATAAAAAATGTTCAACTCTTTCTTACGAAAGTCTTGTACTGTTCATCCTTATTTATTTTCAACGGTTCTATTATACACAAATATACTTTTTTTAGAATGATAGACGATTTAAAGAGGAATAAAAGTTCAAATATTATTATTTATTCCTTAAAATAAAACAAAAAAGATACATCATTCATTGACATATCTTCTTTTTATAAATTATTACTCAGATACAACCTGTGCGCCAAACGGCATCAGCGCTAGTTTTGCTAATTTAAATGACTGCATCCCAAAAGGAATACCGATAATCGTAATGCACAACAAACATCCGCTTATAAAATGACCGACAGCCAGCCAAAAGCCACTAAAAATCAACCAAAGAATGTTGACTAAAAATGACATGCTACTTGTACTGTAAACCACTTGTTTACCAAACGGCCAAAAACTCAAGCCAGCCAACTTAAAGCATTGAAGACCAATAGGAATCCCTACAATTGTCACACACCAAATTATTCCTGCCAATAACCATGATAATCCTCCAAAAAAGCCTCCGAAAATAAACCAAATAACATTTCCCAAACAACCCATAAAAATCACGCTACTTTCTTTTTAATAATAATTCCGATTATACTATAACTTTAAAAGAAATTCTTTTACTTATCATAATAAAACTTCTTGCATTCAAGTATAAGCCAATTCTGTGTTATACTGATCTCATTAAATAACGTAAAAGGATTGATACTATGGATCTGTTACAATATTTACAAATCAAGACCAAAGAGTCCTCCAAAGATCAAGTGGTTCTAACTATGGATATATCAGATTTTCACAAACAGCCACATGGCATTGTTCACGGCGGCGTCAATGGCGTTTTAATTGAAACAGCTTGTAGTATCGGCGCTAATGAGCAGCTTTCCGAAACTGAAGCATATGCGGTCGGAGTGGATTTACAAATCAATCATTTAAAAAGTGCCGCCAGCGGAACATTGAGCGTCATCGCTCAGCCCAACCATGTAGGACACTCTATCCAAGTCTGGGAAGCAAAAATCTTTAATGACGCCAATGAACTCACATCTGTTGGACGATGTACGTTAATGAGAAGAGAAATAAAAAGCAGCTAAAAGAACATGGCAATTGGAACAGACCTCAAAAAATAGAACAAGACTCTAGCTTTTTGAGGTCATTACAATCGCTGTTTGCTTAGCTGTTTTTATTTACTTTCAAATCTCGTAAAACGAAACGATTATTTAAATAATTTCTCCTGTGATAATTTTCAGCTTCATCAATAAAGAAGAAACCAATTCTAATTCATTTTGATTTACGTCTGCATATTTTTGTTCAATAATATGCTCTCGTTCTTTTTTTACTAACAAACGCATCACACTTAATTCTTCCAACGTTAAATTAGATAAATAGCTGTGATTTGGTTCAGAATAAGCTTTTGCTTCAATATCAAGCGTATCCGGATTTCGTTTAAGACTGGTCCGCACTTTAAAATGGTTGGAGAATGTGATCAATTCAACGTAGAAATATTCTGAAAATGTAATAGGTTTACGTTCTATAACAATCGTTTTCTCTCCAAATACTTCTAGAATATCATCAATAAAGTTGGATAATGCTGTACCGATATTCAATTGCTTCGAAAACGTTTTATCTAATAATAGTTTTTCTTGTATCATCCTCTTACCTCACACTTCTTATTACTTTTTATTATAAACGTACTTTTTATTAAAGTAAAAGAAATGTTAATTAACATTTTTATTTATTTTAATAAATATTGTTCTGAAAAAGGGTGGTTCTATCTTAGAAATAATAAAAAAACAGGAATAAAAGACATTGAGCCTTTATTCCTGTTTGAAGTGTGCTTCTATTCTTCTGTCGCTGCCTGATTTTCTGTTGTTTCTGTTTCTTCTTCCGGCTCTGGTTCAACCACTGCCATTGTGACTACTTTCGCATCTTCTTCCATTCTCATCAAACGAACACCTAGTGTTGAACGTCCGGTTTGTGAAACTGAATCGACATTAAAGCGGATAATAACGCCTTTATTTGTAATCACCAGAATATCTTCGTCACCACGAACTGTAGTAAGTCCAGCTAATGGACCATTTTTCGCCGTAATATTGGCTGTCTTAATTCCTTTACCGCCACGGCCTTTTACAGGGTACTCAGAGGCTTTTGTGCGCTTGCCGTAACCATTTTCCGTCAAGACTAGAACTTCCGTGTCAGCGTCCAATAAAGAGGCTCCTACAACGTAGTCATCTTCTCTTAAACGAATACCGCGTACACCAGAAGCCGTTCGTCCCATATCACGGACAGCTGTTTCGGCAAAGGTTACAGAATACCCATTATGCGTACCGATAATCATGTTCTGTTCACCGTTGGTTAAGACTACATTTACCAGCTCATCGTCTTCTTTTAGACCTATCGCAATCAGACCGTTGCTTCGAATATTTGAAAAAGCAGTGACGGCGGTACGTTTGACTGTACCTTTGCGAGTGGTAAAGAATAAGTAGTGCCCTGCTTCAGCTTGGCCTTCAACGGCAATGATTGCCTGAATTTTTTCGCTGGAATCAATCCCCAGCAAATTAATTACAGGAATTCCTTTGGCTGTGCGGCCGTATTCAGGAATTTCATAACCTTTTGCACGGTAGACTTTTCCGTTATTAGTAAAGAATAATAAGGTGTCATGAGTAGAACAAGACACTAAATTCTTCACGAAATCATCATCATGAACACCCATGCCTTGAACACCGCGACCACCGCGACGTTGTGCCCGGAATTCACTGTTAGCTACACGTTTAATATAGCCATTGTTCGTCAACGTGATGACCACTTCTTCTTCTTCGATTAAATCTTCGTCTTCAAGACTCAAGACTTCACCGACTAATAATTCCGTACGGCGAGCATCGCCATATTTATCACGGATATCCCCTAGTTCGGTTTTGATGATTTCAACAACACGTTCAGGACGTGCTAAAATATCATCCATGTCAGCGATAAATGCCAATAGCTCTTGGTATTCATTTTCAACCTTGTCACGCTGCAAGCCGGTTAAGCTACGTAAACGCATATCCATGATTGCTTGTGCTTGACGATCTGTAAAATCAAAACGTTCAATCAATGATGCTTTCGCTTCATCATCCGCTCTTGAACCGCGGATAATTGCAATGATTTCATCGATATGATCTAAAGCAATCCGCAAGCCTTCCAAAATATGCGCACGCGCTTCCGCTTTTTTCTTATCAAATTTGGTTCTGCGGACAATAACGACTTTTTGGTGTTCGATATAATTTTCAAGAATTTGTTTTAAACTCAAAATCTTCGGTATGCCTTTTTCAATCGCCAGCATATTAAATCCAAAAGAACTTTGTAAAGCGGTCATTTTATATAGATTATTCAAGATAACAGATGCACTAACATCGCGACGCACATCGATAACGATCCGCATCCCTTCACGAGAAGATTCATCACGTAAATCCGTAATACCTTCAATTCGTTTTTCACGATGGAGCTCTGAAATACGCTCGATTAATTTTGCTTTGTTAACCATATACGGTAGCTCAGAAACTAAAATACGTTCTTTCCCGTTCGGCATTTCAGTAATTTCGACTTTCGCACGAACAGTGATTGACCCTTTACCAGTTTCATACGCACGACGAATTCCTGATTTTCCCATAACTAACCCGCCTGTAGGAAAATCCGGACCAGGCAAGACTTCCATCAGTTCATTTGTTGTTACGTCAGGATTGTCCATTAATAAATTGGTTGCCTCAATAACTTCCGCTAAATTATGCGGCGGAATGTTCGTCGCCATCCCTACAGCAATCCCGGTGGTACCATTGACCAGCAGGTTAGGAAAACGCGCCGGTAATACATCCGGTTCTTGTTCTGAATCATCATAGTTTCCGTGGAAATCAACGGTATCTTTATTGATATCACGCAGCATTTCCAAAGCGATTTTTGTCATACGCGCTTCTGTATAACGCATCGCAGCGGCACCGTCGCCATCGACAGAACCGAAGTTTCCGTGACCATCCACCAGCATGCTGCGGTAGCTAAACGGCTGCGCCATCCGGACCATTGACTCATAAATTGCACTGTCGCCGTGAGGATGGTACTTACCCATAACATCCCCAACGATACGGGCAGATTTTTTATGTGGTTTATCAGGTGTAACACCCAACTCATTCATCCCGTATAAAATACGGCGGTGAACAGGCTTCAACCCATCACGTACATCCGGCAATGCCCGAGCTACGATAACGCTCATCGCATAATCAATGAAGGATTCTTTCATTTCACTGGTCAGATTGACGTCTTGAATGTTTTCTTTCATTTCTTCACTCATGAATTTTGCTCCTTCTTAAACTAAATATCTAGATTTTTCACGTAATGGGCATTTTCTTCAATAAACGCACGGCGTGGTTCTACCCGATCGCCCATCAGCATTTCAAAAATTCGATCTGCTTCAATTGCATCATCTACACTGACACGGGACATTAAGCGTTTTTCCGGATCCATTGTTGTTTCCCATAATTGGTGATCATCCATTTCGCCAAGTCCTTTATAACGCTGAACGCTAGGTTTAGGGCTTGCTGGTAATGATTCTAACACTCTTGCCAATTCTTCTTCAGCATTTTTTCCAGGCTGAACATAGGTAATATTTTTTCCTTGCTTCACTCCGTATAACGGCGGCTGAGCAATATACACATAACCTGCTTCTACGACTGGACGCATGAAGCGATAGAATAAAGTCAACAGCAACGTACGAATATGAGCGCCATCGACATCGGCATCGGTCATAATAACTAATTTATGGTAACGAGCTTTAGAAACATCAAAGTCAGCACCAAAGCCCGTGCCCATTGCTGTAAATAATGAGCGGATTTCTTCATTTGCTAAAATTTTATCCATGCTGGCTTTTTCAACGTTCAAGATTTTCCCGCGAATTGGCAAAATTGCTTGGAATTCACGACTGCGGCCTTGTTTTGCTGAACCGCCGGCAGAATCTCCTTCGACGATAAAAATTTCACATTTTTCCGGATCTTTACTTGAGCAGTCCGCTAATTTACCAGGTAAATTACTGATTTCAAGCGCGCCTTTACGACGAGTCACTTCGCGGGCTCTTTTTGCAGCTAAACGAGCTTTAGATGCTAATAAGCCTTTTTCGACGATTTGTTTTCCAACTGTTGGATTTTCCATTAAGAACTTAGTGAAATATTCTGAGAATAGACGGTCAGTAACTGTACGAACTTCAGAATTTCCCAGTTTGGTTTTGGTTTGTCCTTCAAACTGCGGTTCCGGATGCTTGATGGAAATAACTGCTGTCAAGCCTTCACGCACATCTTCACCTGTCAGGTTTTCATCATTTTCTTTCATGATCTTTTGTTTACGTGCATAATCGTTAATCACACGTGTTAATGACGTTTTGAAACCTGATTCGTGGGTTCCGCCTTCATAAGTATGAATGTTGTTGGCAAAGCTTAAAATATTGGAATGGTAGCCGTCCGTATATTGCATAGATACTTCAACGGTAATATCTTGTTGCTCCCCTTCAATGAAAATTGGTTCAGGGAATAAGACTTCTTTATTGCCGTTTAAATGCTCAACGTAGCTCTTAATTCCGCCTTCATAATGGTATTCTTTCAAGACAGGCTTTTCTTCCCGCTTATCTTCGATCGAAATTTTCAAACCACGATTTAAGAAAGCCAGCTCTCTTACTCGTGTCGCTAATTTATCGAAATTAAAAATAGTTGTTTCGGTAAAAATTTCAGGATCCGGTACAAAATGAACGGTTGTACCATGACGATCTGTTTCACCGATTACTTTTAGATCATCGACTACTGCGCCGCGCTGAAATTCTTGGTAATGAACCTTACCGTCTTTGTAGACTTTTACGTCCAATGTAGTAGACAAGGCATTAACAACTGAGGAACCAACCCCATGCAGACCACCGGATACTTTATATCCGCCGCCGCCGAATTTACCGCCGGCATGTAAAACAGTAAAGACTGTTTCCACCGCAGGTCGTCCGGTTTTTGCTTGAATATCAACCGGGATTCCTCGACCGTCATCGACTACTGTAATGCTGTTATCCGGCTCAATGACTACTTGAATACTTGTAGCAAACCCAGCCAGTGCTTCATCGATTGAGTTGTCGACAATTTCCCAAACTAAGTGGTGCAGGCCTTCTGAACTCGTCGAGCCGATATACATTCCGGGACGTTTCCGAACCGCTTCAAGACCTTCTAATACCTGAATCTGACTGGCATCATATTCTTGGGCACGTTCTTTCATGTTCTTTTCTTCTTCTGTCATATAGATGCTTCCCTCTCTATCTCTCCCTGATGAACATTAAAAATATCCGGTTCAACAGTTAATTTATTCGTTAAATGATCCAGACTGGTCGTTGTTAAAAATGTCTGAACCTTTCCTTCGATTGTTTCCAGCAAATGCAGCTGTCGTTCGTTGTCCAACTCACTCATCACATCATCCAGCAGCAACACCGGATATTCTCCAGTTTCTGAATACATGAGATCAATTTCAGCCAGCTTGACACTTAAAGCAGTGGTTCGCTGCTGCCCTTGTGAGCCATAGGTCTGTACATTTTGACCATTTACATTAAAAATCAAATCATCCCGATGCGGACCTAAAAAAGTATTCGCTTTAAATAATTCACGCTTGCGGCTGTCCAATAGACTTTGCAGCAGCTGTTTGTGGATCTCCTCTAGTGAAAATTCTGCTTTATTTAAAGGGATACTTGAAAAATACTCAATCGCTAGTTCTTCTTTTTCATGGCTGATCTTTTTATGCAGCACATTTGCCCAATATTCCAGCTTTTTAATGAATGCCAAACGAGCATAAAGCACCTTACTGCCGAATTCGGCCAGCTGCTCTGTCAAAATGTCCAAATAAATGGTATCCGTCTGCTTCTTTTCAGCAAGCTGTTTTAAATATTGGTTACGCTGCTTTAGTACCGACTGATACTGCACAAGATCATACAAATAAATCGGATTCACCTGACCAAGCTCCATATCGATAAACTTTCGGCGCAACTGCGGCGATCCTTTAACCAGCGATAAATCCTCCGGCGCAAATAAAATAACATTCAGCTGTCCTATGTATGAACTCAAGCGTTTTTGCTCAATATGATTCACTTTGGTTTTGCGCCCTTTATTGGAAATGAGGATTTCTAAAGGAACCGTGCCGCTCTTTTTTTCAATCACTCCGCTAATTTTGGCTGCCTCAGCATCCCAGCGAATCAATTCTTTTTCGTTACTCGTCCGGTGACTGCGAGTCATCGCCAAGACATAAATACTTTCCAGAAGATTCGTTTTGCCTTGCGCATTCTCTCCTAAAAAGATATTTAAGGTCTTAGGAAAATCTAAAGTCAGCTGTTCATAATTTCGATAATGCTGTACTTCGATTTTATTCAGTCTCATCGATCGGCTCGTTTCCTTTTTTTGCCATAAAAAAAGTACCTTCTTCAGGTATTTCGATCATCATACCGGGATACAATTTTCTTCCGCGGCGATTTTCCGGCTCCCCATCGACAAACACGCTATTTTCAGCTAAATACCATTTGGCTTGTCCGCCGCTTGCAATAACATTGACTTCTTTTAAAAATTGACCAAGTGTCATGTAATCTGTTTCTAAAACAAGCGTTTTTTTCAAAATGCATCCCTCTTTTTTATTTTCACTTTCATTCTTATATTATACTCTTTTTTTGGTCAGAAAACAAATTTATCCGTCTAATTTTCATTCTAAGCAATTTTAATTTCAAACGACTAAAAATATTCTAACGATTGAAAAACTCTTAAAATGCATTTTAGAAAGAAATATGAGCAGATAATCTTTGTTATATTTTTCATTTGTTTTCAAAAAAGCTGAAAATAGCTGTAATTCACTTATAGCACAAAAGCTCCTTGTGACAGAAGTATAGTCACAAGGAGCTTTCTAAGTACGAATAAACGGCGGGAGCAGAAGCAACTCCTTCTTATTTCTCGGAGTTAAACGCTTCTGACCCAGCCACTTGTTTTTTTATAGCTTAATTGGTACGAACAGGTGTAATCAGCTGAATGAAATCCAACTCTGTTTCTGTTGGTTCCAGCGTAAATGGTCGAATGGCAGAAATGAATTTAACAGTAATATTCATATCGCCAAAGGCACGTAGCGCATCTTTCATGTAATCTGGATTGAAAGAAATTTCTAATGGATCTCCCGTAACGTTTTCGTAATTCAACGGTTCTTCAACTTTTCCGATTTCAGGAGAATTTCCATAGAGAACCACAGAATCGGAAGCAATCGCTAAACGAACAATGTTGTTGCGGCCTTCATGTGATAATAAAGACGCACGATCAATCGCAGAAAGTAATTCAGGAACATAAAATTCAATCTCTGTATTAAAGCTGGTTGGAATTAAACGATTGGTATCAGGATAATTGCCTTCCAGTAAACGCGAATAGAAATACATATTTTGCGTTTTGAACAGCACTTGATTTTCCATGATGCTGATTTCAACCATTTCTTCTTCATTAGTGAAGGAACGGGAAAGCTCCGTTAAGCTTTTTCCTGGAATCACGATATTGAAATCTTCTGCTGCTTGTTCAATTGGAATAACACGCTGACTTAAGCGATGAGAGTCTGTTGCTACTGCCAATAATTTTTGGTTTTCCAGAATAAAATGAACACCGGTTAAGATCGGACGACTTTCATGCATAGAAACGGCAAAACCAGTTTCATTGATAATTTTTGTTAACAGATGAACAGGTAATTGAATTTGATTTTTGGCATCAATGACCGGTAGATGTGGATAATTTTCGGCATCTAAGCCGTTAACTGTAAAGTCAGCTTTTCCGGAAGTAATCGCTACTTGGTTATTTTCCAAAACTTCTAATGTAAAGGAATCTTCAGGTAATTTACGAATAATTTCACCAAAGAAACGTGCTTGTAAAACAATGCTCCCTGTTGATTCAATCGTCATTTCAGCTTTTTCATCCTCTTGACTTAAAAAGCTTTCAATGGAAATATCCGCGTTGCTGCCTGTTAAGGATAATCCTTCTTCTGTCAGGACAATTTTCACCCCGGTTAAAATTGGAATAGTCGTTTTAGATGAAATTGCACGTTGAACGGTTTGCAGTTCTTGTAGAAAAGTATTTCTTTTCACGGTTACTTTCATAATAATTAGGCTCCTTTTTTCTTATAGTAGTAGCTGTTGAATGTTAAGAGAAATTCATAAGTCTTTATATATAAATAAATAATAAAAGTAGTAGGTCTTGTTAATTCTGTGGAAAAGTAGAAAAACGAAATGAATTAGCAGTTTTCCACTTGTGTATAACTTGTGGAAAACTTTTTTGTTTCTGGCTTTTTTATCCACAGGCTAAGAATTGAGCAAATTTTTGATTTCGCTGACTTCTTTTTGAATCGTCGGATCTTTTTCCATTAATTGCTGAATTTTTTCATGCGCATGAATGACCGTTGTATGATCTTTACCGCCAAATTCAGCACCGATCTTTGGTAAGGAGTTATCCGTCATTTCTCTGGAAAGATACATGGAGATTTGGCGCGGAACAACAATGGATTTGACGCGTTTTTTCCCTTTTAGATCTTTTAATTGGATATGATAATATTTTGCCACTTCTTCTTGAATCTGTAAAATGGACAAATGATTTTGACTACCGACGGACTTCAGTGATTTCAACGCATCCGCCGCCAGACTGGTCGTGATATCCTCTCCATTAATAGTAGCAAAAGCCTGCACGCGCACCAAAGCACCTTCTAGTTCACGAATATTGGAATCAATTTGACCGGCGATATAGCTTAACGTATCATCTGGAATTTCCAAACGTTCCGCATCGGCTTTTTTGCGTAAAATAGCAATCCGGGTTTCTAGATCCGGCGGAGTAATATCGACGGACAAGCCCCAAGCGAAGCGGGAAACTAAACGCTCCGGCAATTTAGGGATATCATTCGGCGGCCGGTCACTGGTTAGGACGATTTGCTTATTTTCATTATATAGATCATTAAATGTATGGAAAAATTCTTCCAAGGTCGCTTCTTTTTCAGCTAAAAACTGAATATCATCGACTAAAAGTAAATCAACATTGCGGTATTCTTTCCTAAACTGTTCTGAGTTCTTTGTCTGAATGGAGTTGATAAATTCATTCGTAAATGTTTCACTACTCACATATTTGACCTTGGCATCGGGTTGATTTTGCAGCATTTGGTGACCAATCGCGTGCATCAAGTGAGTTTTACCCAAGCCGACACCGCCATAAAAGAATAGCGGATTGTAAATGGAACCAGGATCTTCAGCGACAACTAAAGCAGCTGCGTGCGCCATTTGGTTGCCTTTTCCGATGACAAACGTATCAAAGGAATACTTGGGATTCAGCAAGGCTTTTTTGCTGTTTTCAATGAGATTTTCTTTTGGCGCAGGTTCTTTTTTCTCTTCAATAGGTGCAACTTCTTGTTCACCGGCTACGATAAAGCGAGGCATCACTTCGGCACCAGTCAATTTAAAGCCAGTTTCGACAATTTTTGCCGCTAAATTCTTTTCCCAGTAATCTTTATGAACCGCGGAAGGAACTTCCAGCCAAAGCTGATTATTCTCTAATCGCAATGGGGTAGTTGTCTTGATCCACGCATCAAAGCTGGGTGCGGATAAAACAGATTGGTAAGCATCTTCTAAACTTTTCCAGAAACTTTCCATATCCGGCATATAGTGACCTCCTTAGTTAAAAGCTGACAGACGAACACCAGTGCAGGCGAAAGAAGTAAAACAAACGATGGCTTCTCAGTTGTTTTACCTGCATGTCACAACGTGCAAGTCTATGACGCTACATAATATGAGTAATAGTGTTACTAAAACTTTTTATGAAACTTCTATCTTATTTAAAGTGCCAACCAGCCCTTAAAAATTTCTATGTAAAAAAGCAGGAAACCCCCAAATAGATAAGCAAGTAAAATTTTAGCATTTTTTTCAAACTTTTTCCACAGGCAAATTGTGAATTGTGGAAAAAAAATTAACAAGAGGGAAAAAAATTATCCACAAGGAACAGTGAAGTCGTGGATAACTTGCTTATTATATTATTATCCACAGCCGATTCTGTAAAACAAATGCAGGATTTAAAGGTTTTTTTAAAAGTTATGCACAAAAATAAAATAAGTTGTGCATAACTTTTTAACAACCTGTTTTTTTGTGCAAAAGTGAAAAAGAAATGAAAAGTAAACAGAAAATTTGTGGAAAGCTATCCACAATTTCATTCAGTTTTTTTTCATTTTGTGGATAACTTTTTTAGTGGAAACGAAAAATTAATTCACGGAATTTTATTGACAAATCCACCCAATACTAGTTATACTATCAAAGTATGTCTATATATTGATGAAAAGTTACATTTTCAGGAGGTGGAACAACAGATGAAAAGAACATATCAACCAAATAAACGTAAACGTCAAAAAGTTCATGGTTTCCGTAAACGTATGAGTACAAAAAATGGTCGTCGTGTATTAGCAAGCAGACGTCGTAAAGGCAGAAAAGTTATTTCCGCTTAATTAATGAAAATTTTTACCAACGTGATAAACGCAAGAACCCTTTATTATCTTCACAGAATAATGTGTGAACATAATAAAGGGTTCTTTTTTTGCAAGAAATGAAGTGAAAAAAACCGGAATCAATGCTAATATATAAATTTGAACCCCTCACCGGCGAATTCTATAGATATTTTCGTGGAATTTTGAAAAAAAATCAGGCAAAATATGCTATTATTGTAGAGTGAGTAAATAGAAAGACAGAAAGAAACAAAGGGATGCAGATGAAAAAATCCTATAGAGTAAAAAAAGAAAAAGAATTTCAGGCAGTTTTCCAAGAAAAACAATCTTGTGCAAACCGCAGATTTGTGGTCTACATTTTGGAAAAGCCTAACCAAAAGCATTTTCGTGTAGGAATTTCGGTAGGTAAAAAAATCGGCAATGCAGTCACTAGAAATGCAGTAAAACGGAAAGTCCGCGCCGCTATTTACCAGTTAAAAGATCAGATCGAGCCGGCGTGCGATTTTATCATCATTGCCAGACCCGGTGTTGAACAATTAACAGCAGAAGAAATTCATACAAATGTTAGACATGTCTTGAAGCTTGCAAAAATTTTAAAATAAGAGAGGAACAGTTTTGTGAAGAAGTATAAACGCTTATTATTGATGGCGGGTCTCATTTCCCTGATTTTTGTGTTATCTGCCTGTGGTACAGCACCAATTAATGAAAGTAGTACGGGAATTTGGGATCGTTACATTGTTTATTATTTTGCTCAGGCGATTAAGTTCTTATCCGTTTCAGGCAATACTGGGATCGGGATTATTCTATTTACTTTAGTTGTTCGAATCTTCCTGCTACCACTGATGCATTTCCAAACGAAAAGCATGCGCAAAACGCAGGAATTACAACCGAAATTAAAAGCATTGCAAAAGAAATATTCATCAAAAGATCCAGAAACGCAACGCTTATTTAGAGAAGAGCAACAAAAGTTGTATGCCGAAAATGATGTGAATCCATATGCTGGTTGTTTGCCGCTGCTGATTCAAATGCCGATCATGATGGCCTTGTATCAATCCATTTCCAGAGTACCGGAATTAAAACAGGGCAGCTTCATGTGGCTGAATTTAGGCAAACCCGATCCATATTTGATTTTACCGATTTTGGCAGCAGTCTTTACGTTTGCCAGCACTTATTTAACAAGCATGAGTCAGGTTGAGTCTAACGCTTCATTGAAGATCATGAACTTTGCAATGCCAGTGATGATTTTTGTCATGGGTATGAGCTTAGCTAGTGGCTTGTCATTATATTGGGTAATATCTAATGCGTTCCAAGTAGGTCAAACACTTCTAATTAATAATCCGTTCAAGATTCGTAAAGAACGGGAAGCAGAAGAAAGAAAAGTTAAAGAACGGGAAAAAGCACTGAAAAAAGCGCAAAATCCTAAGAAAAAGAATAAAAAGAGATAAAAGGAGGTTTTCCGGATGCCGGTTTATGAGGGAAACACAATTGAAGAAGCGACAGCTAAAGGGTTGCAAGCATTGAATTTAACCAAAGAGGACGCAGAAATTAAAGTAATTGCGGATGCCAAAAAAGGGTTCTTAGGTTTAGGCAAAAAATTAGCGCAAGTAGCGATCGAGCCTACAGTTAGTGAACAAATTACTGAAGCAGTTGAAGAAACGGTTGAAGAGGTTCTTACGACAGATGAGCTGCCAGAAGAAACAGCTGCTGAGGAATTGTTGAGCACTTCAGAAGTGGACATCACTTCAGAACCAAAAGCTCTGGAAAATCTTGACGATGAAGAAGCAATTACTGAATTAGCTTTATATTTAACATCAATCTCTAAGGAGTTAAATGCGCCTGCCTTAGTGCGTTTGGAACGTCAGGACGGTCTGTTGATTTTCCATTTAGATACGGACAAGCAAGGAATTCTGATCGGAAAACACGGCAAGGTCCTGAATGCGCTGCAGTATCTGGCACAGGTTTTCGTTCATCGGGCAGCAGTCAATAAATTATCCGTTGTGGTTAATGTTGGCGATTACCGGGAAAAACGTCAGGCAATTTTACAGCGTTTAGCAGAACGAACAGCTGAAAAAGTCAAACAAACCGGGCGCCCGGTCTTCTTAGAACCAATGCCTGCTTTTGAAAGAAAACAAATTCACTATACTTTAAGTAAAGATGAATACATCAAAACTCATTCAGAGGGCGATGAGCCTTATCGCTATTTAGTAGTAGAACCTGCGAAAAAACACTTTTAAAAAAACAGGACAGAAGCCGCTTGAGCTTCTGTCCTATTTTTTTATGGAATTGATGGAAAACTTAAGTAAAAATACAATTGAATCAACATTGATTTACCAAGCTTTTTGCAGAAACAGATTGACAAATACCTTTAAACAAAGTATATTTTAATACGAAATCATTCTTATCAACGTACAAAATACGATGATAAAGTAGTTGAGGCAGACATGCTTCTTCCAGCCTGGTTCTTTTAGGATCAGGTCTTTTTTTGTCTTATTAGCCGATAGTTGTTTGAGTAAATTGGACCACAGTGCCGTAAGCAAAGATTTCAACGACCCATTTTCCTTGGTATTCCACATATTTTTCTTCAAAATGACAGTTGATTACGGCATCAGCTTCATATTCAAAGGCTATCTCTTTTAATTGACGATAAACACCGCTGAAAACATCGTTTGCGTTTACTTCCGGTGAAAATAAATCTGTTTCAATTCGGTCTGTCGCAAAAACAATATCCCGAACAATATATTTCTTATTCACATTTCCGGTAGATAAAGTAATTCCGCTTAAACGGTTGTCCAATTCTTCCGGTGTTAGCTCTTCTTTTTGTGCACGTTTCATTTCAAAAACCTCCTGTCTTAGATACTTTTATTTTAAAGATAGTAAGGTTGAATTGCAAAATTTAAGCTATATTTTTAAAAACAGCAGATGTTGCGAAAAAAAAGAAAATATGCTATTCTAGGTCAAGAATTAAATAGGAATTGATGCAGTGAAAGTGCTAGATCCTACCCGAAAAAATATGGGGGGAAGTGGGCGCTTTTTTTGTAGTCAAAAATCAGCATACATAGTAAAAACAATGAGTGAAAGGAAGTCAATCATGCAAAAAGTCACGTTAGAATTTGATACGATTGCCGCTATTTCAACGCCGCCGGGTGAAGGTGCGATCAGCATTGTCCGTTTGAGCGGTGAAGAAGCAATTGCAATTGCAGATAAGGTTTACCGTTCCGGCAGTAAGCAACTGACGGATGTGCCGACGCATACGATTCATTATGGTCATATTATTGATCCACAGGATGAGCATCTACTGGATGAAGTCATGGTGTCTGTTATGCGTGCGCCTAAAACGTTTACTCGTGAAGATGTTGTGGAAATTAATTGTCACGGCGGCATTGTTGTCGTGAATCAGCTGCTGCAGCTGTTGCTAAGAGAGGGTGCTCGTTTGGCCGAGCCGGGAGAATTTACGAAGCGGGCCTTTTTAAACGGACGAATGGACTTGTCACAGGCAGAAGCAGTAATGGATCTCATTCGTGCGAAAACGGATAAAGCGATGCATGTGGCATTAGATCAATTAGACGGAAATTTATCTTCTCTAATTCGAGCATTGCGTCAGGAAATTTTAGAAACTTTGGCGCAAGTTGAGGTGAATATTGATTATCCGGAATATGATGATGTCGAAGAATTAACAACGAAATTATTATTGGAAAAAGCTGGCTTTGTCAAAGGTCAGATTGATGCACTTTTAACAACGGCCAAGCAGGGAAAAATTTTGCGGGAAGGCTTGAGTACAGCTATCATCGGACGACCGAACGTGGGGAAATCCAGCTTGCTGAATCACTTATTACGTGAAGAAAAAGCGATTGTTACCGATATTGCCGGAACAACCCGAGATGTTATTGAAGAATATGTCAATGTACGTGGTGTGCCTTTGAAATTAATAGATACAGCCGGAATTCGTGAAACAGAAGATATTGTGGAGCGAATCGGTGTAGAACGTAGCCGTAAAGCTTTAGCGGAATCAGATTTAATTTTACTTGTATTGAATCAAAATGAAGCATTAACGACAGAAGATCAACAATTATTGGCAGCTACTGAAGGCTTAAAACGGATTATTCTATTGAATAAAATGGATTTGCCGACAGAATTAGATAAAGAAGAGTTGAAGCAGCTAGTGAAGGATGAGGAAATTTTACCTGTTTCCGTTTTATCTAATACAGGCATGGATGCCTTAGAAGTGAAGATTGCCGACCTGTTCTTTGGTGGACAAACGGCAGAAAAAGATGCGACTTATGTATCGAACACGCGCCACATTGCTTTGCTGGATCAGGCAGCTATTGCTTTAGATGAGGTAATCCGCGGCATTGAAGCAGGCATGCCGGTCGACTTAGTCCAAATGGATATGACACGCTGCTGGGATTTTTTAGGAGAAATAGTCGGAGACAGTGTTCAAGACGAGCTGATTACACAATTATTCAGCCAATTTTGTTTAGGAAAATAGAGAGGAAGAGACGATGAATCAATTTAAAGCAGATTCTTATGATGTAATTGTTGTGGGAGCAGGACATGCCGGTTCAGAAGCTGCCTTAGCCGCTGCGCGTATGGGTAGCAAAACTTTGCTTTTAACAATTAACTTAGATATGGTCGCATTTATGCCCTGTAATCCATCAGTCGGCGGACCAGCCAAAGGAGTAGTCGTTAGAGAAATTGATGCCTTAGGCGGAGAAATGGGTCGTAATATAGACAAGACATACATCCAAATGCGGATGCTGAACACAGGAAAAGGTCCGGCCGTTCGCGCCCTGCGCGCCCAAGCGGACAAACATGCTTATGCAACAGAAATGAAGCATACGATTGAAAAGACAGAGAACTTGACACTGCGTCAAGGTGTCGTTGAAAAATTATTAGTAGAAGAAGGGATTTGCCACGGTGTTGTAACAACAACGGGTGCGGAATATCACAGTCAAGCTGTTATTATTACAGCGGGAACAGCTCTACGCGGTGAAATTATTATCGGAGAATTAAAATATTCCTCCGGTCCCAATAATTCATTGCCGTCTATTGGTTTAGCCGATCATTTAAAAGAATTAGGCTTGGAAATGGATCGTTTCAAAACAGGAACACCGCCTCGGGTGAAATCAAGTACCATTGATTATTCCGTGACGGAAGAACAGCCGGGGGATGAAACGCCTAATCATTTCAGCTTCAGCACGCCGGATGATGCATATAATTTAGATCAGCGTTCTTGCTGGCTGACATATACCAATGAAGGAACACATGAAATCATTCAGGCAAATCTGCATCGGGCACCAATGTTTACAGGAATTGTCGAAGGTGTAGGCGCTCGTTATTGTCCGTCGATCGAAGATAAAATCGTCCGTTTTTCAGATAAGCCGCGTCATCAGTTATTCTTGGAACCAGAAGGCTTAAACACGGAAGAAGTCTATGTTCAAGGACTTTCTACTTCTTTACCGGAAGATGTGCAAACGCAAGTCCTACATTCAGTAGCAGGCTTGGAAAATGCTGAAATGATGCGTACCGGCTATGCGATCGAATACGATGTGGTTGTGCCGCACCAGTTACGCCCAACCTTGGAAACAAAAATTATTGAAAATCTCTTTACAGCAGGCCAAACAAATGGTACCAGCGGCTATGAAGAAGCAGCCGGTCAAGGCTTGATTGCCGGAATTAATGCTGCTTTAAAAGTTCAAGGAAGAGACCCCTTTGTCATGAAACGCAGTGATGGCTATATCGGTGTAATGATTGATGATTTGGTTACTAAAGGAACCAACGAGCCGTACCGTTTACTAACCTCAAGAGCCGAATATCGCCTTATTTTACGCCATGACAATGCCGATTTACGTCTAACGGAACAAGGTCATGCGCTTGGCTTAGTGAAGGAAGCACAATATACTGCTTACTTGGCTAAGAAAAAAGCCGTAGAAGCCGAAATTGCTCGCTTAAGCTCTGTCAGAGTGAAGCCTACAGCTGACGTTCAAGCCTTTTTAGAAGCGAAAGGCTCTGTTCCGCTGAAAGATGGCGTCTTAGCCAGCGACTTCTTAAAACGCCCGGAAATGACGTATCATGAAGTCACACAATTTATCCCAGCTGCAGAAACAGAACTGGATGCAAAAGTCATCGAGCAAGTCGAAATCCAAATCAAATACGAAGGCTACATCAAAAAAGCCATGGACAAAGTTGAAAAACTAAAACGCATGGAAGCCAAACGTATTCCGGAAAACATCGACTACGAAGCAATTAACGGTCTGGCAACAGAAGCCAAACAAAAACTACAAAAAATCCAGCCGGAAACCATTGCCCAAGCCAGCCGCATCAGCGGTGTGAACCCCGCTGATTTGAGTATCTTGATGGTGTATATCGAACAAGGCAAGATAGCGAAGGTGAAGGCTTAAAAGTTTGTCGTTTCACTTTTTTTAGCAAATTATTAGGATAAGCCTTATATAAATATTGGTTTTTCCTATAGAGTAACGAATGACTGAACACCACATTATCATTGAATTTTTTCTCTTGTGACAAGAGTGAACACTTCTTTGGTAATGTGGTTTTTGTATTTCTATTTCATCATTATTATTGGCTTTGATCAATAGTAAAAGCTAAGTTAGTGATTGTTTTTGCAGTACTTGTTTAGTGACACTATATATACCGTTTTTTTCTGTCTCTTCAAGCATGATTATTTAGAGAACGCAAGTTAAATAATTTTTTGTATATATATATTATTACTTTTGGTATTATAAATTAAGAAGGAGAGCTGATGTTAGTTGAATCTATTTTGGCTTTAATTTTTAGGTGCTTTTGAAGAAAAGACTGATAAATTAACAAACAATCAAGATCAAATTTTATATTTGATTGTCGCTTAGTAGTGAAGTTTAAACTATCCTATTAAGAAGTTTATTATAAAATAAAGGAATGTTTCTATGCGAAAAATAGTAACAAATTTAATGTTCATAATGGCAGTTTTTATTTTAACTGCTTGTGCATCGAATAGCAAAAAAACGAGTTTAGATAGTACAGCAACAACGGTCAGTGTGGAAAAAGTGAGTCTATCTAAGAGGGAATATGATGCTTTGATTGGGACATGGGAGTGTGTAGACCCTGATTGGTCAGGAGAAAAAGTTTATATATCAAGAAATGATAAAGGGTTGGATATCAAGTATGATGATCGAGAGAACACAAAAACTAAGTTTGTTTCTAAGTCTGATGAATCAGAAGATGTTTACTATCGTTTTGAAAATAAAAAGGAGAAACTTGGGTACAATATTGTCTTGTTGAAGAACGGAAATATTATTCTAAATTTCGGTACCACAAACCCAGAATTAACTGGACTAAGCAAACCGATGGAATATAAAAGAGTTACAAGATAAGTATGTATAGCGCCGTACTTTTATGTGAATTTTAGTTGATCTTAAAGGTAAAAAAGTTTTATCTGTTAGTCTTTAAAATGAGATATCGTTACTATACTCAATTATAATAAGCAAGGAAAGAGCGCGAGTAATTGGTTAGAAGCTCAAGAAGCATTATGTAATGAACAGAGCGTAAAAAATCCCTTAGTAGACTCAGTTATGTTTACTAAGGGGTTTTTCATAAGGATTTGCGCGCCTTTTTGTAGTTCTCACTACATGTTTAGTGTACCATAGTTGAGATATCCTAAAAAATAATTATGGGTAAAGCTAGATAAGTCTCTTAATGCGTTGTTCCTTCAATTGTTTTAACATCTTCTTTTCCGTCAAATGCCACGATTGCTTCGATAGCTTTTTCAAGAGAAGTAATAATATCTGTTAAGCTCATAAAAGGATTTCCCGGTTTATCAACGACTTGGGAGGCAATAAACGGTACGTGAATGAAGCCGCCCTTTATTTCAGGAAATTCTTTGTCAATCATGTATTGAACTTGGTACATAATATGGTTGCAGACAAATGTTCCGGCAGAATTTGACAGCGCAGCAGGAAGCCCGGCTTCTTTGATAGTTTTAACCATTGCTTTTACCGGTAATTGAGTAAAGTAAGCAGGCGCGCCATCTTCGTGGATCGGTACATCGATTGGCTGATTGCCTTCGTTGTCTGGAATACGAGCATCATCTACATTAATTGCTATACGTTCCGGTGTCACAGTATAACGTCCGCCAGCTTGTCCGATATTCAATACGACATCCGGCTGATGCTGTAAAATCGCTTTTTTCGTTACCTCAGCAGATTTGTTAAAAACAGTTGGAATTTCCAGCTTAATAATTTCCGCTCCATTGATTTCGTTCGGAAGCCCCTTCACTGCTTCTAAGGCAGGATTCGTAGATTCTCCGCCAAATGGATCAAAACCTGTAACTAATATTTTCATCGTAATCATCCTCTCTCATCTATTGTAAAACTAAAACGCCAAAAGATACATTAATACGATATGAATGACAATCATAATGAACGCCATTGGAGCTTGTGTCTTAATAACGCCGTTAGGATCTTTCATTTCCAAAAGTGCCGCTGGCAGGGCATTAAAGTTAGCTGCCATTGGTGTTAAAAGCGTTCCGCAAAAGCCGGCAGTCATCGCTAAGGTACCGGCAACCACAGGATCGCCGCCCTGCGCAATAACGAAAGGCACACCAATTCCCGCAGTAATAACAGTAAAGGCTGCAAAGCCGTTCCCCATAACCATTGTAAAGATCATCATACCCAAACAGTAAGCAACCACCCCTACAAAACGATTTCCTTCAGGAACAAAACCGGAAATAGCATTAGAAATAACATCGCCTACACCAGCAGCATTAAAAATGACGCCAAGCGCTGCAAGTAATTGGGGTAAAATCCCTGTCGTTCCAACCGATTGAAACATCCGATCTGTATCATCCAAAACTGTTTTAGGTTTTGCGCGTGTAATGAACATCGCAACTAGTAAAGCAACAATCGAAGCAATTCCGATTCCTACTTGCCCGCCAAGCGGTGTATAAGAAATACCGACAGCGACAGCAGCCAATAGGACAGAAGGGAAAAAGACCCAGCTGCCAATTCTTTTCGCAGATTCTTCGCCTTCTTTTTCACTTAATTCCGCTAACTTTCCAACCTTTACTTGCTTAAACAATGTAAGCACACCAATAATGGCTAATAGTATACCGGAAACCATATAAGGAATGAAATTTCCTGCGGCAAAAATAACTCCCAGAATCAACCAGAAAAGTCCTGTGCCAATACGTGCTTTATTCGTTTTGTCTCTAAAAGCACGAACGGAGGTCATAATAGCCAGCAGTCCAATTAAGATATAAAAGAATTCTAGAATATTTGGTAACAATTCCGCCATTATTTTTCCCCCTCTTTTTTCCCGTATTTTTTCGCTAATTTTCGATCAAAAAGCATATTGGAAATCGCCGTTAAAACAAGAGCAATCAAAGCGATCAACAACGCTAAGCGAGCGATGCTGCCTTCTGATACATCGTAATTCAGATCCTTCAATGTTCCTGCAATTAATAACACACCTGAGGCAGCTACAAAAGTATTTTGGGCAAAGAAGTTTCCGTAATTTTCATTGGCAGCAGCTCGTGCTTTAATTTTATCTTCGTCTGCTTCGGAAAGCTCACCGTATTTTGTCTTTGCAGCAGCCTGCGCCATCGGATTGACAATAGGTCGAACAAATTGGGGATGTCCGGAAATACGAATCCCAAACAAGCCGGCAATTTCTCTAATGGCTGTGTAAAGCGTTAAGAATTTACCCGGTGTCAGCCCTTTGATTTTCTGTATTAAAATAACAGCCTGCTGTCTTAAGCCAAAACGTTCTGATACACCGATCATCGGTAAAGTCAGTAAGAAAATCGTGACTAAACGATTATTTACAAAGGCTTCACCCAGCATAGTGAAGAAGTCACCAATCGAAATTCCTGATACAAGTGCTGTGACTAATGCCGCAATGATAACAACGGCGATTGTGTCGAATTTTAAAATAAATCCGACTAAAATAATCAGAATCCCGATTAATTTGATCCATTCCATCTAATTCATCTCCTTAAAGTAATACCTTATTATAAAGCAATAAATAACATGATGTAAAGAATTATCAAGTATACTGTGCCATTTTTAAAGGGTAAAAAAGACAATGAAATCAAATAAATACAAAGAAAAAACTGTTCTTCTCATAAAAAATGAGTCGAACAGTCTTTTTAGAATGATTGCTTCAGCTACAAAATAAGACCACAAACAAAATAAAAATATTAGATAAAACCTAACAGACTTAATAATGTGTAAGCTAACTCAAAAGCAATTCCAAGAGAATTTTGAACAATATCAACGATACTTAAGCCTAAATGCACCCAGTCACCATAGATCGCACTTTGAACAACCGCACGTATCGAATCAAATAATCCTTCTAAAGCCATCCTCTATCCCTCCTTTCCTTCAAATAGTATACACAAGACAAATTGTAAAAAAAACGTGTTTTTTGCAAACTAAATTTGATTAATTTTGTGAATATAAAATTTTATAGCAATTTAAATGAAAAATAACTCCCGATTGAGAGGAAACAAGCACGACAATAATTATTACCACAAAAAATTTCACAGAGTCATTAAATAACCATTGACATATGACAATTCATTTGTCATAATTTTAATGTAATAATCAAATGACAATGTATTTGTCAAATGACAAAAATTGCACAGGAGGAATAAAAATGACTTTGTACGGAAAATTATTGCAGAGAGAACAAGAAGGAAACTCAATTAAAGTTGGCGTGATTGGAGCCGGGCAAATGGGCTTCGGGATGGTTTCACAAATTTCCACCATTCCTGGAATGGTTGTCGCAGGGATTAGTGATATTAATATAGATGCCGCTAAACGTGCAGCTGACGCATATAATGCAAGCGCAAACAAAAAAAGGTCAATCTTAACTAGCACCGATTTTAAGGAAATTGTCCAATCGCCAAATGTGGAAGTGATCGTTGATGCGACAGGTGTTCCGGAAGTAGGAGCGAAAATTTCCTTAGAAACATTAATTGCTAAAAAGCACTTGGTATTATTGAATGTTGAGATTGACATTACCATTGGCCCCTTAATGAAAAAATTATATGATGCTGCTGGCTTGGTTTATACCGGATCGGATGGAGACGAACCTGCTGCGACTGCTCAAATGTACGAATTCGCGAAAAGCATGGGTATGGAAGTTTTAGTAGCCGGCAAAGGCAAAAACAATGCATTGAAAGTAAGTGCGAATCCTGACACTGCACAAGCTGAAGCAGATTCAAAGAAAATGAACAGTCATATGCTGGCAGCGTTTCAGGATGGAACCAAAACCATGGCGGAAATGAACTTATTATCGAATGCCATCGGCTTTGTACCAGACGTAGTGGGTATGCACGGAATTTCTGCTGACTTGGACGGTACAGTGAACAATCTGGATCTCAAAGAAAACGGCGGCGTTTTGAACAGCTTTGGTGTTGTGGAATATGTGGATGGCATTGCCCCGGGCATTTTCTGTATTGTCAAAGGCCAAAATGAAGGTGTACAGCATGAGCTAAATTATTTAATGAAAAAAGGTGATCGGGATCATCATATTTTATATCGGCCTTATCATCTATGTAGTCTGGAAACGCCGTTAACCATTGCCCGTGCCGTCTTAGAGCATGATCATGCCATTGTACCGCTAGGCGCGCCGATTTCTGAAACGGTAGCTGTTGCGAAAAAAGCGATCAAAGCAGGGGAAAGAATTGACGGAATTGGCGGATTTTGTGTACGCGGCGTTTTAGAAACACATGGGGATATGAAGAAAAACGGCAATATTCCAATCGGTCTCATCGGTGGTTCAGCTGTAGCAAAACGTGATATCCAAGATGGAGCATTCTTAACGTATGATGATATCGAACTAGATGAGTCAATGACTGTTTTCAAATTACGTAAATTGCAGGATGAAACTTTTGCATAAAGTAACAAGTAAAGTATAGGATTTTGCTGAATAAACAGATTTTTCATAACGGCTAACCTTGTGAAAGAAAATAAAATACCCTAGAATAAATAAGTGGCTGTACTTGATGTAATATGTTAAAAGTCAGTCATAAATGCATTTTAATAAATAGCAGAAACAGAAGTTGCTCCTTTTTTGACATCTAAATATTCACAAAGAAAAAAGAATATATCTGGTAAAACAATTCTTGTTGCTGGAAAACATAACAAAAATAATAAAATAATACAGAGTATTTAAATCAATTTTGGCTGATTGCACTTTTGTTTCTGCATAAATAAGAAGGAGGGGATTTATTGAGTAGTCTGGCGGCATTAGCAACCGTTATTTTGTTGCTGCAAACGGTGTTCAGCCTGTATCAGGTGAAGTATTATAATAATTTTGTAAAGAAACTGGCACAGAAATACAGTGAAGCAAAAGGATACCATTTAACAACAGAAGTAGCGAAGCATCTTATGACTTCTATCGTAGCAGTGGTAATAACAGATGAAAAAGATACCATTATTGAGCTATATTTTTATAGCGGCTTAACGATTTTTTCGAGATTTCGACGGTTTAAAACATTCGATGGGAAGCTGTTGGACAGTATGTTACTAATACAACTGGAGCAAGAAAAATCGAAGCTGAAGCAAAAAGTCTTTAAACAACTAATTAACAAAAAAATGGAAGCGATTACTATTTAATAAAATAGGAGGAAATAGTAGATATGAAATATATTGAGTGGTTTGGAAAAAATTTCATCGGCCTTTTTGAAGCCGGCGGTGAAACGTTTATGGGATTTATGACGGGTATTATTCCTTTGCTGATTGTACTGCTGACCTTTACGTATTCGTTGATTGCTTTTATCGGGGAAGACCGCGTAAATAGAGCAATTGAACGTAGTGCGCGTTTTACGCTACTGAGATATACGGTGATGCCAGTGCTGTCCGTTATGCTTTTGACCAATCCGATGGCCTATACATTTGGGAAATTCGTTAAGGAAGTAGAAAAACCAGCTTTTTATGATTCGGTAGTAACCTTTTTGCATCCTGTAACGGGCCTTTTTCCCTATGCTAATGCAGGCGAGCTCTTTGTTTATTTAGGTATTGCCAATGGAGTAATGAAAGCCGGCTACGATCAGGGAAGTTTGGCTGTTCGTTATTTTCTGTGCGGTATTGTTATTGTATTTGTAAGAGGCGTTATTACAGAAAGAATAACGAAATTTTTGATTAGACGTGAGGGGATTACTTTATAATCACATATCGGAGGACAATAAATTATGTATAAAAAAGTATTAGTCAAAAAAGGTACCGGCGGCTGGGGTGTCGGCTTGGAACTTGAACCACAAGGCAAAAAGACCAAAGTGATTTCGGTAACTGGCGGCGGGATTCATCCGGTTGCTCAAGCAATTGCTGATTTAAGCGGAGCAGAGGTAGTGGATGGCTTTGCTAACTCTGTGCCGGAGGATGAAATTATGGCAGCGGTAATTGACTGCGGCGGAACTGCCCGAATAGGCGTGTATCCAATGAAGCGGATTCCCACGATAGATGTTTTGCCGTCCTCTCCATCTGGTCCGTTATCCAAGCACATTACAGAAGATATTTTCGTATCCGGTGTAACGCCTAAAGATATTGAAGTTATGGACGTAGCAGTTGAAAAAGAGCCAGAAGCATCAGCTACTGTTGAACAAATAGAAGTAAAAGAAGCCTCCTTTGACGAAAAATATGCGCAAGCTAAAGCAGAGCATAAAGCGAATAAACAAAAGGAAGACGGTTTTTTGATTAAGTTTTCCAGAGGCATCGGGAAAATCATGGGTGTTTTCTATCAAGCTGGGCGTGACGCAGTGGATATGCTTTTAAAAAATATCATTCCTTTCATGGCCTTTATCAGTATGCTGATAGGGATTATTAATTATACGGGGATTGGCGATTTAATTGCGAACCTGCTGGCACCGATTTCTGATTCTATTTTAGGAATGATCGTGATTGCTTTTATTTGCAGCTTGCCGTTCTTGTCACCTATTTTAGGACCGGGTGCAGTCATTGCTCAAGTGGTTGGCGTATTAATTGGCACCCAAATTGCGGCTGGCTCAATTCCCGTAACCTACGCACTGCCGGCATTGTTTGCTATCAATGCGCAGGCCGGTTGTGATTTTATTCCTGTAGGTTTGTCATTAGGCGAGGCCAAACCAGAAACTGTTCAGGTCGGCGTACCGGCAATCTTGTACAGTCGCGTTGTAACAGGTGCACTAGCTGTGGTGATTGCTTGGATATTTAGTATTGGCATGTATTAATTTTAATGAATGAGGTGGAAAAAAATGATTGAAAGTAAAGTGATAGAAATTGGCGAATTGGTTGCGGCTTTCGCGGAAGAAAAACTTTTGGTACTATTTGGACCGACAGCGACAGCAGAACTAAGATCCATCTGTGTGATCCATGAATTTAACAAGCAGCCGGAGAATCTTTTAAAACCAGGTTTAAAGATGGAGATCGGTGGACAAACCTATACGATTACTAAGGTTGGCGACGCGGCAAATAAGAATTTTGATGAACTGGGACATATTTCTATTTATTTTAGAACAGGTGAAAATGAAATTCTACCGGGCGCAATTATCGCGGAGCCGGAAATTTATCCGGCAGTGAAGCTTAACGACACAATTCGCTTTCATCAATAATTAGCAAAGCAAGCCTGTGTTGTTCGCCCGTAAGTTATTGTGGTATATTAATCATAATGAATAAGGTGGAGGGTCTATTCTATGGATCAATTAGAAGAAAAAGAATTCGTTAGAGTAGCTACAATGTATTATGAAGAAGGAATGACACAGGCTGAAATTGCTAAAAAAATCGGTGTTTCCCGTTCGTTAATTTCTAAAATACTACTAGATGCTAAAAAATCAGGAATCGTTGAAATCTTTATCAATAGTAAAAGTGCGTATACCGTTAATTTAGAGCGCAAGCTAGAACGCAAATATGATCTCAAGCGGGTCATAATTGTAGATACCTCAGAAGTTGAAAATAATGAAATCAGCAAAACGATTAGCCGTGAAGCAGCCTTGTACTTAAAAGAAATATCTAAAAATACTTCCTCAATCGGTATTTCTTGGGGCGAATCATTAAGAGGATTGGTTAGCCATTATCCGTACACTAATCAGTCGGATATCACTGTTTTTCCTCTAATTGGGGGAATGGGAGATGACTATATTGATATTCACTCCAATCAGCTTTGCTATGATTTAGCTAGAAAAATGCGGGCTAAAGCCAAATACTTATATGCGCCGGCACTAGTCTCCAATGAACGCATCAAAAAAGAATTGAAGGACAATCCCACAATTCATGCAGTTTTTGAAGAAAGTAAAACAGTCGATATTGCATTGGTAGGAATTTCCAGTCCCTTTAAAGAAAGCACTATGGTTAAAATTGGTTATTTGAATCAGGATGATTTAAGTGAAATTAAAGCCAATCACGTCATTGGTGATATAAATTCCCGTTTTTTTGATGCAACGGGTGAAGAAGCTGACTGCATGATCAATCGAAATGTTCTGGGTATTAATTTAAAAGAAATCCAGCAAATCCCTACAGTTATGACGATTGCTTACGGAGATGAAAAATTCAATGCCATCCAAGTCGCTGTAACGAAAAAGCTCATTAATGTTTTGATAACCACAGACACGATTGCGATGAAACTGCTAGAAGAATAAGCTAGCATGTTTTAATTATTAATGTTCAATATTTCACAATTACTCATATTTCTCCTTTTTAATTAGAAAAAAGACTAAAAATCCTTTCATGAATAATCATGGAAGGATTTTTTTGTTAGAAAAAGAGTTATGTTGAATGTCGTGCCTCTTTTCATCCCATTTTTTGTAAGCGTTTGAAACAAAAGCTGGGGCTTAATGTGAAAATAACGGTAAATTTATCAGTAAATGGAAAACAGTTGCTGGATTTAGTGAAAATGTTTGTTACTTCGGTTCACTTTTTGTCAGAACGGCCAACTAAATCAGGTCTTAATCGTTATTGCCAATTGTGACCGGGTGACCTATAGTCTAGGTGTAAGGTAATTACATCAAGTCGATCGCTTGAAACAAAAAAATACTGAAGGTGATAGAATTTGTTAAGTGAAATTTTAAAAGAAAGTTATATTCAGCTGAATGTGACAGCAGATACATTTGAAGAAGCAATCATAAAAGCAACTTCACCTCTAGTAAATGACAAGGTTATAACCGAACAATATGTAGAAAAAATCCTGAGTATTTATGAAGAAACAGGACCTTACATTGTTATTACTAAACATGTTGCTTTGCCTCATGCACCAAGTGATGCCGGCGCTTTAAAAACAGCCATTGGAATTACAACCTTGGCAAAACCGGTTATTTCCGGGCATGAAACCAATGATCCAGTGAAATATCTTTTTGCATTAAGTGCTTCTGATGGAAAAACTCATTTGAAAGCGCTGTCTGAGCTGGTCGGATTATTAAGTGATCCAGCCTTTTTTGAACAATTAGCGTCAACGGATCAGCCACAGGAAATTATTAACTATATTAAACAAGTAGAGAGGAATGAAGAAGATGCATAAAGCATTAGTTGCATGTCGTGCTGGCGTTGGTTCCAGCTTAATGTTGAAAATAAAAGTAAATGAAGTAATCAAAGAAAATAATTATCCTATTGAGGTGGAACATTCCTCTTTAGATGGTGTACCAGGCTTTTCAGGTGATTTATTAATCACGTTAACAGATGTGGCGCAGGAATTGGAACAAAAAAATCTGCCGCAAACCATTATCGGCATTACAAACATTGTCGATAAAAAAGAAATTCAGGAAAAATTAGCTGCTTTTTTAAATGCGTAGAATAAAGGAGTGTATGAGTGATGGATTTCATCATTAGTTTTTTAAGTACACCAGCGGTTTTGTTAGGGCTGGTTGCTTTTGTTGGTTTGATTGCCCAGAAGAAAACGGGAACCGAAGTTTTAACAGGAACCTTTAAAACCATTATCGGCTTTTTAATTTTTAGTGCCGGCGGTTCAATCATGACCGGTGCTTTGCAAAATTTCAATACCTTGTTCCAAAAGGGCTTTCATATTGTCGGAGTCGTAGCTTCTCCGGAAGCTGCGACAGCCTTAGCACAAACCCAATATGCTTTGGTTACCTCTTGTACTTTAATTTTAGGGTTTATTATGAACTTGGTGATTGCCCGTATTACACCGTTTAAGAATATTTTCTTCACAACGGGACATAGCTTATTTTTCGCTTGTGTATTGTCATTAATTATTAAATCTTACGGAATTTCTGATGTTGCAGCTATTCTTTTAGGCGGAACTTTATTGGGCTTCTTTTCAGCAGCCTTACCACAGCTTTGTCAACCGTTTATGCGCAAAATTACTGGCAGTGATGCCACAGCCATCGGACATTTTAACATGATCGGCTATGCGTTATCTGGTTATATCGGTAAGCTTTTCAGTAAACACAAAGATAAAACAACTGAGCATATTAATTTTCCAAAATGGTTGTCTTTCTTTAGAGATTTCTTAATGGGTGTTGCCGCTGTTATGCTGGTCTTGTTCTATGTATCAGCACTGAAAGCGGGAAGAGAAATAACGCAGGAACTAGCAGGAACACAGCATTGGTTAGTCTTCCCATTTGTACAGGCCTTTACATTTGCTGCGGGGATGTCTATCTTGATGACTGGTGTACGGATGTTCTTGGCGGAAATTACGGCAGCCTTTGTTTCTATCTCTGAGAAATTCATTCCAAATTCTCGTCCAGCATTGGATGTACCAACTGTCTTTCCTTTTGCCCCGACGGCAGTTATTGTCGGCTTCATCTCTGCATATGCTGCAGGACTGCTCGGTGTCTTGGTAATGGTGGTCTTCAAGTTTCCGGTCGTGATTATCCCGGCAGCCCATATCTGCTTCTTTTCAGGAGGAACAGCCGGCGTTTTCGGAAATTCAACTGGCGGCTGGCGTGGAGCTGTTGCAGGATCGTTTGTCGTAGGTCTGCTTCTGGCTTTCTTACCGACCATTCTGTATCCAGTATATGGCAGCATGGGCTTGGAAGGTTCTACCTTCCCGAATATTGATTACAACGTAGTCGGTATTTTACTAGAGAAAATTTTAAGTATCTTTCATTAATTAACAAATAGAGGCGGAAGCTGCACCTGAAAAAGGAGAAATTCACAAAAATCGGATACGTCAGTATTGATTTGCTTTTGTCCGGTGCAGCTTCTGTTTTTTAGTGTCGCAAGTTTTAGTTTAAAGGAGGATGTATATGTATCAAGAACGATTAGCTAATTATTTTTCAATTACTGAAAAAGAAACGAAACAGATTATTGATAAAACCAGCAGTGAAGCGCTGGAAGCGGCAAGCGAGCTGATTAAGGAAGCTCAAAAACTGGGCGGTCGCGTGCATGTTACTGGTATTGGTAAACCCGGACACGTCGCACATTATATTGCTTCTTTGTATTCTTCAATTGGAACGCCTACGTATTTTTTAGACGGTACAGAAGCGATTCATGGTTCTTCTGGTCAAGTAGAAGCTGGCGATGTGGTCATTGCTTTGTCAAACAGTGGAGAAACGGAAGAATTGAAGAAAACGGTGCAAACACTAAAAAATAATGAAGCAGTGATTATTGGTGTTTCAGGGCGTGAGCATTCTTGGCTGGCGGAGCAGTCAGAGGTCTTTCTTTTTGCAGGAGTAGAAGAGGAAGGCGACACCTTAAATAAACCACCAAGAGCATCGATTTTAGCAGAAATCATTGTTTTGCAGGCGTTATCTATTTTATTGCAGGAAGAAAACCAGCTGGATCCTGAAATGTATTACAAATGGCATCCGGGTGGCAGCTTGGGAGCAGCAATTAAGGGGAGTGTAAAAGGATGAAGGTAGCCGGCATTATTTCAGCAATGGTGACACCATTTACCGCAGATGGCAAAATAAATGAAGCAGCGACCAGACAATTAGTGAATCATTTGATAGATCAACACATTAATGGTCTTTTTATTTTAGGAACAAACGGCGAATTTCATGTCCTGTCAAAGGAAGAAAAGCTTGCGTTTGCAAAGATCGTAGTTGAAGCAGTAGCAGGACGTGTACCTGTCTATGCAGGCAGCGGCGGCAATTCGACAGAAGAGGTTATTGCATTGACCAATGCCTTTGCAGAGGTTGGTGTGGATGCTGTTTCTGTAATTAGTCCTTACTTTGTACCTTTAACAGAGGAAGAGCTTTTTACCCATTATCAAACGATTGCTGCTCAAGCGAATATCCCGATTCTTTTATATAATATTCCGAAAAACACAGGGAATCCTTTGTCTAGTCAACTGGTCGCACGTTTGGCGAAGCTGCCGAATATTATTGGTATTAAAGACAGCAGCGGCGATATTGAGCTAATGAAAGAGCATATTGAGAAGAATAAGGAGGAAGACTTTGTCGTGTTATCCGGGTCAGATTCACTTATCTTAAAAGCACTAAAATTAGGTGCAGCCGGTGCAGTCGCAGCGACCTCCAATGTATTATCAAAGACAGATGTAGCGATTTATACACACTTCAAAAATGGCGATCTGGCTGAGGCTCAAGCTGCTCAGGACAGCATTGAAGAATTTCGCCGTATCTTAAAATTTGGAACGATTCCTTCTGTTTTAAAATACAGCCTTTCCTTTATGGGAATTGATGTCGGCGCACCTCGCACGCCAACGCTACCGGTTGCCGATCCTGAAAAAATACAGGAAATGAACAAAGTGTTAACCGAAAATTACGCTACCGAAAAAATCTAGGAGGTTCTTGCAATGAAAAAACTAGCAACGCTACAAAGAATTATTGATGAAAAATTAATGGCTATTGTACGTGTCGAAACGATTGAACGAGCGCAGGAAATTGTAGCAGGCTGTCTTCAAGGTCAAATCTCTTGTCTGGAAATCAGCTATACGAACAACAACGCCGGAGAAATCATTCATCAATTAAAAGAAATATACGGCGACACATTGGTGGTCGGCGCTGGAACAGTTTTAGATAGTGAAACAGCTAGACTGGCGATTTTACAAGGTGCTGAATTTGTGATTGCTCCCAATTTTAATTTAGAAGTCAGTAAGCTGTGCAATCGATATCAGATTCCTTATATGCCCGGCTGTACCTCAATGACAGAGGTGGTTACAGCTTTGGAGAGTGGTGCTTCAATGGTGAAGGCTTTCCCGATTTCCAATTATTATGGTCCTACATTAGTCGGAGCAGTCAAAACGCCACTACCTTATGTACCTATCCTATCTTCCGGCGGTGCAACTATCGAAAATGTAAACGAATGGCTGGCAGCAGGTGTGGACTGTATCGGTATCGGCAGCTTATTAACCAAAGGCACGACGGAGCAAATTGGTGCGAACGCACAAGCACTGCGAGAAAAAGTAATGAACTTTAATAAGTAGATTTGTTATATATGTTTATTGAAAGGTTTATTTATAAAATATGGTAATTTGAGGTAGGTCCTTGTTTATAATGAAAAAATAAAGGATTTTTTAAGCTAAAGTATACTTTTTCAGTGTTTTTTAGTAAAATACGAGGGAATTAATACAGGTAATTCATGTTATTTTTTACAAAAAGTATGGAGGAGAAAAGAATGCTTGATGAACGTTCTCGGCTGTTAATTGAAAAATTAGTGGAGCGACCAATGATTGAGACACATCTGTTAATGGAACAAAACGCCATTACTAAAAGACAATTGGAATATTCGATTGACAAGTTAAATGCTTTTTTAAGTGCAGCGCATCAAGCAACGATTAAAAATGATGGCGCCATTATCAGCTTAAGCTCGGAAAGCCGAAAGTATTTTATTGATTTAATGCTGTCTGAGGACTATACCAGTGATTACATCATGAGTAGCACAGAGCGGCAGAAATATATCTTTTTAATGCTGTTTTACTATAATGATACGTATCTTTCCATGCAGCATTTTCTAGAAATTTTAAATGTCGGCAAAACGACCTTCAGCAATGACTTGAAAAAGCTGGAAACTGAATTAAGTCTGGCACATCTTTCCATCTCCTATTCACGTAAAGAGGGATATTCATTAGTTGGCGACGAGTTTGCTATTCGTTATTATTTAATGAAGCTGATTATCCTTGATTTTTCAACGAGTACACAGCATTTTCTCTATGACTATTTCATCGAAACTAATCACTTGATGCGGTATGCAGATGTAGAAGCAACGATTGAAACAGCGATGCAGGAATATCAAATTCATTTTGTGGAAAATCGCAAAAAAGAATTTGTGTATACCTTTTTGCTGCTGCTGCCGCGTTTGAAAAAAGATTGTACAGAGTTTTATCAAAAATATAACTTTTCTGTTTTCCTGGAAATGAAGGAATATGCGTTTGCAGTCTCCATTTTGAACACCTTTGATGCCGAAAGTAAATATTCATCCCATTATGTTTGTGCGTGGATTTTAGGCATCTCGGTAGGCAAGCTGGAACCGGCATCTAGTGATACATCCATTATTAAAGAATTAGTGGAACGGATAACCACCCGTTTTGAGATGCTTTCAGGAATTCGTTTCAAAAACAGCGAGCAGGTCATTCGGCAGCTGTTTAATCATTTTCGTCCGACCTATTATCGTCTTTTCTTCAAACTGCCGATCGTCAATCCTTTATTTGAAAAAATTAAAGTCGAATATCAGGAATTGTACAATATTGTTTCTGAAACAATGAAGCCGATCAGTGCGTTGTTTGAATATAAGATACCAGAAGAAGAAATTGCTTTTTTGACCATTCATTTTGCCTCGTTGATTAACGATTTTGATGAGCTGCAGGTGCGGCAAAAAGTCGCTTTGATTGTTTGTCCGAATGGCATCGGCAGCTCATCCATTGTGTATACTGAATTGATGTCTACCTTTCCCGAATTTATTTTTATCGGACCTGTCGAAACCAATGCTTTGAATAAGCTGGATACAGATGTAGATGTCATTTTTACCACGGTTCCCAACATTCGTCTTTATTCAACAAAAAAACCTGTTTATGTCGTTAATCCGATCATGAATACCGAAGAAAAATACAATCTTATTCGCGATGTGTATACCGAAATCGGTTCACTTACCTTCAAGCTACCCAGCGTAAACAAAATTTTAGCGATTATTGAAAAAAACGCAACGATAAAAAACAAGCTGGCGTTAGAAAAGGAACTGTATCAATATTTGACAGAATCAGATAAGCTGGTGCAGGAAACCAGTCATGAGGGCCCGAGATTAGGCGAGATTATTGATCTTGACTGTATTCAATTAAACGTTAAGGCCAGAAATTGGAGGGAAGCGATCTATGTAGCAGCTTCGCCAATGGTGCAAAAAGCGATTATCACCAGAAATTATGTGGAGAAAATCATACAAACGGCTCAAAACGAAGGTCCATATATGCTGATTTCAAAGCACGTGGCTTTACCGCATGCCAGACCAAGTGACGGCGCGCTTCAATTAGGACTAGGCATTACCACGTTGGCGACACCGCTTGATTTTGATTCATCTGAAAATAATCCGGTTAAATATATTTTTACGTTGTCCGCAGTGGATAATACCAAGCATATTAATGCCATTGCAGATTTAGTTCAGCTGCTAGATGATCAGGACTTTTTCCAGTTGTTGGATCAACAGCCGCCGGTCAGCGAGATTGCTGCTTATATTCGTCGATTTTTCGCTTAATAAAGAAGCGAATGCGCTTTTTGCATTAGCGTATTTTATGAAATTGCCGAAGAGCTTGACATTTGGATACTGATAAATAGAGGAGCATAGTAATTTCGCCGTGCTCCTCTATTTTTGCATAATTCATGATGATGTGCTGTGTGGCCGTGCTTTTTTATTTAATATTTACTTGGCATGTTTGCCTTTTTTGCGTTTCCAAAACATAAGCGTGCCGGCAGCGCCCGCCATTAGACCGCCTATTTGCTGCCTCATTGTATCAGTTGTTGTTCCGGTTTGCGGTAATCTTTTAGCTGAGCGTGTAGTTGGTAATTGAGTACTTTCAGGCTTTTTAACGGAAGATTCTGCCGTTTGAACTGCTTGTGTGTTTCCAGTAGTTGCCGGTTTTATGGTCTTTTCTTTCGGTGCTGGCAAAGGTTTTGGTGCTGCCGGGTGTGAGCATTCATCCGGATTGACGACTGTTTCAGGTTTGGAAGGGTCAGTAATTGTCGCACTTTTTTCGATCGGCACCCCTGCATTATTTACGTTATCTGGTGAATTTGGATCAGCAATAATGGGTTCATCTACGGAAGGCGCTTCTTCTATTTGCTGCGGTTTTTCCACTGCTGGTACATCTGTTACCTCTTCTAAGTCAGTTAAATCAATAGGATTTTCCGGTTCAGTACTTGCTTCAGCTTCTTCATACTCCGGCGTGACTGCTATTACATCATTAGAAACACCTAAATCAACGATAGGTTCTGAGGGTTGTGAACCATGTTCATTGGTTAAGCTTGGTAAGTTAATTCCCGTAACTGATTCAATAATTTTGATTGATGCCTGTGAAGGTGCTGCAGCATTATTGACAGGTTCTTCTACCGGCTCGATTTCTTGAGGTTCTGTCAATGTTTCCGGTGCTACAAAAACTTCCGGCATTTCTTGAACTTCCGGAATTGTCGGAGCAATGACTGGTTCAATACTGAACGTATTCATGCTGGTTAAATCAGCTTTAAACTCTGGCAGTGGAGTAACTGTATTGATTATTTTCTGACCGGTGATGACGCCTGTATAGCCTTGGAAATTACCAAAGTAGGAGGTGACCCATTCCAAAATGGAAACGCCATCTTCTTCGACAAAAGGTAAATTTGATAATTCATTTAAATTATATTCCAGTGCTTTTTGAAATCCTTTAACCATGCCGCTAGCTTGTGTAGGCAGTGGATCTACTTTGTTTTGCATCGTAACATTATTATTTGTAGCAGTATTAAACGCTTCGATTTCTTCTAAGAAAGCTGTCTTGGCGGCAGTCCATTTGCTTGCAACCTCCGTTAGATAGTCTGCATAGACAGACGCTTTATCAATAATCGCTTCTACTGAAGATTGATACTTAGCTACAAAGGCTGTCCAGTCCGCTGAAGTATTCATATCAGAAAGTTCTTTCGTCGTATAGCCAAGTGGTAAAAAGGCATCACCTGCTCCTTGCTGGTCTAAATTAAACATTAAGCTATTTAAAATCGGCTGCCAGACAGTGGCATATTCATTTTTAGGATCGCCCTCATTATTCAAACTCCATCCATCTGTATAAGTGGTGTAGGCTGTTTGGAAATCATTGTAGGCATGGCAATATTTTTGATAAGCCTGAACATTTTCGATATTTTTCGTCATTTTATTTTCAGCTTCTTGGATAAATGCCTTTAAATCATTTTCAAAAGTGGCTGGGCTGTAGACATTTGTCGGATTATTATCTGGTACGATTGAGCTGGCATTGTAAAGATCATTTTTTTCCTGATAATCCTTAACCAGCGGCCACGATTGATCCAAGGCATTTTGTAAGAGCAGCTTAGCTTCCTTGTATTGATTTTCCCAGTCTGTCACTGTATCCGGAATCTTTTCAAGATTCTCCAAAGTCATTTGATCTGAAGGGAAGGTTTCGAAGACTTGGTTCATTTTAGTGATAGCAGCGTTAATAGCCTGAGTGGCAACGACTGCTTTATCATAAGCTGCTTTCGCATCTTCATAAGGTTTACCGGCGGTCAGATATTCTGTTTTTGCTTGATCATATTGAGACTGCAGCACTTGATAAGACTGTTGAGCAGTAGTGTATTGCTCTTTCAAAGTAGTTAATTTTTCCTTCGCCTGTTGATAATCGGCATCTGCCGCATTCTTGGCTGAAAGAGCTGCCTGATACTTTGCATCTATAGTAGTGTAAGCTGTCTTCATCGTTTTAAACACTTCTTTGACCGATTGGTATTCAGTTGATACAGCTGTATATTCAGCATTATGCACAGCTTGTTCATCCTTTAACGTGGTCAAGGTGTCAACAGTTGTATTGTAGGTTTTCAAGGTCGCCTGATACTTTTCCTTCAGTTCTGCATAAAGAGCTGCTAATGCGCGATACTCTGCTTCTGCTGCTTGATAGGTTTCTGTGGCTGTTTTGAGTGCTTGTGCTGCAGCAGCATAGGCGGCTTGAGCAATTTCATAATCATGGGTTAAAGCTGTGAATTGCTCTTTGACTGTTTGATAATTTAACAACGCTTCGTCATATTGTGTTTCTAAAGCGGTATATTGGTTTTGAGTCGTTGCTAAGGTTTCTTCTAATTTATTGAATGAGGTTTTTGTTTGGGTAAGCTCCGTTTTTATTTGAGTTAGTTCTGTTTCAAGAGTTTGTTTGATTTGAAATAAGCGATCATACTCAGCTTGAGCGGTTTCGTATTGCTGGTGGATTTGTTCATAGGCTGCATTTGCTGATTGATACTTTTCTTCAGCCGCTTCGTAGGCAGTCAATCCATCTGTAAATTTAGCAGCTACAGCTTCATAGTCGGTTTTTACCTGAGCATATTTTTCTTTTACTTCACTCGTTTTAGCTAGAGCGGCCTGGTAAGCTGTTTCGGTATCAGCGTAAACGTTCATTACTTGTGCGTAAGAAGCACTGATCTCTTGGTACGTTTGTTCCAGCTTTTGATAAGTGGCTTTTGCTTGATTGTGCTGAGTAACAAGTGCCGCATGCTCTTGCTTAATTGCTTGGTAGGCGTCGGCGATTTTTTGATAATCTTTTACTGCCGCTTCATAAGCTTGGTGGGTCTCTTTAAATGTTGCAGTAAGAGTCGCTGCGTTGGCTTTGACCTGCTGGAAGTCTTGGTAAACCTCGTTGTACAGCTGAGTATTTTCATTATATGCTGTTAGGGCTGCGTTATATTCAGCTGTTCCTTGTTCGTATTGTGTTAAAATCGCTTGAGCTGCACTTCTTTTTTCATCATATGTATTCAATTTTGCTGTATAAGTAGCAAGTTGGGCATCGTAAGCTGATTTTTGTTGTTCATAAGCTGATTTGGCGTTTTCGTAGGCTGTGGTTTTTTGTTGGAAAGTTATTTTTTCAGTTTCATAAGCTGCACGTTTAGTTTCATACTGGTTGACCGATTCAGTTAATTGGTCGGACAATTCGTTGTAGTGGGTTAGTGCGGTTTCATACTCTTGTTTAGCGGTGTTATAGTCATCTTTGATGGTATTATAGACCGCGAGTTGCGCTTCGTAATCATCAATGGTTATATTTAGCTCAGATAAATGTGTTTCATAAGCTGATTTTTTTGCTAAATAGTCTGTTTTGGCTGTCTGATAGTCGGTCAACAGCGCCTGATAATCTTCCAAAATCTGATCATACTCTGTTTTAATGGCTGTTGCGGCTTCTTTGGCTTCTGCTAAAGCAAGTTTTAAGGTATTGTATTGAGCAGTTGCTTGGTTGAATTCGTCTGCTTTGATATCAAAAGCTGATTTTTTCTGTTGATATGTTTCCAACAAGCTTTCGTAGGCAGTTTTCTGATTATTATAATTAGCTAACTGGTTTGTATATTGAAGCTTGGCATCATTATAGGCCGTTTGAATCGCTCGGTAATCCGCTGCCGCTGCTTCATAAATTATCCGTTTGTTCTCGTATTGAACGCGTAGCTTTTCATAAGCTTCTCTTTTTTCCGTGGCTGTCCGGTTTAACGCTTCATGATCCGCTAGAGCTGTTAAATAGGTCGTTTGCTTGTTGAGAAAAGCCGTTTCAGTAGAATTATAAAGTGCTTGTTCGGCTTCGTAAGCAGCTTTTACTTCTTTGAATTGATCAACCTGCTCTTCATACTTCGTTTTATTTGCTTCGTAAGTCGCTTTATTGTCTTCATAGGTTTCAGAAATCCGTTTATAATTTTGCAGCTCTGTTTCATAAGCGGTTTTTAGATCATCGAATTCTTCTTTTAATTGAGTCGCTGTTGCATAGGTTGTGTCAGCCTTCGCTTTGACAGACTTATAAGCCTCTAAAGCCTGATCATACTTCTCTTTTGTGGCAACATAAGCAGCTCTTGCCTGCTCATATTTTGCTAATGTGTCCTGATACTCTCTTTTTACTGCAGTTTTAGTCGGAGCATTTGCTTGTTCTATTGTGGTTGCCAATGTACAAATAGGTGAAGCAATACCAGTCAACATCGTGCTTGAATACAATAAAAACTTAAATGATCCTTTTTTTAGGGTTTCCTTCATTTAAAATCACATACCTTCCTTTTATTATCCATCTTATTAACAACAACATAATAAATATTTAATAAATATTATATTAATGTAATTGTAATTATACATCGATAAAAAGTAAAATATTTTCATGTTTTTGTTCATATACATAATTTTTTGAGAAGATATATTGTTTTGTTGTTAATTAATGAATTTATATTTGAATAAAATCAAGGTATATTTTTTATATTGGGAATTTCACAAATATAAAGAGGATGTAATTAAAAAAACAGCATAAAAATATTTTTGGCAATGCATAACATTGCTTTTTAACTACAGAAAAAACGATGAAAGTCTTAAGCGCTCCGTCGTTATTTTTTGTTTCATGTGAAACATTTTGATTCACTTCTGTAGATACGGGGATGTTTTTTTTCAAGTACGCATAAGATTAAGTCAGTTTTTTGGGAGTATTTTAGCAGTAAGGTGAGAGGTCATTCAGCGTGAAAGAAAGTAAACTTGTCGTATAGATGGAGAACTTAGGCGATAAGCCGTTGATGAATAGGTAGTCAAAAGAACACTTGTTGTATGGTAAAAAAATGGAAAGATGGTGAATTATGAAGTTTTTAGGGTTAACAATTGCAGAAATAGCAGCTTTACTGGCTATTGTTGGATCTGTAGGCGCTTGGCTGATTTGGCTCATTAAAAAAGCTTTTGAGGCAATTAAAGCTAATATTACCGATCCTATTAAAACAAATCTGGATGGCTTATCCGAAGCGATCACTCATTTGTCGGAGAACGTTAAGAGTGAAACAAGATTGCTCCATGAACGATATTCAGAAGTGGCGGAAAGATTAGATGACCATGATGAAAAAATCGGTGAAATGGAAGACACAGTCATTAAGCATGATGAACGCATAAAAACATTACTTAGAAAGGAGTAAGCAATGAACCAATTATCTGCAGACACAATTGCCAGAACTATTATTTTGCTTCTGGCTTTATTGAATCAATTACTGGCAATTTTAGGAAAAGGCACCTTGGATATTGTGGAGGATACTATTTATCAAGTAGTTTCTCTGCTGTTTACCATCGTTTCAGCCATTATGTCCTGGTGGAAAAACAATAGCTTTACTTCTGCCGCAATACAGGCAGATGAGCATTTAAAGGAGTTGAAAAAAGATGGCAAATCTTGAAAACATGCTAAAATGGATGACTGATCGACAAGGAAAAGTCTCTTATTCTATGAATCAACGTTTAGGACCGAACAGTTATGATTGCTCCAGTGCTGTATATTTAGCCTTGATTAGTGGCGGCTTTTTACCGCAACATACGATTGGCAATACTGATTCACTTTTTGGGCATTTAGAAAAAGCGGGCTGGAAGCAGGTAGCACCAGATGCAACAGGAAACTTCCCAGCCCAAAGAGGCGATATTTTTATTTGGGGCAGCAGAGGAGCTTCAAGCGGTGCTGCTGGTCATACTGGAATTTTTACAGATAATCAAGATACGATTATTCACTGTAATTATGGCTACAATGGGATTACCTCTAATAATCATGATGTCATCTGGACAGTTAACGGCTGTCCGCCCATCACTATTTATCGCTATGGCCAAACGATTACAGCGCCAGTTAAACCACAGGCACCGACTCAAGCAGCGGGTTTGAAGCCATTAAGCGGCATTTTTTATCCCGATCGTACGCTGGCTGTTAGTAAAGACACCAATCCGGATGATCAGGCAAGTCCTGCTTTGGCACATTATCAAGCCGGCATGGCGATTTATTATGATAGCTACATTATGGCCAACGGTTATGCTTGGATCAGTTATATTGCCGCAAGTGGTGCAAGACGCTACGTGGCAGTAGGTCCGGACGATGGACAAATCGACACAACTTGGGGACGGGGCTTTTTCAATTAAGCTCAGCCGCTTTATTAGGTAAATAAATAAGAACTTTGCTATAATAGGGGACAAATTACTAAGAGACGGAGTGAAATTAATGGAAACGAATGCTGTAATGAGTGAATTTGCCCCTTTAAAAAGAGTCGTTTTAGCACAATCACAATTTTATATACCAAAAGAAGATCAGCTGGAAACGAATTTTTTATCTGATAAAAATTTAACTCTGTTTGAACATAAATTTGGTGATATCGCAGACCTTTATCCGGAAATGCAAAAAAGATGGGAAAATGAAAAAGAACAAATGCTGCGTTTATTAACCAGCTACGGAGTGGAAGTCCTACGGCCGCGTTTATTAACCGAATACGAAAAAACTGCCGGCAAAGAATCGGGACATGGCTATGCCAATTTCTTTACCAGAGATCCTTTTTTCACCGTGGGGAATTTGATTATCGAAGGGAATTTAAGGTTTCCGCATCGACGCTTGGAAATTTTACCGCTGCGAGAGCTATTGTTAGCTGAAGCTGAGCAGGCACAGGCTATTTATTTAGCGGCACCACAACCTGATATATCACAAGGTTTAGCGGCTGAAACAGGTCCTTTTTTGGAAGGCGGGGATGTTTTAGTTTACGGAAAAACGATTTTTGTCGGCTACTCTGGCTTAGCCAGTAATTTAACCGGTATTCACTGGCTAAAAGCTTTATTGCAGCATTGGGATTACGAGGTAGTGCCTGTACGTTTACATCCGGATATTTTGCATTTGGATTGTGCATTAAGCTTGGTAAGGGAAGGGCTGATGATTTATTGTGAGGAGGCTTTTTTAGATGGTCTGCCCGAACAATTAGAGCATTGGGACAAAATAACGATTTCGTTAGAAGAAGCATCTCAACTAATGGCCAACGGACTACCGCTTAATGAATCCGTCTATATTACAGATCAATCCTTTACCACCTTAATCATGGCGCTGGAAGGCTACGGAGTGAAAGTAGAAGCGTTAGATTATGAAATATCCCGTATTTTTGGCGGTTCCTTCCGCTGTACTACGCAAGCATTTTTAAGAACAGAATAATTATTTAAAAAATCTAAAAGAAATTCCGAGTTTCGCCTAACAATCGTAAAAAAGAATCCTATTTTTGTACACAAAAAGGTCACAATTAGGGGTTATTATTAACTCATACCAAAACAAACAACCCAAATAAAACACTTTTTCATTTTTTAACTCCTTTTCCCGCTCTCCCCCAAAGAGCGGGTCTTTTTTTGTTCTAAAGCTTTCATTAAATAAAAATTGATGTTCATTTTTCGGAAGAAATGAATTGAATCCGGCATTAAAATGGACATATCAAATCAGCGCATATCTAAAGGAACAAAGAGGAGCATTGGCGTATAATAAGTAGAGGGATCCTAAGGGAAAGGATGAGGTCTTGTGTTTAGTGAAAAGCAACAAAAACGGTACTATCAAGCACTGCTGGAGAAAGATTCAACCTACGATGGCATTTTCTTTGTCGGCATTCAAACAACGGGCGTTTTTTGTCATGCAACTTGTCCCGCAAGAAAACCAAAATATGAAAATTGTACTTTTTATGAAACAGCAGAGGCTGCATTATTGGCAGGGTATCGTCCCTGTAAACGCTGCAAGCCCTTATCTTATCCAAGAGAAATTCCGCTGTTGGTACAAAAGATGGTAGAGCTTGTGGAGGAAAATCCGGAAAAGCGCTGGAAGGATCAAGATTTTGCTGAATTAGGCATTCATTCAATGACGGCCAGAAGACAATTCAAGAAATTTTACGGAATGACCTTTGTTCAGTTTGCGCGTTCAAGAAGGATGGGGATCGCATTGAAATCAATTAAAAATGGAGAAAAAAGAATCGACACACAGCTGGATGCCGGTTATGATTCGCCCAGTGGCTTTTATGATGCTTTTTCAAAAATTATGGGACGCAATCCCAAGCAATCGCAGGAGCTGAAAGTCTTATCCGCAGATTGGTTGGATACACTATTAGGACCGATGATCAGTATTGCCGACGATGAGTATCTATATCTATTAGAATTCGTCGATCGTCGCGGCTTGGAAAGAGAAATTGAACGACTGCGCAATCGTATGAATGCCTCCATCGTTCCCGGCAAAACAAAGATTACTGAACAAATCAAAGCAGAGTTAGGACTATATTTTGACAAGAAGCTGGACCAATTTCGTACACCATACCTGTGTATCGGTTCTGATTTTCAAAAAAGCGTCTGGCAAGCCTTAACCGAAATCGAACGCGGTAAAACGGCATCTTACAAGCAGCTGGCAGAACATATCGGCTATCCTAAAGGCATGCGCGCCATTGGTAACGCTAATGGTGCAAACCAGCTGGCTATTATTATTCCATGTCACCGCGTGATTCAAACAGATGGTAGCATCGGCGGCTACGGCGGCGGTGTTGAAAGAAAAAGATGGCTATTGAAACATGAGATGGAGTATTAAAAAAAAAGCAAGATCAGAAGAGAAGCTTCTGATCTTGCTTTTTTAAACAGAAACTCTCTGCACCTTAATCTGCTCTTTAAATCGATGAACATTTTTTAAAGTAATATAGCCAACTGCTTTCTCCAGTGCATTACTCATACCGCAAGCCATTGCATATTGGAGTGTTTCTTCAATAGATAAGCCTTGATCTAAGCCAAACGCAATGCCGCCAACAGTCGCATCTCCGGAACCAGTTGGATTTATGGCGGCAATTTGCGGGATCTCTATATCGAAGAGCTGGTCGTGGTATCTGGCTACGGCGCCTGCACTTCCGCAGGAAACTAAAATAAACGGAATCTCTTTTAATAAGGGATGATTCAGCTGAGCGAGGGCTTCTGATTTGTCTTTAATCGACATAGCTAATAATTCCGCGAATTCATGAATGTTTGGTTTAATGAAATAAGGTTTTACAGTACCTGCGAGTACATGCTGTAATTGACGACCGGAAATATCGGTTAGAATTTTGAAAGAAGTACCCAAATGCTCCAGATAATCTTGATATAAATGATCATTATCTGTATTAACAGAGCCGCAGAATGCCAAAATAGGTGCTTCTTTTGGTTCAGCTGTCAGCTTACTGGTTAACTCGAGGATTTGTTGCGCAGTATCCGCGGTAATTTGCGGACCTAATTCTACGATTTCTGTTTGTCCGTGTAGTGAGTCCATCACGGTAACTGCGTTGCGTGACTCGCCGGCAACAGTTAAAAAATGCGTAGCTGAAAACGGCTCTTGCTCAAGTGCGGAGCGGATCACAGTACCATTTACTCCTGCTAAAACACCCACAGCGGTAACCTCAGCACCTAAAAGTGCGGCTGTTCTGCCGGCATTGATCCCTTTTCCGCCGATGGCTTTGACCGGATTACCGCAGCGGTTCATTGCGCCTAAAACAAAAGTGTCAGTAAAATAAATAGAATCCAGCGATGGATTAAGTGTAACTGTTAAAATCATTATTGCCTCTCCCTTTCAGTTCCCAGATTGACTGGGTTTGGCAAGAAAAGGCTAAACCCAGTTATCGTTGTTTGTTCAATAATTTGCCGTACGATTGATAAAAATGAAATGTCTGTTCATCCATCTGATCATCTGTAATGACATAATCCAAATCAGACAGCTTGTAAAACGTATAAACATCACTCACATTGAATTTTGTGCTGTCTGCTACAACGATCTTTTGCTTGGCATTCTTAAAAGCTGCTCTTTGGACACCGCCTTCTAAATAATTGGATGTGGTGACATTGTTGTTATAAATGCCGTTTGTCGCAGCAAATGCAATATCAAGATTAATCGTCTCAAAGGTTTGTTCCGCATGCTCACCGATAAATTCTTCAGTAATCGGTGTAAAATCCCCTCCAGTCAACAAAATCCGATAATCAGTATGCTCAATAATATAATTAAATGCCAATAAACTATTCGTAACAATCATTAGGTTTTGTTTCTTAATGAAAGGCAAGGCATATAAAATCGTAGTTCCTGCACCAACAAAAACGACTTGATTGTCTTCTATTAAAGAATTCATGATTTTGCCAATGTATTCCTTTTGTTCGATATGCAAATTAATTTTTTCGTGGGTGGCTAGTTCTTTTTCTTTACGATCGATTTTTTGTGCGCCTCCATACAAACGAATCAGCTGATTTGAATCGCTTAGTTCATTAATATCTCTACGTACAGTCATTTCAGAAACATTCAACTTTTGAGCAATGTCGGATACTGTCATAAATGTGTGTTCATCCAGTAATTGTAAAATATGTGTGTGTCGCTCTCTTTTTAACATAATTGTTCTCCTTTTTTGTTCGGGAATGTTTATCTATTACATTTTAAACGTAAAACGAACAAAAAACAATTACAAGAAAGCGTTGACAAACGTTGGTGTAAGATGTATCCTTTTTTTATAAACAAAGTTTAACATAAATAAACAAAAATGAACATATAAATTTTTGTATTTAAAAATTACGTTCGTTTAAGCGGAGGAGGAGAAAGATGACGATCGAAAAAATGATTCAATCGAATTTAATTGATTTACAAGTTACGGTTCAAAATGAAGAAGAGCTATTTGAAGTAATTGCCAAACGTTTGCAGGCACAAGGCTATGTGAATGAAGGCTACCTTGCAGGAATTAAAGCCAGAGAACAAGCATTTCCGACAGGTTTAATTACGGAATATCTTAATTTGGCGTTGCCTCATGCTGACGTGGAATATATTGAAAGGCCTTTCATATATATTGTTCGGACTACCCAGCCGATTAGGGTTAGACAAATGGGAGATAATCAGGAAATGGAGGTGAGAGATGTCTTTTTCTTAGGTATTAAAGAGCCATCCAAACAGGTTGGCTTATTGCAGGAGTTGATGATCTTGTTTCAAAAAGCAGACTTTGTAGCTGCGTTTCAGACTACTGCTGATAAGGATGAAGTGTTTGCATTAATGACGAAACAATGGGAGGAAGTAAAAAATGTCTAGAAAATTGATTGTGGCTTGTGGAAGCGGAGTTGCTACTAGTACGACCGTTGCCGAAAAGATTAAAAGTAAGTTTGATGCTGATCACATTGATTATCCGGTGGAAGCTGTCGATTATAAGTCGATTATGCAAGAATTGCCTGGGGCGAGCATATATGTTTATATTGCTAAGCCAGATGAGGAGGTGTTGGAAGCAGCAGGAAATTTAGGGGTCAGTGTTTATGCTGGAATCCCATTTTTAACCGGAATGGGAGAGTCCGAAATTTACGAACAAATTGTCAGCGATACGAGAAAATAAATAGAAAAGGCTGGAACATAAAAATGCTCCAGACCTCTCAATGAAATAGGAAAAAGAATTTTGGGCTCTGCTTCCTATGAAATAATCATAACAAAATTTTATAAAGATAGGTAGGGAAAGAGGATGGGAATTTTTCAATCTGTGATTGATTATATATTAAATCTGGGTTCAGCTATTTTTGTACCATTAATTATTTTAATTATTGGACTGATTGCCCGCATGCCGTTGAAAAAAGCATTTATGTCGGCGATTACGCTGGGGGTTGCTTTTACCGGAATGAGCATGGTTATTGGGTTTATGTCCGATTCTGTTAGTCCTGCGTCAGAAGCGATGGCTAAAAACACAGGGATCAGTTTGCCTGCTCTTGATCTTGGCTGGACAGGTGCGGCGAGTATTACGTGGTCATGGTCATACGCCTTTATCTTTTTTGCGGTTGTTTTAGGCGTTAATTTTATTATGCTGTTGTTAAATTGGACTAAAACCTTAAATGTGGATATGTGGAATGTTTGGGGCAAAGCATTAACAGCGTATCTAGTTTATTTTATTAGCGGCTCGCTGATTGCCGGTTTTGCTGCGGCGATTGTACAAGTCATTTTAGAATTGAAAATGGGTGATATGTTCCAGCGGCATATTCAGGATTTGACGGGGATTCCTTTAGTTACTGTAACACATTTAATGAATATTTCAGCTGTTTTAATGCTGCCGGTCAACATGATTATGGATAAGATTCCTTTTTTTAACAAAAAAGCAGATACAACTGCTTTAAAAGCTAAAATCGGCATTTTTTCTGAAAACAGTGTAATGGGCTTCATCATCGGGGTGTTGTTAGGCTTTGGTGCAGCTTATGGTGTATCAGGATCTTTGAATTTAGGTATTAAAGTAGCGACAGCGATGGCTCTTTTCCCGATGATTAGCAAAATGTTTATGCAGTCACTCTCACCTTTAGCGGATGCTATGTCTGAAATGATGAAAAAACGCTTTAAGGATCGAGAAGTGTATATCGGACTGGACTGGCCAGTCTTGGCAGGTCGCTCTGAAATTTGGGTGACAGCGATTATTCTTGTTCCGATTTTTATAGGATATGCCATGATTTTGCCGGGAAACCAAGTCCTGCCGCTTGCTGGTATTATTAATTATTCGATTGCAGTCGGTGGACTGCTGCTAACGGGTGGCAATTTATACCGCATGATTACTTTAGGGATTATTTACACACCGCTTTATTTATATAGCGCGACCTACTTTGCGCCGGTGCTAACAGGATTAGCTCAAAAAACCGGTGCGGTAGATTTAAAAGGCGGCAGTATTACCTGGTCTTCAATTGAAGGGCCGGAATTTCGGATCTTATTTGCAGAAGCAGCGAATCTTAATGTTTTAGCGATTGTCGGTTTTGTTCTTTTTATTGCGATGTTTGTTTGGCTTTATAAATATATGGCGAAAAAACCAGTACCAAGTGCCCGTTATGAAAACGCGAGTGAATAAAGAGAGGAAGTGAAGCATATGACGTTAAAAGGAAAATGGCTGTTGCTGTTTTTTATAGATAATCTGCTGTTTTTCACTGCGTTGGCAATAGATAGTCTCCCAATGTATTTTTTCGTTATTGCTCTTTCTTTTTACATTTATAAGAATGGACGTACGGTTCTTTTTAAAGAATACGATGAACGGAAAAAGCGAAAACTGGCGGAGTATCAACTTATTCAAGAGGCTGCAAAGAAAACAATTCGAACAGGTCGGTTATTTAAAAAGGAAAAGGAGCTGTAAATAATTATGGCAGATGGAAGAATTTTATTTGAACGTGAAAGAGAAGATATGGCAAAAATTGTTCAGTTAATCTTTGAACGGAAAAATACGAATGTTGCAGGCGGGAATTTTTCCTTTAAGGTAACAGATGAAGCCGGGAAAGAATACATCATTATGACGCCGACTATGATGTCACAGGCTTATTTAGGGCATTTATCTCCTTCGCAAATTTTAGTTGTCGAGCCTCATACCAGAAAAGTACTAGCTGGAGAAGGTGGACTTACGCGTGAAATTAATTTGCACGAAGCAGTTTACGATGCTAATCCAGAAATCAAAGCCGTATTGCATGCACATGCACCAAACAGTATGTTTTGGGCGACGAGCGGCTTAGATATGCCGAATTTGACAGAAGCGACACAAAAAGTTGAATATATTGAAGTGTTGGATTTTGAACCGAATTGTTCCGAAGAGCTGGCAGAAATCGTCAGCGATCATATCAAAACGATGCCAAGGAAAGCCTTGCCCCATGAATTTTTATTGGATAGCCATGGCGTATTAATTACAACAGGCGGCGCCTCTGGTATAGAAGCGATTCACTCGGCGCTGGCTATTCTTGATACTGTGGAGTGGAATGCGGAGATCGCTTATAAGCAAACAATTTTCCAAAAGTTGGGTATTTTGGATGGTTATTATTCTAAAGGCGTCAAGATTGGAACAGTCGACGAATTAGTGAATCATGTGCCGATTTACAATCAAATAATTAAAATGAATGCAGGCGGCGATTGAGATAGCTGCTGTGCATTGATGATTCAGATACATGTGACTGGAAGAAGCCTGCTGGGCTATCTTTCGGTCACTTTTTTATTTTCGCAGCCGACAAACATGAGGAGATTTTCAGTATTATATAATAGGAAGAAAAAATTTAATAACTCCTGTAAATCTTGCTAAAAATATTGCAAGATCGTTCTATTTGCGTTAAAGTAAGGAAAGACTATTGTGAAACATTTTCTGTTTCACACAAGGAAGGAAACATATGACACCTGAAGAATTTAAACAATTACTAAGTCAAAAAGACATTCAGCTATCTGATCATCAAATGAAGCAGTTTGCTCGCTATTTTGAATTATTGGTTGAGTGGAATGAAAAGATGAATCTGACAGCAATTACTGAAGAAAAAGAAGTATACCTAAAGCATTTTTATGATTCGATTTCGTTGGCGTTCTTTGAGGATTTTGCATCCAATAAGGCAATTTGTGATGTGGGTGCCGGTGCCGGCTTTCCTAGTATTCCATTGAAAATTGTTTTTCCAACATTAAAAGTCACGATTGTTGACTCCTTAAATAAACGTATCACGTTTTTGAATGAATTAGTTCAGGCATTAGAATTAGAAGAGGTTTCTTTGTATCATGACCGTGCAGAAACCTTTGGACAGCAAGCAGCGTTTCGTGCTTCTTTTGATTATGTGACTGCTCGTGCCGTAGCTCGTTTGAACGTGCTGAGTGAGTTATGTCTGCCTTTGGTGAAAAAAGACGGCTTTTTCTTAGCGTTGAAAGCGGCAAAAAGTGAAGAAGAAATTACTGAAGCCAAGCCTGCTATTGCTGTTTTGGGCGGTAAATTTCAAAAAGAAGTTTCTTTTACTCTGCCAATCACCGACGACGAACGACATATTGTTGTGATTCAAAAGAAAAAAGAAACCCCGAAAAAATATCCGAGAAAACCCGGTTTGCCAAATAAACAACCGATCAAATAAGATGGAGGGACACAAATGGCGCGAATAATTTCTGTAGCAAATCAAAAAGGCGGCGTCGGTAAGACAACGACCACTGTTAATCTGGGTGCCTGCCTTGCTTATTATGGAAAGAAAGTTTTATTAATTGATATTGATGCCCAAGGAAATGCAACAAGCGGTATCGGCGTACGCAAGCCCGATGTTGCGACAGACGTTTATGATGTATTAGTGAACGAAGAACCAATTAAAGAAGTGATTCAGCAAACCAGCAGAGAAAATCTGGACATTGTACCAGCAACGATTCAGCTGGCGGGAGCTGAAATTGAATTAACCTCAATGATGGCTAGAGAAACTCGGTTAAAAGCAGCAATTGAAGAAGTTAGCGACAGTTATGATTTTATCTTAATTGATTGTCCGCCTTCTCTAGGACACTTGACGATTAACGCCTTTACGGCCAGTGATTCTATTTTAATTCCAGTTCAGTGTGAATATTATGCACTGGAAGGATTAAGTCAGCTGTTGAATACGATTCGTTTAGTGCAAAAGCATTTCAATTCGGATTTGCGTATTGAAGGTGTGCTGTTGACGATGTATGATGCCCGTACGAATCTTGGTGCTGAAGTCGTTGAAGAAGTCCGCAAGTATTTCCGTGAAAAAGTCTACGATACGATTATTCCTAGAAATGTACGTCTATCAGAAGCGCCGAGTCACGGTTTATCGATTATTGATTATGACCCTCGTTCACGTGGTGCCGAAGTGTACCAAGCACTAGCAAAGGAAGTGTTGGATAATGAGTAAAGGAAAAGGTTTAGGAAGAGGAATTGACGCATTGTTTCAAGATTTTGCTAGTTTAGAAGATGTGGATGTTCAAAAAGAGGAAGTCATCGAAATCCCTTTGAATGAACTGCGGCCGAATCCTTATCAGCCGAGAAAAACATTTGATGAAGCCTCATTACAGGAATTAGCGAATTCGATCCAGCAATCAGGCGTTTTTCAACCAATTATTGTACGAAAATCAGCTGTAAAGGGCTACGAAATCATCGCTGGTGAACGTCGCTTTAGAGCATCAAAATTAGCGGAAAAGCAAACTATTCCGGCGATCGTTCGTGAATTTGATGAAGAAGCGATGATGCAGGTTGCTGTTTTAGAAAACTTGCAACGGGAAGACTTAAATCCCTTAGAAGAAGCTGAAGCTTATGACATGCTGATGAAAAACTTAAAGCTGACACAAGTCGAAGTGGCAGAACGTTTAGGCAAAAGCCGTCCTTATATCGCCAATTACTTGCGTTTGTTAACGTTGCCTACACAGGTTAAAGAAATGGTGCAGGGCGAAACCCTCTCAATGGGGCAAGCCAGAACCTTACTTGGGCTAAAAGACAAGGACATGATTTTGACTTTGGCCAAAAGAGTCGTCGCAGAAAACTTGACGGTTCGTCAACTAGAGCAGATTGTTAATGATTTAAATGAAAATCAAGGCAAAAAAGCACTTAAGAAAGACAAGAAGATCTTAAAAGAAAAACCGTATTACATCCGTGAAAGTGAAGATCGGCTAATGGACAAGTTTGGCACAACAGTTGCCATTCAAGAAAAAGAAGGCAAAGGGAAAATTGAAATAGAATACCTATCCCAATCAGATTTAGCCAGAATTTTAGATATTTTAGAGATTCACTTTGACGAAGAATAAGTTACTTCTATATTAATAAACCAAAAGAACGATTCATTCTATCAATTAACTTTTGATAGAATGAATCGTTCTTTTTCATCTTTGTTAATAATATTGATACATTTTAGAAAAAAAAGCAATTTATTTCTAGATGAGCCACTAAAAATAAAAATCAATAAAAATGGTATTTTATATAAAAATAACTCGGAATTTCTTATTTTTATATAAAATAAGAAAAAACTAGAATTGTCTAAATTTATGTATATTATAGCGCTATGATAGCAACAATATAGTACTCACATATCGAGTATACAATAATCAATTTGGACATGTCAATGCGGAATAAAAAAATAACTATATATTTATATTAATGTTTTATTAGAATCAATTATAATAAAACAAACCAATTTAGATTATCCATATCAACAATAAAGTATAATAATATTATTGAAATCCAAAAAAAGCCATCCTTATATTGAGAATTTAGTTATAACGAGATAATCTTGATACATTCCCCTGTTATTTTACGCCGTCAAATGAACCGTCAAAAGAAAAACGTTATTTTCACTCAAAATGTGTAAAAATAAATGAAATGTGCGACACTTTTTATTCTTTTAATTTACAAAATAAATTATTTTTAACATTTCAAAAATCTTATATTTGTTTATTTTCAACCGTCATCCAGCCGTCAGTATCTCTTTAATATACCTTATTTAATAAATAATAAGGTATATTTTTCTTATTTTATATAAGAATAGGAAATTCCTACTTTTTATGAATTTTAAGTTTCACAATTTTTTTTAAAAGGAATGGTTGGTTTTTACAAATACTAAAAGGAGGGTTCTCAAATAATGAGGAAAAAAATTATTATTTTAACAGACACATTAAGTGCGAACGGATTACTACAAAATAGTCTATTAAATATGGATTATGAAATTATGGTATCAAAAGACATATTGACTCAACCTAAAGATAAGGAATTTTATTTTCTGCAAAATTTCGATCTAATTATTTATCAACAGTCAATGTATAGCGGGTTGAAGGAATCATTTTTAGACAATCTGGCATTGTTGGATAAGCCGATTGTCGTTTTAACCTTTGAGGCTGAAAAGATTAACAAAAGCAAGTATCTAAACAATAGTAATGTCATTTTTGTGCGGTACCCAATTTCAGTCACAGATTTAGCAAGCAAGTTAGCAGCGATTTTTGAAGAAACAAGTCGTTCAGAAAGTGGCCAAACAAAAGTAGTGAATCCATATGCGCCAGTTGAAGAAGGAGCATCAGCGTTCTCTCCAGCGAAGACAAAAAGACACTACTCTTTTCAATTAAAAGACAGAACCTTGATTATTGATAATTGGTTGATTCCATTAACAAAAAAAGAATATCAGGTACTTGAACACTTTGTTAAATCAGATCAAAAGGTTTTCTCAAGTCAAGCATTGTGTGAGGCAATTTGGACAAATGCCCAGCAAAAAAATAAGCAGGCCTTGTTGAGTAATTTAATTAATCGCATCAAACAAAAAATTATGGATAAAACATCCATTTTTGAACCATTCATTTTGAATAAAAAAGGAATTGGTTACTATTTAAATCAAGAATTTGTAGCAGTAAACGAGCAACAAGATGAAAAGGTAAGAGAATTATTGGTTGGTAATGTATAAACTTAAGCACTACGTATAAAAAGGGAGGAAGAAATAAATTGGCAATGTTTAAAAAGAAAAAAAAGTATGAAGATGATTATGAAGAGTTTTACGATGAGTATGATGACGACTACGAAGATGAGTATGAAGATGACTATGATTATGATGACGAAGATGAGTATGATGATGAAGACGATGAGTATGAAGAAGAGCTAGCGCCAGCTAAGAAGAACCGTATGGAGCCTTCTGCAAAGAGAGACTCTTTAGAGAATTCACTGAGAAAACAAGAGCAAGAGATTCAAAAAGAGCAGGCTACGGTGATTGATCATTTGACGAATGAAAATCAACAGTTCCAAAAAGAGCTTCAGCGTCAAAAAACCATGGCTGAACGCTTAAAAGCTGAGGTAGAAAATAAACAAGAGGAAATTGATCAATTAACTATGCGTTTAACTACTTCCTCGCAATCTAAAGACAAGATTCATTCATTAGAAGACGAGCTGCGTAAAGCAAATGACCTGCAGATGCAGCTGGAAGAGCAGTTATTGGAAGAACGCAACAGAAATAATGAATTAGAAAAAATAGCCCGAAATCAGGATGCAATGAAAAATCAGATTGCAGAAGTATTGATGGAAGCCAAAGAAAAAGCACAGCAGATCATTGATCGTGCGACCGAAGAAGCTGACCGGACAGTGGCAGCAGCTAGAAATGAAACGGAGAAGGCTATTTCAGAAGCTTCAATCGAACTGAAAATGATTAATCAAGAAGCAGCAAATTATCATAATAGAATTTTGCGTCTGCAAAGTGAAACAAGTATCTTGATGGAAGAACTCTTGAGCAAATCCAGCAGACTAGCTGACCAATCATTAGATTAAGGGAAGGGGTTCATGAAGTGGTTTATCAAAATATTATGGTTGACATTTACCAAGCCGCTTCTCCAGCTGTAGGTGAGCGCCTTTTTGACGATGATATGTTACGCGACATTTATTATATTTGTGAGGAAATCTTTCAAAAAAGAAAACCTGGTGTTCCGTATCCCTATAAAGAAGTAGAGGAATATTTCGAAGAATTTCATACGATTATTTCATTCTTTAAGCATGTAGAAATTACGTTGGATTTTGTAGATCTTAACTGGTCTGCCTTGTTGGAAGAACTAATCCAAACATTTCCGCAAATTGCCTGGATAGGCGGTTCTAAAGAAAAAGAAGATAATCGAGTAGTTTATTATATTGATTTTGTTCCTATTGCTTATAGAGAATCAGGTTTTCCGTTTATGGTTAATTTGCAGCAATCGCTAAAACAACAATTGGCTGTTGATAGAGAGGATATTTTGGAAGTATTTGTTGAGGAAATTGAACAATTGGTTTCCCGTTTCATTCAACCGCTGCAAAAACCAAAAGAAGAAGTCGTTGAAGTGGAAGTCGTCGAAAAACCGAAAGAAGTTAAAAAAACTAAGAAGGCTGAAGTGACTGAATTCAAAAAAACACCTAGTAAAGATAGTCAATTAATGAAAATTAAAGAAACGGTCAATCGAGAAAGATATGCAAAAGAACGATTACAGCTTGCCAATCAAAAGTTGGAGGTTGTGATTGATCAGATGGAACGTCAGAATCTGTCCCGAGCAATCAAAGAGCTCAGTAAATCAACTACTGACAACAATGATAAATGGGATCGTGTTCTTAAGATTGACTTGCGGGAATATTCTCAATTAATCCAGAAAGCTAAATTTTTGGAGCAGTCATGGTTGATGAATAAAGATTTAATGACAAAAACCGAAAAAATGACTATCTCAGAAAATTTGCTGACGTATGAAAGAGAACAGGTCAGAAGCTTCAAAGATTCCGTTTCCACAAATGAAATTTACCTTATTTTAGATGAATGTAAATTGATTGAATCAAGAATAAAAATTAAAAAAAGAACTTGGTTCCGTTCTCCTTATGTGCGGATTATGAAAATGGATTATGATAGTTTGTTGAATAAAGCCGCTTATTTTGACCTAATTCAAGGGGAGAATCATTTGCTGGAAAAGATTGTACTCCGCGAAGAAGATAATGAAAGTATAGATAATTAAGTCGGAAATAGATCAATCAATTAAGGTTCGGGAAACACTGTTTTCCCGACCATTTATATAATCTGACGAAATAAATTCGCGTATGAATGATGACAAGGCCGCTTATTTATGCTTAAAAGATAGCCACAGCTATTAGTAGTTTTCGCCATTCTAATATATTGGAGGAGCTTAGAATGCAATGAAGAATAGACACAAAATCTTTCGTATGATTTTTGTAACAATCATTTTTTTTGTGTTGTCGTTTATACCTCATAAGGCTTTTGCAGAAGAATGGGACGTTTTAGTAGATCCGATATTGCCGCAAAATCAATTTAATCCATCTGTTGAATATTTTGATCTTAGAATGTCGCCTGGGCAAGATCAGGATTTAAAGCTTGAATTAACGAATACTTCTGAAAACGATCAAAAAGTGACCATTCAAATTAATGATGCTACAACAAATGATAAGGGAAATATAGATTATACAGATCGTTGGCAAACGATTGAAAGAGAAGAAAGTTTGAAATTGTCTTTAACGGATATAGCTGAAGCAGAGTCAGAGCTTACGATACCGGCCAAGCAAAAAAAAACCGCAGTTGTTCATCTGAAAATGCCGGAGCAGCAGTTTGATGGTATGGTGTTGGGCGGCATCAAGGTTTTATTGTCGAACCCTGAGAATGCAGAGCAAAAAGATTCTAAGGGGAAAAAGTCTTACACGATAGCAGTGAAATTGACAGAAACAGCTGAACCAGTTGCAGCTAACTTGGAGCTTTTGGAGGTTCGCTCAGCTAAAGAATCTGAAAAAAACGTGATAAAAGCCACGATTAGAAATGATCAGGCCATGACTTTGGACGATATTGAGCTTACAGCAGAAATCACCAAAAAAGATGAGAATGCTATTTATTATCAAGCAGAGGTTTCTGGTTATCGAATGGCGCCTAATTCACGCTTTGATTTTATCATCGAGCATGAGGATAAGCCGTTTCAAGCTGGAGATTATGACATTCATATATCCGCGAATTCTAAAGAAACCGGCCAAACTTGGAGCTGGGATCAGGAATTTAAAATTATGGCTGATGAGGAGAAAAAAACTGCTAAATCGACTGCAGTGGATGCCTCAAAAGATAACTTAGATGTTTATATCATTATTTGTACAGTGACATTGTCACTATTACTGTTGGTATTACTTGTTGTATTGATTAGACGTCGCAGCAAAGAAAAGCGCTATGCAGAAGAACTTTACCGTCAAAGAAAAAAATACGAACAAAGCCAAAAGCTTAAGAAAAAGAAAGCTAGACCAAAGCCTAAAGCTAAACCAAATTCGCCAAAGAAGAACAAGCCTGTAAAAAAGAAAAAAGGCCATCCTCAAACCGACAATATGAAAAAAACCAAGAAAAAACGCAAAGTGAAAAAAAGGCCGGAAAGATCATAATGACAAAGAGGATTTCCAGTTCAGAGATTTTAGGAGTTGGAGAACATGAAAGAAACGGAACGCACGCCTCAAAAGCAAATAAAAAAATACAGCATCCATCAAAAAATTAATCCTAAACTATTAGGCATAGAAATTTTTAAAAACGAGATAGCTGTTCCTTATAAAGCGTATTTGACTTGTAGGTTAGTCTTCAAAGAAGAAATTCAAACCTTAAAGGATATAGAGTGGCTTGCAGTTGAGTTCCAAGAAAACTGGACTAGAAAAAACGACTATATAAAGATTACCAGAATCAATGTTTTTACGCCAAATGAATTGGTTGCATTGACTTTCACATTAGGCTTTTTTCAACAGCCGCATTCGGTATATCTTCGTGAATTAAAGCAGCATGCAAAAACATTCATGAAAGAATACGATTCCCAGAAGCCGATTGAGGCAATCGAACAAAGGGAAACTGCTTCTTTCTCTCAAAAGAAGCTTGATGAAATCTTAAAAAGATATGATCAAATCAATGAACGTATGGACCAATTGGAAGCTAGACTCGAAAAAAATGAGGCTGTTCTCGTTAATTCAGGTGATTTATTAAAAAGTGAACTGGAAAAAATAAATCAAGTAATCCAAGATCAAATTATTCAAACAGAAGATAGTGTAAGTAGCTTGCAGGAGCACGTGGAAGAAATAAAAGCTGAACCCGCAGAACTCAAGCAAGAAAATACGATTCTAACTGATGACCAAATTCCGATTGAGACAGGTGCAAGTACGCAAGGAAAAAAGCTGCCAAATTACGTATTTAACCGCTCAGTATCTGCAGATACAGCAGTGCGTATTAAAAACGGAAAAACGATCCGTCAGAAGCCGAATAAAACTATTCCGAAAAAGAAAATGACCAAAAACACGCTGCAGCGGCATGTTACATCACTGGAAGCAAGTGTATTACGTTATTTTACAGCAAATGTAGATTCAACGAAAAAAAGGTTGGTACCTAAAAAGGATTTTTTAATTCTCAAAGATAAACTTGAGTTTATCAATTATTTATGGATGTTGTTGGAAACAGATAGCGATGAAGAAATTATTATTGCAAATCAGCTTAGCTGCAAAGAGCTAGTTGAAGATTTGGATGAATTTTTCGAAGAAATTGAAGAAGTTTCTATAAAAGCGACCATTTTTAATTACTGGGTGTACTGCCCGCAGAACTTATTTGTGAAATTAAAAGGTTATGCGGCATTAAAAGACTTTTTAGATAATACATTGAGACTATCCGGTAATACTATTTTTGTTAATGAAATATGAATAACAAAAAAACACTAAAAAAGGGGCTTTTCAAGAAACGATAAGATGTTTCATGAGTATAAGCCTCTTTTTGTGTTTTATCTTATAGCAAATTAAAACGTTCACTCACTTTCAAATTTTTAGTTTTTCCCACAAATTTTTGAAAGTATGCCCCAAAAAAACTAAGTCATACTTATTTAAGAAGTCCAGACCTACTACATATACAGAATAATTGTACATAGTTTTTTAAAAATACCATTCATCAGTATTAGATTACTTCAATTTAATTATAGAAAGGATCCTATACATGGCAAAACGAGGAGAAAATATTTATAAACGGAAAGATGGACGCTGGGAAGGTCGATACATAAAAGGTAGACGGGAAAACGGGAAAATTCATTATGGGTATATTTACGGGTATAAATATTCAGAAGTTAAGCATCAGCTGATTTTAATGAAGTATGAAAGACAAGTGAATACGAGTAAAAATTTGTTGGCTTATGATGGCAGTCTAGCGAATTGGGCGAATTATTGGCTTGATACAATCATCTATCCAAAAGTTAAAGGCAGTACCTATGCCAGCTATAAAAATAAATTAACTGTGCATGTACTACCGATTATCGGTGCAATTAAATTACAAAAATTAAAAGAATCGGATATCGAAGGATTGCTGCAAAAAATGAATCAAACATTGAAAGCCAGTTCTGTTAGATCTATTTTTTCTGTTTTGAAAAGCTGCTTAAACAAAGCAATGCTGCTAAATTTAGTAAAAGAAAACCCTTGCCTTAGACTTGAATTGCCTAAAGCGAAGAGAAAAACAGTACAGGCGTTATCCGTAACAGATCAGGAAAGACTCGTGAAAGCAGTCAATACAAACCAAAAGTTCTTTTCAATTATGCTGGCTTTGCAAACTGGGCTGCGGATTGGCGAGATTTGCGGGTTGAAATGGGAAGATATTGATTTTGAAAACAATATACTTTGGGTAAATCGAACCGTTTTACGTGTTCAAACGCAGGATAAATCCGGACGAAAAACTGAAATTATCGAATTAGCACCTAAGAGCAGTAATTCTCAACGGAAAATCCCACTCACTAACGCTTTGAAAGAGAAGTTATTGAAGTTGAAAGAACGTTCAGTCAGTGAATATGTTATTTCCAATAAGCGAAAAGCTCTTGAGCCGCGAACGATTGCTTACCGTTTTCAAATGATCCGCAAGCAAATCGGACTGGAAAAATTCTCTTTTCACTCATTAAGGCATACTTTTGCTACGCGCTGTTTAGAAGCAGGCGGCAACATTGCAACCATTAGTTCTCTTTTGGGGCATTCATCTACAAAAATGACATTGGATTGTTATACGAATTCGTTCTTTTCTGAAGAAAGACAACTGGTGGAAAAGCTTGAATTTGCTCAATAAGCCAATAAACCTAAGGGGAAGATAGTTTAGAGGGAAGCGTTAATGACTCATTGAATATTGCGTAGAAGTATGAATTTCTTGCAACAACCGATCAAGATCTGTAATATCTACTTTCGCACTATAATCGCTCATGAAAAAGAAAAACTTGCCTTTGTTTTTGAGCTGCGCTTGATTGACATTACTAATAATCAGATCATAAGAACGATCTGGCTTAAATGATTCCGCATGAGCAAAATGAGATAGTTTTATATAATTAATCCACCAATTCGTGAAATTCTTCTTTTCTAATAGATCACCCTCGAGAAAGATACCTACAGATATCTTTGTGTTGATCCATTTTTTATAGAAGTGTAATGCATTGATATATTTTTTTATTAATGAGTCGCTATAAATAGTATCAATCAATGCGGGTGGATACTGTTGTTTCAACTCTTCAATAAAAATATTAATCGTGGCATGGTTTGCTTCTTTTTCGGAATTTGTAGTAGGAACCCACTGAGTATCAATATCTCCTTTGAATATCAAGTGATGATAACTAACAGATTTTAAATAATAATGAAATGTCGCATTATGTATTTTGTCTAAATTAGTATTTGAATAATATCTTTTCAAAAAAAGCAGAAATTCTTCTTTTAACTGAAAAATTAGAAAAGCATGCTGTTTTTCAATATGCTCCAATTCCTTTAAGAAATAAGAGCGGGCGGGAACAAGGTCTTCGCCGATTATATAAAGAATTAGCCAAATTGTTTCTATGTTGGAGGATTTGAAAGAATAATAGGTCAAAAATTCTTTTAAAATAGCATTAAATTTTTTGAACAGCTCTGTGTTTTTTAGTGAAGCAAGAAAGCTCTTCTGGTTGTACAGGTTTGTTTCATAGTAAAAAAGACTATCCTGATCGGCTGAAATAGCGATATGTTTTTGAGCGTATCTTCTTTTAAGAATGCTCAGATAACCCGTGAGCTTCTTCTTTGCATTTGTTGAAAGCGGACGGCCTAATGCTTCCTGAAGCTGATTGACAGCTTCGTGTATTCTAGGATCCGTATGATACGTATCAAATGATTCATCAAAATCAATGATGGAATAAAGTGAAATATAAAAGAAGCGTATTTGCAGCTCAGGTCCTGTTAAACAGCTGTTTTGTATAGATAAGTCGAATTCTTTCAGTAATTGATTTAATTCGCCGATCTTTCTAAAATAGGTCGAATGACTAATGTTTATTTTTTCACATAAACGAGCGATGTTAATGGTGCCGGACAAAAATAATTCTTTTAGAATTTTATATTTCGGAGCGCTTGAAATAAATTCATTATATAAGATATGTAAAGAATAATCCGGTTTTGTATGAAACGTGATCGTTTGTTTTGTTATTTCAATTGAAAAACGATGCTCGCTTTTTTTTGATAAAAACTGCAAATTATCTATTATTTTTATAAAAAAGTAATCACTAATATTTAAATGTGCTAATAACTCCCTTTTTGTTGCCGTTCCTCCAGCATGAACCAGATAGACCAACAAATCAATCTGGTAAACCTCGAGTCTCTCTAATAGATCTTGTTTTTTCATACCACAACTCCTTGTTTATTTATGATAGAATTTATTATTTTAAAATTCTAAAATTGATTTACTCTTTTTATTTTCATTATTATCTAATAAAATTAAAAGAAAAACAAGATAAAAATCGAAAGATATATATATTAGATTTAAAAGATATAAAAACATTTCTTTGTTATTAAATTTAAAAAAACTAACTTGAAAAATAGTTTTTGCCTGATTGTCAAAAAAATGGTATTGTATCTTTGTATGCTTATATGCAAATTAATGATACAATGATGTTTTTTAGAAAGGATCTGTCTGTAATGTACGATCTAGGTGATATTGTAGAAATGAAAAAGCCCCATGCTTGTCAGGCAAATCGCTGGGAAATCATCCGTATGGGAGCCGATATAAAGATAAAATGTACGAATTGCGGGCATATCGTCATGATGTCACGCCGCGACTTTGAGAAAAAAATGAAGAAAATTTTAGAAAAAAAAGACTGAGAAAGAAAGAGTGAATAGATAATGGCATTAACAGCTGGAATCGTAGGTTTACCAAACGTTGGGAAATCTACCCTTTTTAACGCAATCACAAAAGCAGGAGCAGAAGCTGCGAACTATCCGTTTGCAACGATTGATCCTAACGTCGGTATGGTGGAAGTGCCAGATGATCGACTACAACGTTTAACTGAACTGGTAAAACCAAAAAAAACAGTACCGACAACCTTTGAATTTACTGATATTGCGGGGATTGTAAAAGGTGCAAGCAAGGGTGAAGGGCTTGGAAATCAGTTTTTAAGTCATATTCGTCAGGTAGATGCGATTTGTCATGTTGTCCGTTGCTTTGATGACGATAACATTACGCACGTAGAGGGACGGGTTGATCCGCTGGCTGATATTGATACCATTAACTTAGAGTTGGTATTGGCTGATTTGGATTCGATCAACAAACGTTATACTCGTGTAGCTAAGATTGCTAAAACAAAAGACAAAGATGCGGTCGCTGAATTAGCTGTTTTGGACAAATTAAAACCGGTGTTGGAAGAAGGCTTGTCAGCACGGACGATTGAATTTACAGAAGACGAACAAAAAATCGTCAAAAGCTTATTTCTTTTGACTGCCAAACCAATCTTATATGTAGCAAATGTTTCTGAAGATGAAGTGGCAGACGTAGACAATAACCCTTATGTTCAACAAGTCCGGACTTTTGCTGCAAATGAAAATGCCGAAGTTATTGTAGTCTGCGCACGTGCAGAAGAAGAAATCGCTGAATTAGACGATGAAGATAAAGCTGAATTTTTAGAAGCGCTTGGTATTGAAGAATCTGGCTTAGATCAATTGATTCGGGCAGCTTATGATTTATTGGGCTTAGCAACTTATTTTACGGCAGGAGAGCAGGAAGTACGTGCTTGGACGTTCCGGAAAGGAATTAAAGCACCTCAAGCAGCAGGAATCATCCATTCCGATTTCGAACGAGGCTTTATCCGTGCAGAAACCGTTTCTTTTGAGGATTTAAGCAAATACGGCAATATGCATGCAGCCAAAGAAGCCGGCAAAGTCCGTTTAGAAGGAAAAGATTATGTTGTGCAGGATGGCGATGTTATGCTTTTCCGTTTCAATGTATAAAAAAATCAAGAAATATCGTTTTTCTCACTAAAAAATGTGATAGAATACATTTTAGGTAAAGACTGCCCTGTAAACTTGGGCGAGGAGGACTTAAAAGATGGAAGCAGAAACACTTCGAGAGATCGTTTCAGAAAATCGTGAACTTGAACAGAAATTAACGAAAAGAAATGAACAATACATTTTCGATTTGAAAAAATCATTGGTTGCAGCAAATCTTTCCGAAGAAGCTCAGACACTTGCTTTACACGAAATCTTACCTCAATTGGTTGATGGACAAAAAAGTGGAATCACTGCCCGCCAATTGTTTGGAACGGTATCTGCACGTACTGAAGCTATCTTGAATAAACCAGAAGAGCTTCCCGAATCTACACCATTTTTGATGTGGCTGGATAATGCATTATTGCTCTTCGGTGTCATGTCAATCATGTTTTCAATTATGATGCTGTGGTCTAAAGGGAAAACACAGCCTATGGGTATACTAACCCTTGTATTGGCATCTATGTTTGGTGGCTATGTATTTTATCTGATGTACAAATATGTCTATCAATATGACCGTCCGGGAATGGACAAATCCAAGCGTCCGGGCTGGTTAAAAACAGGCTTAATTTTAGTTGCATCCATGTTTTTATGGATTGTTGTATTTGCCGGAACCTCTATGCTGCCGACAGTGATTAATCCCGTATTTGATCCGATTATCGTGATTATTCTTGGTGGTGTAGCAATTGGTGTTCGCCATTTATTAAAGAAAAAATATAATATGCGTAGTAGTTTAGCGCGTTAATTAGAAAGAAACAGTTAGTAATCATTTTCGAAGGTGGCTAAGTATGGCTTTTAGAGTCATACTTAGCCACTTTTCTCATTTGAAGGGTTTCTATTTGTAAGAATCGTTGCCTGCTTATAACATAGAGAATGACGAGTATGAAAAATCTCGTTTTATTTATTTTATAAGGAGGTGAGAATGTGAAAATATGGATTAAAAAGCATAGTTCAAGTATGATTTTCTTGAGCTTTTTTCTGTTGAGCATTCTTTCATTAGCGATTGTTTATTTGCACAATGGCCACATATTAATAGGAGATGACTATCATTTCCACCAAAATCGTATTGAAGGATTAGCTGCTTCAATCCAACATGGTAATTGGTTTCCGAAAATTAGTTATTATTTTATCGGTGGCTACGGCTATGCCTCCAGTCTTTTTTATCCGGATTTTTATCTTTATTTTCCTGCACTTTTAAGACTGCTGGGTTTGTCATTGTCAGCTAGTTTTATTATTTTTGCGATTGCAATTAATTTTGGAACCTTTATTTTGACGTACATTTCCGGTCGTTATATGGATTTATCCAAGACGAAAAGCTACTTGTTTTCGTTATTGTACACTTTATCTATTTATCGGCTGCAGGATTTCATCAATCGGCAGGCGCTGGGGGAATTATTGGCCATTAGTTTTTTTCCGTTGGTATTAGCCAGCATGTATTTACTTAAAAATGGGAAAGAGCATAAGTGGCTGCTGCTGGTTGGAGCCATGTGCGGTATTGGGCTGGCTCATTTTATTTCTTTGGAAATTATCAGCTTATTTATTGGTTTATATATGCTTTTAAATTGGAAGAGCTTTTTCAAAAAGCAGCCGCTGCTGGCCTTAGCCAAAGCGACGTTCCTGACGGTAGGACTGCTGCTGTTTTATTTGGCACCGATTATGGAACAAATGGCACATACCACATTTCAGGTAACTTCTAATCCACTGACATTGATTTCTGAACGGAGCTATTCTTTATTCGAGCTGTTATCGCATAGTTTTAAGAATAGTGTTTTTCATGCTTCTTCCGCCAATATCGGGATTATTTTATTAACAGGGCTAGTTGCCTATAGCTTGACTTTATTCAAAAAAACAGAGGCTAATCGCGATTTGATTCTATTATCTTTACTTTTTATGTATATGACGACGGATTATTTCCCTTGGAAATTATTGAATCATACGCCGTTAAACACTATCCAGTTTCCTTGGCGCTTATTGTCACTAGTTACCTTGCTACTGACCTATTTGATTGCCAATGATTCCTTAGGCTTTCTGAAAAAAATTCCTAAGGCATTGCCGATTTTAATTCTCTTTATTCTTTTAGGTGTAGTCATTTATGAAACAGAAAGTGTCGTCACTGTCAGAAAGCGATTGTTGACTTACGAAAAATACAATCATACAAACTGCTATTATATCGGTGCAGGCCATGAGTATCTGCCGGAGGAAACAGATTATTCTGTTATTTTAAAGCACAAGAAGCGTAAACTAGCCTATGATGACGAACAAGTAAATGTCACGAATATCGCTATGACTTTTGACACCATTGCATTCGATTTTCAAACGCAGCAAAATCAAGCAGTGAATGTGACATTGCCATTTATTTATTACTACGGTTATCAGGCTCGAATTCTAACAGATGGAAAAGAAAGAACGGAACCAGTGTCCATGAATCAGAAAAACGGATTAGTAAGTGTTCGTTTAACCGGAAAAGGACAAGTTTCCGTATCGTACCAAATGACAACCGTTCAAAAAGCTTCGTTAGGATTTTCAGCAACGGTCTTACTATTACTTATTCTGGTAAAGAGCAATTCCTTGAGAATAAAAAAACGCGAGTTATCCTACGAAAACGATGGCAAATAAATGAGAAAAAACTCATCTTGAAAAAAAGCCGCAGAAATTGACTGGAAACCCGTAAATCCGGTTGACTTCCCTATTATTATCTGTTATTTTCATATATAAAATTAAATAGAGGAGTGGTCTGAAAAATGTCTAACTGGGAAACAAAATTTGTAAAAAAGGGTCTTACTTTTGATGATGTTTTATTAATTCCAGCTGAAAGTCATGTCTTACCGAACGATGTAGATATGAGTGTGCAATTAGCAAAAAATATCAAATTGAATATTCCTCTGATCAGTGCAAGTATGGATACTGTGACAGATAGTAAAATGGCAATCTCCATGGCACGTCAAGGCGGTTTAGGAGTTATTCACAAAAATATGAGCATTGCGCAGCAGGCGGATGAAGTTCGTAAGGTAAAACGTTCAGAAAGCGGCGTAATTATTGATCCATTTTTCTTAACGCCAACCAACTTGGTAGCTGATGCTGAAAGCCTGATGAGCAAATACCGAATTAGTGGTGTACCGATTGTTGAAACAATGGACAATCGTAAATTAGTCGGAATTATTACAAACCGTGATATGCGATTTGTTGCGGATTACCAAATGAAGATCGAAGAAGTCATGACCAAAGACAATTTAGTAACAGCCCCAGTTGGTACTTCTCTAAAAGATGCTGAAAAGATTTTACAAAGACATAAAATCGAAAAATTACCGATCGTTGACGAGAATAATCGTTTAAGCGGTTTGATCACAATTAAAGATATTGAGAAAGTTATTGAATTTCCAAATGCCGCTAAAGATGAGCATGGTCGCTTGCTAGTTGCTGCGGCTGTCGGTGTAACAAGTGATACCTTTGAACGGGCAGAAGCTTTACTTCAAGCCGGAGCTGATGCGATTGTCATTGATACAGCTCATGGACACAGTGCGGGTGTTATTCGTAAAATTAAAGAAATTCGCGATACTTTCCCTGAAGCAACCTTGATCGCTGGTAATATCGCTACAGCTGAAGGAGCTAAAGCACTTTATGATGTAGGTGTCGATGTAGTCAAAGTTGGGATTGGTCCTGGTTCTATTTGTACAACTCGCGTCGTAGCAGGTGTTGGTGTACCGCAGTTAACAGCTATCTATGATGCAGCTTCTGTAGCCCGCAAATACGGTAAAGCGATTATAGCTGATGGCGGCATTAAATATTCCGGCGATATTGTTAAAGCTCTGGCTGCTGGAGGTCACGCAGTAATGCTTGGAAGCATGCTGGCCGGAACAGATGAATCACCAGGTGAATTTGAAATTTATCAAGGTCGCCGCTTTAAAACTTACCGCGGTATGGGTTCATTAGGCGCAATGGAAAAAGGATCAAGTGACCGTTACTTCCAAGGCGGCGTGAACGAAGCGAACAAATTAGTGCCAGAAGGAATTGAAGGACGTGTGGCCTATAAAGGCAGCGTCGCTGATATTGTTTTCCAAATGATCGGCGGTCTAAAATCAGGAATGGGTTATGTGGGTGCAGCAGATTTAAAACAATTGCGTGATGAAGCTCAATTTATCCAAATGAGCGGCAACGGCTTGAAAGAATCTCATCCTCATGACGTTCAAATCACGAAAGAAGCACCAAACTACTCTGTAGAACAATAGAAACAAAAGGTTGAGCCAAAAGTCGTTAAGGTTCGAGCGGTTGGAGTAAAAGAAGCCGAATGCGCTTTTGGCATTGGCAGATTTTATGAAATAGCCGAAGAACCTGACTTTTGATCACCGTTTATTCAAGGTTGAGCCAAAAGTCGTTAAGGTTCGAGCAATTGGAGTAAAAGAAGCCGAATGCGTTTTTGGCATTGGCGAATTTTATGAAATAGCCGAAGAATCTGACTTTTGATCACCATTTATTCGCAAAAAGAGGGCCAGACAAAACTGTTTTTAGTTTTGTCTGACCCTCTTTTTATTTTTACTGAATCGGCCGCTCATCCTGCGAGCCGTAATACATATGCAAAGGACGCGCCTTGTTTCCCAATAATTGCTTAGAAGGTAGAATCGTGTATCCTTGTTCTCGTAAATGGTCAATGACGGTCGGTACGGCAGCCACCGTTTCTGGATGGATATCATGCATCAAAATAATGGTGTCATTATAAGCAGTGTCGTCAATTCGCTTGATAATGGCGTCTGTATTTTTACTTTTCCAGTCTTGAGAATCAACTGACCATTGGATAACTGGTTTGCCGATGATCGTGGCGACCTCTTTATTAACAGCGCCATAAGGGGGTCTAAAGTCGGTAGGAATTTCTCCAATTGCCTGATAGATTGCTTTATCAGTAGCATAAACTTCTTCTTTTACCTGTTCAGGATCGCAGTTTGTCAGCTGCGGATGTGAATAAGAATGGCTAGCAACCTCATGTCCTTCAGCTTTTACACGTTTGACTAGGTCTTGATTTTTCGCAACGTTTTGTCCCAGCATGAAAAATGTTGCTTTAACGCCTTTTTCTTTTAAAATATCCAAGAGTTTAGGCGTAGTTTCAGGATTTGGTCCATCATCGAAGGTTAGAGAAATATATTTTCTATTGGGATCCATCGTGATTGGTAAAACTCCCTTAATAGAATCAGCTGCAATAAAATCAGTATTAATATAGCTGGCAATCTCCTTGTAGGAAAGAGTCATTTCCTTTTTTCCAACTGTATTTTCAGGTAAATTAAATGTAATTTTATCAGGATAGTAAGTAAAGGTGGTTTTATCGAGTGAAAGTACAGGCAGATTAAGCACACCGTCTATAATTGCATTTCCGTCAGAACTTTCATCTAACATTTTTTGTTGGATGATTTGCCGAACAGCTGAGATATTTGCCTCATCGGTAAAAAGATCCTGTAAGGTAAGTGGCTGCTTACTCTTTTGGTTGATCACGATATTTTTTCCAGCTTGTTTCTTTTCGTTCCAGTCTTTTTTAGCAGGGTCCCAGCTATAATCAGTAACGACCGGCTGATATTCATACACCTGTTCATTAACTTTTTTAAGAGTAATCTCTCCCACTAGTTTGACAGGTTCGTCAGATACGCAATTTTTTTGAGCTTGCTCCATGATGCCGGCTAATTCAGTTTTTAGTGCTTCGAGTTGAGGTATTGAGTCATCGGCCGTAGGCTCATACATGAGCTTTTGGATATTTCCGTCTGAAGCTATACGTTCAGTGCTAGAAACTCTTGTGTTATGCTGTTCATCGCGGATAGTTTTCAACAAAGATGCCTCTTCCTGTTCAAAAGAACTAGCTTCATCGCTTTCATTTTGTTCCTCTGGTACGTGCGTACTAGCATTGGTAGCATACACCCCACCACCAATTAAAATTAATACAGCAATAGTAAAAATCCATAGGCTATTTTTTCGAAAAATCCTTAGCTTCCGTTGATGATATTCTGTACGACTGTTTTTCTGTTTTTTCTGTTTAAACATAATTTAATCCCTCTAACTTGTTTCATTTTAACTACTCCAGTCAAATCCAATGTAACACGCACAATGGGTACTTTCAATAGTCAAATGAGTTAGAGGGATAATTCTTTTCATTTATTTAATTAATTTTAAATTGCCCATATAAGGGACTAAAACTTCAGGAACAGTTACTGAACCATCTTCATTTTGGTAGTTTTCTAAAATTGCTGCGACTGTTCGGCCAACGGCTAGACCAGATCCGTTTAGTGTATGTGCGTATTTAACTTTATCATTTTCGTCGCGGTAACGAATCATGGCACGGCGAGCTTGGAAATCTTCGCAGTTTGAACAAGAACTGATTTCACGATACATATTTTGGGCAGGAATCCAGACTTCTAGATCGTAGGTTTTAGCTGCTGAGAAGCCCATATCACCAGTAGATAATTCCATTACACGGTAAGGGAGATTTAATTTTTGCAAAATTTCTTCTGCATTGGCAGTCATTTTTTCCAATTCTTCATATGAATGCTCTGCATCACTGAATTTGACCATTTCTACTTTATTGAATTGGTGTAAACGAATTAATCCACGCGTGTCTCGGCCGGCACTGCCTGCTTCTGAACGGAAAGAAGGGCTTAATGCAGTAAAGTAGATGGGTAAATCTTTGCCGTCTAAAATCTCGTTATTATAATAGTTGGTTAATGGAACTTCCGCTGTTGGAATTAAAGTTAAATCTGTATCTTCAATTTGGAAGACATCTTCTTTGAATTTAGGGAACTGTCCCGTGCCAAACATAGAGTTGCTGTTGACAAGATAAGGCGTAATCATTTCAGTATAACCGTGATCATACACATGCAGATCAAGCATGAAGTTGTATAAAGCTCTTTCTAAACGTGCGCCTAACCCTTTGTAATAGACAAAACGGCTACCGGCAACCTTAGCACCGCGTTCAAAATCAAGGATGTCAAGATTTTCCGCAATTTCCCAATGTGGTTTTGGTTCAAAGGCAAAATTACGTGGCGTACTCCAACGACGGTTTTCAACATTTTCTTCTTCACCAGCGCCCACAGGAACAGAAGCATGCGGCAAGTTAGGCAAAGTAGTTGCGATGGTTTGAAGCTGGCCATCAATTTCTTCAATTTCGGTATCTAAAGCTTTGATGTTGGCACCGACTTCTTTCATTTCAGCGATTTTATCTGTGGCGTCTTCTTTATTGCGTTTTAATTGTGCGATTTCAGCAGACACATCATTTCGATATTTCTTTAATTCTTCAGTTTTCACTAATAGCTGACGACGGCTTTCGTCTAAACGCATAAACTCCACTAAAACCTCTTCTTTGACGCCTCGGGTTTTTAATTTTGCTTGTACATCATCAAAGTTTTGACGAATCATTTTTACATCTAACATAATTACTCCTCCTTAATATTTAAATGCTGCTGTTTTTTTAGATAACTTATGAAGCAATAAAATAAAAAAGCCACTCCATCCCAGAAAAAATCTCTTGGGACGAAATGACTTGAATTTCGCGGTACCACCCAAGTTCAGCTGACGCTGCCCTTGTATTGCAGATAACGGCTGCGGCCGATTTGACTTATTTCGTCAAATGCATCAATCAGAGACGGACTTCTTTATAGTTGAATATTTGCTCGCACCACCGCAAACTCTCTTTCATTCAGCGCTATAAATACTTTTTCTCTTTGCTTGTCCTTAGGATACAAAACTTTCATTTGAATGTCAACTTGATTTCTGCCCAGATTGATTTCTTTTTAACGGTAAATGAATGATAAAAGAAGTCCATTGATTATCCGAGGTGGCATAAATATAACCGCCATGCAAAGCGACGATACTTTGAGCGATAGCTAAGCCAAGACCTGTTCCGCCAGTTTCTTGAGAGCGTGATTCTTCCACACGATAAAAACGATCAAATAATTGATCCAATGATTTTTTAGGAATAGAAGGTCCGTCGTTTCGCACGGAAATCACCGCTTCGGTTCCAACCTTTTCTACATCAATCACAATCTGTTTGCCGCCTTTACCATATTTTAGCGCATTCGACAGAAGGTTATTAAAGACACGTACCAATTTTTCGGTATCACCGTCCATTTTTAAAGAAGCCGGCTGGGCATTCACATGGATGGACATCTCGTTTTTACTTGCTTCTAATTCAAAATCAGCGGCAAGCTGTTCAATTAATTGCGCCATGTCAAAATGAATAGCATTGATCGGTACAGATGGTTGGCGGACCTTTGTATATTCAAAAAGATCATCAACGAGAATTTTCATCTGTTTCGCTTTTACATATGCAGTATGCGTATATTTCAGCAAGTCTTCTTCATTGTGATATTGCCGATCTTCAATTAAGCCTAAATAACCTATAATAGAAGTTAGCGGTGTACGGATATCATGACTGACATTGGTAATAAGTTCATCCTTTGATTTTTCAATCTTACGTTCATCCTCAATAGCAGCAACTGTGCTGTCAACTAAACCATTCACACTAGTCACTACTTTGGCCAAATCCCCGCTAAGCTCAAAAGGAATGCGGTGATCATAATTACCATCTGCGATAAAGTGAAGTTCACTGATAATATGACGTAGCTGCATTTGACGATAGCGGCGAATTAAGCGCCAATATAAAACAGCGATATCGATGACACAAAAGAGCGGAATAACAAATTTGCCCCAACTCCAGAATAAATCTGTATTTAATTCACGTGCAAAAGCCCCTTTTGTCGCCCAAATGATTCCTTGTAATGTCTGACTGCCAGTCAAAAGAACCGTTATTGACACATTTAATAGAAGCAAAAGAATAATTGTGACAATTCCCTCTGCTAAAAGTTCGCTAATTTCCTTGGATGTTAAGGTGATTCGTTTTTGCTTTTCAATCTTTTTTTGTCTAACGAGCATCGATTTTATATCCAACTCCCCAAACTGTTTGAATGACTTTTTCTCCACCGGTTGCTTCTTCAATTTTATCTCTCAAGTGACTTACGTGAACCATTACTGTTTTAGCGGAAACGATACTTTCCTGCTGCCATACACGCTCAAAAATTTCATCGGCACTAAATACACGATTTGGATGACTAGCTAACAGATACAAAATTCCAAACTCTAAAGCAGTTAATTGAATTTCTTTCCCATCAACAGTTTTAACCTCATGTGAATCTTTGTTAATAACCAATGAACCGATTTCCAAAATATCCGGCTCATCCGCTTTAAGCTGCATTTGACTCCGGCGTAGGATCGATTTGACCCTTGCCATTACCTCTAAGGGGTTAAATGGTTTGGTTACATAATCATCAGCTCCGGCTACCAGACCTTTGATCTTATCCATATCAGTGGTTTTAGCTGTTAACATAATGATAGGAATCTGAGATTCTTTCCGTAGCTCTTTTACCACTTGCATGCCGTCCATAACAGGCATCATAATATCTAATATAAGTAGATCAATATCAGAGGTTGTTCTGATTTTAGATAGAGCTTCTTTTCCATCGTAAGCTTTTACTACTTCATATCCTTCATTATGAATATAAATACTTAATAGTTCAACGATCTCTTTATCGTCATCAGCAACTAAAATTTTCATCTTCTTTATTTCCTCCATTATTCTATAGTAGCATTCCTCTTCACCATTTTAACAAAAAAAGCGGAGAAATGACAAAAACAAGGAGAAGTTACAGGAATTTTAGAATACGTTACTAAAAATTAAGAATTAGATCGAAAATCGCCTGTAATTCTTCTAAAACCGAACAATAATGGATGGAAAGAAGGGAACAATCGGTAACGAAAAAAAGTTCGAAAAAAATGCAAATTTTAATTGACCTGAGCCAAGAATCTTGGTATATTATTACATGTCGCAAGGCGA